>DASVFV010000137.1:0-25937 GCA_036379875.1 Burkholderiales bacterium | reverse complement strand
GGAGCTCGCCGCGCGCCAGGAGCTCGCGGCGATGGTGCGCACGTACCGCGCCGCCGGCTGGGACGAGGCCGTGGGGTCCTCGGGGACCGCGCGCTCGATCGAGAACATCCTGCGCGAGAACGAGTTCGCCGCGGAGGGAATCACCCGGGAGGGTCTCGAGAAGCTCCGCTCGCTGCTCATCAAGCAGGAGAAGGCCGATCCGGACCGCATCGCCGGCCTGCGGCAGAACCGCGCGCCGGTGCTCCCCGGCGGCGTGGCCATCCTCTCGGCGGCCATGGACGAGCTCGGCATCGAGACCATGAAGGTCTCCGACGGCGCGCTGCGCCACGGCGTGCTCTACGACCTGCTCGGCCGCGTCGAGCACCGCGACATGCGCGAGGCCACGGTGGCGCAGTTCATGCGCCGCTATCGCGTCGACGCCGCGCAGTCCGAGCGCGTGAAAGGCCTGGCCTGGAGAATTTACGATGCGCTCGCGCCCGGCGCGGAGCGCGAGGACGACCCCGACCGGCTGATGCTCGGCTGGGCGGCGCGCCTGGCCGAGATCGGCCTCTCCATCGCGCACGCCGCGTACCACAAGCATTCCGCGTACGTGCTCTCGAACGCGGACATGCCGGGCTTCTCGCGCATGGAGCAGGCGCGCCTCGCGCGCCTGGTGCTCGCGCACCGCGGCAAGCTCGGCAAGGTGCAGGACGCGGGGCTCGACGGCGTGGACTGGAAGCTGGTGTTCGCGCTGCGCATCGCCGCGCTCTTCCTGCGCAGCCGCAGCGACGCGAGGCTGCCGTTCCTGCGCGTCGCCGCCGATTCGGGCGGCTTCGCGATCGACTTGCCTCAGTCCTGGCTGGAAGAGAACCCGCTCTCCGCCGACGCGCTGGAAGCGGAGGCCAAGCACTGGAAGTCGGTGGACATGAAGCTCGAGGTCAACGGTCTCTCGGACAAGAAAGTATCCGTGCTACAGCAAGTCCGGTGACACCACCGCGCGCACCACGACCTGGTCGGCTTCGTCGCGCACGCGGTTGCTGATCCACCACACGCCGCCTTTCTTGATGCTCACGCCGGCGCGCGAGCCGATCAGCTCGCCGACCGCGCGGCCGAAATCCGGCTGGTGGCCGACGATCACCGCCGCGGTCTTGTAGTCCGGCCAGCCGCTCGCCTTGAAGATCGCCGCGGGCGAAGCGCCCGGCGCGAGCGTGCGGTCGGTCTTCACCGGTACGCCGAGCGCCTCGGCGGTTTCCTGAGCGCGCGCCGCCGGGCTCGCGATCACCGCAAAGCGCGCCGGCAGCCGCTGCAGCAGCCACTGCGCGACGCGCTCGGCCTGCTTGCGTCCTTTGGGCGTAAGCCTGCGTTCGAGATCGGGCACCCCGTCTTCCGCCTCGGCGTGCCGCCAGATGATCAGATCCACAGGTAAAATTATGCTGCTAGGCGCGTAGCTCAGCTGGTTAGAGCACTACCTTGACATGGTAGGGGTCGTTGGTTCGAGTCCAATCGCGCCTACCACCGCATCTCTTGGACCGCTATTGCGCGGCCCGCGCTCCGGTGATCTCCACGTCGACTCGGCGGTTCCGCGCACGGCCTTGAGCCGTCTTGTTGTCCGCCACCGGCTGAGTCGGGCCACGCCCCACCGTGCGGATCTTGGCGCCGTCGACGCCTTTGCCAACCAGGTAGGCTTTCACGGCCTCGGCACGTCGCTCGGAAAGGCGCTGGTTCGACGCCGCGCCGCCGACCGCGTCCGTGTGGCCGGTAATGGTCATCGAGTCGATCTGCACGCCCGGCTCGCTCAGCTTGGCTGCCACGTCGTCTAGCTTGGCGCGCCCTTCAGGCTTGAGCTCGGCCTTCCCGGTGTCGAAGGTCGCGTCGGCGCCGAGCGTGAGGGAAACAGTTCGCCGTTGCGGAGCAGGCGCTGGTGCGGCGGCGGGTGCGGCAACGACCGGCGCTGCGACCGGTGCCGGTGCCGGGGCGGGCGCCGGGGCTGGCGGCGCCGCGACGACGGGCGGCGGTGCGGCGACGGCGGCAGCCGGCTTCGGTTTTGGCTCGGGGAAGAGGTCCGGGTCGCACTCCCGAATGGCCTTCTCGGGCGTCCAGCTGTAAGTCCGCCAGCACAGGCCGAACGGATTCTTCTCCACCTGGCCCATCATGTCCCGGGCGTAGGCGTCGTTCGTGACCTGCTGCCCGGCCGCAGGGAGGGAGGAAAGAAGCAGTGGGAGAGTGAAGGCGAAGCGCGCAATACGGTCCATGCTTGACCCCTTTCAGCCGCCCATGAGGGCTCTTGAGCGTAACGTACATCCGTACAATGGAGCAATGATGGACCGCCTTCACAGCGTGCGCCTGCTCCTCGGCGTTCTGCTCTTCTGCGCAGGCAACGTTTTCGCGCAATTCCCGTCGCGGCCGATCACGATCATCGTGCCGATCCCGCCCGGCGGGGCGCCCGACATCGCGGCGCGCGTGATCGCGGACAAGCTCTCGCAGAGCATCGGCCAGCCGGTGGTGGTGGAGAACAAGACCGGCGCGAACGGCAACATCGCCAACGAGCTGGTGGCGCGCTCGCAGCCCGACGGGCACACGCTCGGCTTGCTCGCCGACAGCCAGATCACGGTCAACCCGCATCTCTACAAGATGCCGATCGACACGCTGCGCGACCTCACCCCGGTGGTGACGGTGGCCGCGAACCAGTTCGTGCTGACCGTGAATCCCTCGCTGCCGGTGCGCACCTTTCCGGAGTTCATCGAGTACGCGAAGAAGGCGAACCCGCCGCTCGCGTATGCCTCGGGCGGCAACGGCAGCCAGCACCACCTGACGATGGAAATGCTCAAGCGCCGCGCCGGCATCAACCTGCTGCACGTGCCGTTCAAGGGCGGCTCGCCCGCCGCGGCCGCCACGGTGGCGGGCGATACCGCCGCGGTGTGGTCGGGCAGCTCGAACGCGCCGCAGATCAAGGCCGGGCGCCTGCGCCCGCTCGCGGTGTCGGGCGCGAAGCGCTCCGAGCAGTACCCGGACCTGCCGACCATCGGCGAGTTCTATCCCGGCTTCGAGAACTCGATCTGGCTCGGCCTGTTCGGGCCCGCCGGGATTCCGAATGATGTTCTAGCCAAGCTGCGAACCGAGCTGCGGCGCGTGCTCGAATCCCCGGACGTGAAGCAGAAGATGAATGCGGCCGGCGGCCTCGATCCGTATCTGACGACGCCCGATGAATTCCAGGCGCTCATCAAACGCGACTACGAGAAGTACGCGAAAGTCGTCAAGGACATCGGAATAAAGTTGGACTAGAAGCCGTCCTTAAGGCAAGCTCGATTAGATCTTCGCGCGCTCGAGCGTCTCGGGCGCGAACAGCTCCTCCACCTTCAGCCTTCTGGTCGCCACGCCCTGCTCGAAGCCGTATTGCAGGAACGCTTCGAGCGTCGGGCGGTTCGGCTCGATGCCGTACGGCCAGAAATCCTCCCCCGCCAGCTCGCGCCAGTGGCGCACGTGGTCGGGCACCCACGGCATCGGCAGGTGCGACAGGCCGAACTCGCTCACGCGCGCGAGGCTGCGGTTCTTCGCTTCCTCGAACGCCTTGAAGAGGTTCATCGCGATCCAGCGGTCGCGCTCGTAGGCGTCGCGCTTGATGGCGAGCACGTGCATGATCGGAAAGATGCGCGTTTTCCGGTAATAGGCCTTCTCGATCTCTTGATAATTCTCGAACAGGCGCATGCCCGGGACCGCGCGCGCGGAGACCACGGCGTCGAGGTCGCCCTTCTGCAGCATGTCGGCGAGGGTGCGCTCGGGCATCGGCTGGATGCTCACGCCCGCGGGCAGGTTGAGCTTCACCTTTTCCACCCGCCCGGGCTCCCGCACGCCGGCCTGGAACCACTTGATCTTCGCCAGATCGACGCCGTACTCGTGCTGCAGCATGCCGCGCACGTAGATGCCGGCGGTCTGCGCCCACTCGGGGATCCCGACCCGCTTTCCTTCCAGATCCTTTGGGGTCTTGATTCCCGCCCGGACGTAGATGGCGGAGTGGCGAAACACCCGCGACAGGAACACCGGGATGCAGATGATCTCGGGCTGCGGCTGCGACAGGAGCGAGATCACCTTGCCGAACGACATCTCGGAGGCGTGCCACTCGCGGAAGTGGGTGAAGCGGTAGAAGATCTCCTCGATCGGCAGGTCGAGCAGGTTGAGCGCGATGCCTTCCGGGCGCAGCTCGCGCGTGTGCTCGTAGGGGCTGATCGCGAGCGAAATCGGCAGTTTCATCGTGCTAGTATAAAAAAACCCGCGTGATTAACATCCGTCTCCCCGACGGCTCGACGAAGTCGTTCCCCGGACCCGTCAGCGTAGCCGAGATCGCCGCTTCGATCGGCGCCGGCCTCGCGCGCGCCGCGCTCGCCGGCAAGGTGGACGGCAAGCTGGTCGACACGAGCTACCGCGTCGAGCGCGACGCCGAGGTGTCCATCGTCACGCCGAAGAGCCCCGAGGGGCTCGACATCCTGCGCCACTCCACCTCGCACCTGATGGCGCACGCGGTGCAGGAGCTCTATCCCGGCGCGCAGGTCACCATCGGCCCGGTGATCGAGAACGGCTTCTACTACGACTTCTCCTACAAGCGCCCCTTCACGCCGGAAGATCTCGCCGCGATCGAGAAGCGGATGCACGAGATCGCCAACAAGAATCTGGAAGTCACTCGGAAAATCATGAGCCGCGACGAGGCGGTGAAGTTTTTCGAATCGATCGGCGAGAAATACAAGGCCGAGATCATCGCGGCGATCCCGGCCAACGAGCCGATCTCGCTCTACGGCCAGGGCAACTGGATCGACCTGTGCCGCGGCCCGCACGTGCCCTCCACCGGCAAGCTCAAGGTGTTCAAGCTGATGCGCGTGGCGGGCGCGTACTGGCGCGGCGACTCGAAGAACGAGATGCTCCAGCGCATCTACGGCACTGCGTGGGCGACCAAGGAGGAGCAGGACGCCTACCTCAAGATGCTCGAGGAGGCGGAGAAGCGCGACCACCGCACGCTCGGCACGCAGCTCGATCTGTTCCACATGCAGCAGGAGGCGCCGGGCCTGGTGTTCTGGCATCCGAAGGGCTGGGCGCTCTGGCAGCAGGTCGAGCAGTACATGCGCCGCGTGTACCGCGACAACGGCTACAACGAGGTGCGCGGGCCGCAGATCCTCGACAAGAGCCTGTGGGAGAAGACCGGCCACTGGCAGAACTTCCGCGACAACATGTTCACCACGTCATCGGAGAACCGCGACTACGCGGTGAAGCCGATGAACTGCCCCGGGCACATCCTGATCTTCAACAAGGGCGTGCGCAGCTACCGCGACCTGCCGCTGCGCTACGGCGAATTCGGCTCCTGCCACCGCAACGAGCCTTCCGGCTCGCTGCACGGCTTGATGCGGGTGAGAGGCTTTGTGCAGGACGACGGCCACATCTTCTGCACCGAGGAGCAGATCCTTCCCGAGTGCGAGGCCTTCACCCGGCTGCTGCAGAAGGTCTACCGCGATTTCGGCTTCGCCGAGATCATCTACAAGGTGGCGACGCGGCCGAAGAACCGCATCGGCTCCGACGAGGCGTGGGACAAGGCCGAGGCGGCGCTCAAGACCTCGCTGGAAAAAGCCGGCCTGCAGTTCGCCATCTCGCCCGGCGAGGGCGCGTTCTACGGCCCGAAGATCGAGTACTCGCTGAAGGACGGCATCGGGCGCGTCTGGCAGTGCGGCACCATGCAGGTCGACTTCAGCATGCCGGGGCGCCTGGGCGCCGAGTATGTCGGCGAGGACAACGCGCGCCACACGCCCGTGATGCTCCACCGCGCGATCGTCGGCTCCATGGAGCGCTTCATCGGCATCCTGATCGAGCACCATGCCGGCGCGTTCCCGCTTTGGCTCGCGCCGCACCAGGTCGTGGTCCTCAACATTACCGAGCGCCAAGCAAGCTATGCGTCAGACGTGAAGAATAAGTTGCTGAATCAGGGCTTTAGAGCGATTTCGGATTTGCGGAACGAGAAGATTTCTTATAAGATCCGCGAACATAGCCTGCAGAAACTGCCCTACCAAATCGTGGTCGGAGATAAGGAGATGCAGGCTGGAACGGTGGCCGTGCGCACGCGCAGCGGCGAGGACCTCGGGGCCATGAGCCTGGATGCCTTCACCGCGCGTCTTGGGTCCGAAATGCGACGCGAGACGAACGCGCAGTAGCACGGCCAATTTTTTAACGCACTAAAGGAGCTTTTCACACATCGCACTCGAGAGATCGCAGCGCATCAACCGGGAAATCACCGCCCCGGAGGTGCGCCTGGTAGCGGACAACGGTGACCAGCTCGGCATCAAGACTGTCGCAGAAGCGCTGCGGCTCGCCGAGGAGCAGAACGTGGACCTGGTGGAGATCGCGCCGCTCGCGAATCCGCCGGTCTGCAAGCTGATGGACTACGGCAAGTTCCGCTACCGCGAGCAGAAGAAGGAGCACGAGGCCAAGCGCAAGCAGAAGCAGATCCAGGTCAAGGAAATCAAGTTCCGGCCGGGCACCGACGAGGGCGACTACAAGATCAAGCTGGGCAAGCTGATCGCCTTCCTCGAGGAAGGCGACAAGGCGAAGGTGACGCTGCGCTTCCGCGGCCGCGAGATGGCGCACAAGGAATTCGGCGAGCGGCTGCTCGAGCGGGTGCGCAAGGACCTCGACGCGGTGGGCATGGTGGAGCAGTTCCCCAAGCTCGAGGGGCGGCAGATGGTGATGGTGCTGGCGCCGAAGAAGAAGGGCCCGCCGCCGACCAAGCCGGCGGCCAAAGCGGCGAAGCCGGACAAGCCGAAGCCCGTAGCACCGAAGGTTGCAGCAAAGCCTGCCTAGCTGGCGGGCCTTACAAGTGATGGCCGTGGCTGTTGAAGCGTCCCCGCATCGGGGACCGCCCGGCGTCATATGAAAAGAGAAGGGAAGTCATGCCTAAGATGAAATCCAAGCGCGGCGCCGCGAAGCGCTTCAAGGTGCGCGGCAGCGGCGGCATCAAGCGCGCCGGCGCATACAAGCGCCACATCCTGACCAAGAAGACCACCAAGCGGAAGCGCCAGATGCGCCGCCGCAGCGGGGTGCACCACACCAACACGGCGGCGATCCGTTCCATGCTGCCGTACTCGTCGTAAGGAGCGCGCCATGCCAAGAGTCAAGCGTGGAGTCACGGCGCGCGCGCGCCACAAGAAGGTCCTGAGCCAGGCCAAGGGCTTCCGCGGCCGGCGCAAGAACGTCTACCGCATCGCCAAGCAGGCGGTGATGAAGGCCGGGCAGTACGCCTACCGCGACCGCCGCGCCAAGAAGCGCGAGTTCCGCGCGCTGTGGATCGCGCGCATCAACGCCGCGGTGCGCGAGATGGGCATGAGCTACAGCGTGTTCATGGCGGGACTGAAGCGGGCCAACATCGAGATCGACCGCAAGGTGCTGGCCGATCTCGCGGTGATGGACAAGCCCGCGTTCGACAAGATCGCCGCGCAGGTCAAAGCCAGCATCACGCATTAATTTGATGCAGGACCTGGGCGCAATCGTCGAGCGGGCGCTCGCCGAGTTCGCGGCCGCGTCCGACCCGGCCTCTCTGGAGAACGCGAAGGCGCGTTACCTCGGCAAGGCCGGCGAGCTGTCGGGCTTCCGGCCGCAGGGCTCGCCCGAGGAGCGCCGCGCGGCCGGCCTCGCGTTCAACAAGGCCAAGCAGGAGATCGAGGCCGCGCTCGACGCGCGGCGCGCCGCGCTCGCGCAGGCGCGCCTCGATGCGCGGCTGACCGAGCAGGCGCTCGACGTCACGCTGCCCGGGCGCGGGCGCGCGCGCGGCGGCGTGCACCCGGTGATCCGCACCTGGCAGCGCATCGAGGCAATCTGGCGCTCGATCGGCTTCGAGGTCGCCGACGGCCCCGAGATCGAGACCGACTGGTTCAACTTCACCGCGCTCAACAGCCCGGAGAACCACCCGTCGCGCTCGATGCAGGACACCTTCTACGTCGACATGCAGGACAAGGACGGCCTGCCGCTCGTGCTGCGCACGCATACCAGCCCGATGCAGGTGCGCTACGCGCGCATGCACAAGCCCCCGATCAAGGTCATCGCGCCGGGACGCACCTACCGCGTCGACTCCGACGCCACGCACTCGCCGATGTTCCACCAGGTCGAGGGCCTGTGGATCGACGAGGACATCAGCTTCGCCGACCTGAAGGGCGTGTACACCGAGTTCCTGCGCCGCTTCTTCGAGAACGACGCGCTCGAGGTGCGCTTCCGCCCGTCGTTCTTCCCGTTCACCGAGCCTTCCGCCGAGATCGACATGAAATTGAAAGGCCGCTGGCTGGAGATCTCCGGCTCGGGGCAGGTACATCCGGCGGTGGTGCGCAACTTCGGCCTCGACCCCGAGAAATACATCGGCTTCGCGTTCGGCTCGGGCCTCGAGCGCCTCACCATGCTGCGCTACGGCATCGACGACCTGCGCCTGTTCTACGACGGCGACCTGCGCTTCCTGGAGCAGTTCGGGTGAACATTCCGGAGAGCTGGCTGCGCAGCTTCTGCGACCCGAAGCTTTCGGGCCGCGCGCTTTCCGACAAGCTCACCATGTCGGGCCTCGAGGTCGAGCAGTACGAGCCGCTCGCGCCGGCGCTGCACGGCGCGGTGGTGGGCGAAGTGCTGTCGGTAGAGAAGCACCCGAACGCCGACAAGCTCAAGGTCTGCAAAGTGCGCGCGGGCCAGGAGATCCTCACCGTGGTCTGCGGTGCGCCCAACGTGCGCGCCGGCATGAAGGCGCCGCTCAAGACCGGCGCGAAGGAGATTCGCGGCGTGCTGAGCCAGGGCATGCTCTGCTCGGCGCGCGACCTGGGAATTTCCGACGACCACTCCGGGCTGCTGGAAATCCAGGATGACCATATCCTCACGCTGAAGCTCACCCCCAATCGCGCGGATTGCCTGTCCGTTCTCGGCGTGGCGCGCGAGCTTGCGGCGCTCACCGGCGCGAAGCTCAAGCCGGTCGAGATCAAGCCGGTGCCGGCGAAGGGCAAGGCGAAGCACCCGGTGAAGATCGCCGCGCCGGAAGGCTGCGGGCGCTTCGCCGCTCGCGTGATCCGCGGCGTGGACGCAGGCGCGCCCACGCCCGCCTGGATGCGCGAGCGCCTCGAGCGCTGCGGCCAGCGCTCGATCTCGGCGCTCGTCGACATCACCAATTACGTGATGCTCGAGCTCGGCCGCCCGCTGCACGTCTACGACCTCGACAAGCTGCGCGGCCCGGTCGTGGTGCGCTGGGGGCGCAAGGGCGAGAAAGTGCTGCTGCTCAACGAGCAGGAGGTCGAGGTGGACGAGTCGGTGCTGTGCATCACCGACGACTCGGGCCCGATCGGCCTGGGCGGCATCATGGGCGGCGAGAGCACCAAGGCGGACGAGGGCACGCGCAACGTGTTCCTCGAGTCGGCGTTCTTCTGGCCGGACGCGATCCAGGGCCGCGCGCGGCGCTACAACTTCGCGAGCGACGCCTCGCACCGCTTCGAGCGCGGCGTGGACTTCGACAACAACCTGGACGGCATCGAGCGCGCCACGCGTCTCGTGCTGGAGATCTGCGGCGGCGAGCCCGGCCCGACCGTCGACACGGTGGCGCGCCTGCCGAAGCGCAAGCCCGTGGCCATGCGTGTCGCGCGCGCGCAGAAGGTGATCGGCGTGCCGGTTCCGGCGAAGGACATGGGCGGGGTTTTCAAACGACTGGGGTTTGATTTCTCCTCGAAGAAAGACTCGTTCACGGTGAAGCCACCCTCGTATCGCTTCGACATCGCGATCGAGGAGGACCTGATCGAGGAAGTGGCGCGCGTGTACGGCTTCGAGCGCATCGCCGCGCATCCGCCGCGCGTCGCCGCGACCATGCTGAGGAGCGCGGAAGGCCGGCGCAGCCTGCACGCGCTGCGCGAGCGGCTCGCCGCGGCGGACTACCGCGAGGTGATCAACTTCAGCTTCGTCGAGCCGGCCTGGGAGGCCGACTTCGCCGGCGAAGCGAATCCGATCCGGCTGCTCAATCCGATCGTCAGCCAGCAGTCGGTGATGCGCACCAGCCTGATCGGCTCTCTCGTGGACGTGGTCAAGAAGAATCATTTCCGCAAAGTCCCGCGCATCCGCGTCTTCGAGGCCGGCCGCGTGTACCTGCGCGACCCGGCGGCGAAGGACGGGCCGCTCTCGGTCGGCGGGCTGCGCCAGCCGCTGCGCATCGCGGCCGCCGCGTACGGACCGGCCTTTGCCGAGCAGTGGGACATGCCGCCGCGCCCGGTGGACTTCTACGACGTGAAGGCCGATCTCGAGGCGCTGGTCGCCCCGCTCGAGGCGCGCTTCGAGCCGGCGCAGCATCCCGCATTTCATCCTGGCCGTTGCGCCGAGGTACGGGTAGGTGGGCAAAAAATCGGCTGGCTCGGCGAGCTGCACCCCAAGTGGCTGCAGAAATACGCGCTGCCCCAGGCCCCCGTGATCTTCGAGCTCGACGCCGAGCCGCTCCAGGCGGTGCCGCTGCCCCGTCCGCAAGTGCCCTCCGACCAGCCGATTGTGCTGCGCGACATTTCCATGCTGTTCGGCCTGGAGGTCCCGGTTAAGGCCATTTTCGACGCCCTGGAGGCCGAAAAACCCCCCATCGTGAGGTCGGTGACGCTGCTCAGCGTTTTCCGCGGCGCGGGAGTGCCCGCGGACCGGAAAAGCCTTGCTTTCCGGGTAGTTATGCAAGATACTGAACGAACCCTTACGGATGCGGAGGCAGACGGTGCCCGCGACAAGCTGGTCGCCCTGCTGGGCCGCAAATTCTCTGCAACTCTCCGTACATAAAAGGGAAATCAGGGGAGCCGCGTGATGACGTTGACGAAGGCCGAGCTGGCCGACCTGTTGTTCGAAAAGGTCGGGCTGAACAAGCGCGAGGCCAAGGACATGGTGGAGGCGTTCTTCGAGGAGATCCGGGGAGCGCTCGAGCGCGGGGAGAGCGTCAAGCTTTCCGGCTTCGGCAATTTCCAGCTGCGCGACAAGCCGCAGCGCCCCGGCCGCAACCCGAAGACCGGCGAGGAGATCCCGATCAGCGCCCGCCGGGTGGTCACTTTCCACGCCAGCCAGAAGCTGAAGGCGATGGTCGAAAAGGCGCGCCATGGAGCCAAGCCGCAAGAGAGCTGAGCTGCCGCCGATCCCGGCGAAGCGCTACTTCACCATCGGTGAGGTGAGCGAGCTGTGCGGCGTGAAGCCGCACGTGCTGCGCTACTGGGAGCAGGAATTCACGCAGCTGAAGCCGGTCAAGCGACGCGGCAACCGGCGCTACTACCAGCACCACGAGGTGCTGCTGATCCGCCGCATCCGCCAGCTGCTCTACGAAGAAGGCTTCACCATCAGCGGCGCTCGCAACCGCCTGGACAACGCGCGCATCGACAGCACCGAGGAGAAATCGGAGCCGTCCGCGCCGCGCGAGCTGCGCGTCGTGCAAGGCAGCGGCGTCGATCTGGGCGCCATCAAGCGCGAGCTGCGCGCGGTCCTCGACCAGCTGCAGGGGTAAAATCCCGCAGTCCGCTTCACAATCTCCGTGTAGCGCAGCCTGGTAGCGCACTACCTTGGGGTGGTAGGGGTCGCGAGTTCAAATCTCGCCACGGAGACCATAGCTTTCCTCAACGCCGTGCATCGCCAAATACGATTGGCGCGCCCGCGCGCCGATACCTACGATCGCGGCATGGACACTGGAATCTCGACCAAAGACCGGGCGGCAATCGCCAAGGGCCTGTCGCGGCTGCTCGCCGACACCTACGTCGTGTATCTCAAGACGCACAACTTCCATTGGAACGTCGAAGGGCCGATGTTCCAGACCCTGCACCAGATGTTCATGGAGCAGTACACCGAGGCGTGGAACGCGATCGACCTGGTCGCCGAGCGCATCCGCTCCCTGGGGCACTACGCGCCGGGCACCTACCGCGAGTACCTCGAGCTCTCGCGCGTGAAGGAGACCCCGGGCGTGCCGAGGGCCGAGCAGATGGTGAAGCTCCTGATCGACGGCCAGGAGGCGGTGGTGAAGACCGCGCGAGAATTACTGCCCGTCGCGGAGAAGGCCGACGACCAGCCGACGCTCGACCTCCTCACGCAGCGCATGCAGGTGCACGAGAAGAACGCCTGGATGCTGCGCTCCCTGCTCAAGAAATAGCGCCGGTAGTCCTTTCCGCTACCCGATTTTCACAAGCGGCCGCGATAGCCGCCTGTGGAGAATGGGGCGCGGTGCATTACACGTTCAAACAAGCGCCGGGGCTGCTGCGCGCCGAGCTGTTCGGCCGCCAGACCCCCGAGGAGACGCACGAGTTCGTCGAGGCATTGCTCGCCGAGGCGCAGAAGCTCTCGCTCACGCGCGTGCTCGCCTGGGTGCGCAACTCCCGCCCGATCTTCAAGGTCGAGCATTACGACATCAGCGACAAGCTTCGGCGCCTGGCGGCGCGCGGCGTGCGCGTCGCGCTGCTCGCCGACTCCGACGAGGTGCTCGCCTCGCACCAGTACCTCGAGGTGCTGGCCGGGCAGCAGGGCGCGCACCTGCGCGCGTTCCGGGACGAGGCGCGCGCGCTGCACTGGCTGAGCGGTCAGTCCCACGAATAGCGGTAGAACAGGCCCCCGCCGCTCGAGCTGCCGGTCTCGGCGCGCAGCGTCCAGCGCCGCCCGAGCGCGTAGTCGAGCTTGAGCAGGCTGCTCGCCACCGCGCCGATGCCCTGCTCGTAGCTCACGTACAGGCGGTCCGACAGCCGCTTGCCTACCGCGACCACGCGGTCGGTGAGCTCGCCGCCGCCGCGCAGCGAGAGCTCGTCCAGTCCGAAGCGGCGCGCGATGCGCCGGTCGAGCGGCACGGAGTCCCCGCCGGCGAGCAGCGCGCCCGCCGCGGCCTGCAGCAGGCCGAGGTCGGCCTGGGTGGCGCCGCTCGGCGCGCGGCCGAGCACCAGCCATGAGAGCCGCTCGCCCTCGGGCACCGGAGGCTGCGACACCAGGTTGACCGCGGGCGCGCGCGCGGTGCCGGTGATCTGCACGCCGGCCTCGACCGCCTGGTTGCGCCGCCACGCCGTGACCTGCAGCGACGGGTTGTCGATCGGCCCGTCGAAGATCAGCACGCCGGGGTCGACGTCGAGGCGCTGGCCGTAGGCGAGGAAGGTGGCGTGCACCGCGTGCACGCGGCCGAACGCGCGCAGCTGGCCGTCCCTGGTGGTGGCGAGCTCGACCATGCCGGCCACCTTGCCGTCGTAGCCGTAGCCCTGCACCACCAGGTCATCGCCGAGCTCGAGGCGCAAGTCGAGCGCCACCGGGATGCGCAGCTCGCCCTTCTTCGGCGGCGCCGGGCGGCCGAGCACCACCACGTCCTCGCCGAGCGTCGGCAGGCGCTCGCGCGTGAACTCGAAGCGCCCGCGGTCGGCGCGCAGCTCGCCCGACAGCGCGGCCCGCTCCCCGTCGTAGCTCGCCTCGCCGGAGCCCGAGGCGACGAGGTGCATGTCCGGGCGGTCGAGCAGCAGCAGCTTGTCGGCGCGCCACGCGAGACGCGCCGTGGCCTCGAGCGCGAGCGGCAGCGTGCCGCTCGCTTCGAGCCGGCCCTCGCCGCCGCGCGCCGAGAACGAATCGACGCGCAGGCTCGCGCCCTCGAGCACGGCGCGCAGCACGCCGTCCTTGAGACTCACGCCATAGAGCGGCACCTCGAGCGCGAGCGCCTCGCCGCTCAGCGTGCCGTGCAGCACGGGCTTCGCCAGCGTGCCGCTCGCGCTCAGCTCGGCCGACAGCCGGCCGTCGATGCGCGCCTGCTCGACGAACGGGCGCGTCAGCGTGCCGAGGTCCTGGAAGTGGATGCGGCCCTGCAGCGCGAGCGCCGGCAGCACCTCGCCCTGCAGCTCGAGGCGCGCCACGCGCGACGCGGCCTGCGCCTTGCCGCTCGCGCGCCCGTCGGCGAAGCGCACCTCGACGGAAGCCTGCTCGATGCCGAGGTCCATGGCGCGATCGCCGAGCAGGGCGAGATCCCCTTCGGCGCGGCGCACGCGGGCCGATCCATTCAGGTTGGCGAATTGCCATTCGCCGTCGAGGAGCAGGGTGGCGCTCAAGCGCTCGTCCAGGCCTGCGGCAAGGATCGCCCACTGCGCCGGCAGGCGCGTGAACTCGCCGCTCGAGGCGAGGCGCCCGGGCGACCACGCCGCTTCCCGCACGAGGATCCTGCCCTCGGCGAGGCGCGCTTCGAAGCGGCCGAGCTCGATGCGTGGCGGCGCGACGCGCAGCGGCGCGGGCGCGGAGAGCTCGAGGGGATAGGCGCCGGAGTTGGTGAGCGCGGCGATCTCGCCCGCCCAGCCGCGCTCGCCGCGCCAGCCGCCGCGCAGCCGCGCGCGCAGGTCGAGCGCGAAGCGCGCCGACTTGCCGGCGAGCTCGAGCTCATGCGCGGCGAGCGTGCCGTTCACCTTTGCCACCACTTTCTGCACCTCGAGTCCGCCGGGCAGCGTGAGCGCCTCGGCTTCGGCAGCGAGCGCGGCGCGCGGATTGTCGAGCGAGCCGCTCACGGTACCGCGCGCGCGCAGCGCGCCGGCGAGCGGGGTGAATTGCTCGAGGCGCGGCGCGTCGAGCGTGAGCGCGAGCCGGTCGCCCGGGCGGCCGTAGGCACCGCGCGCCGTGAGGCGGTTGTCGCCGAGCCGCACGTCGCCCTCGGCCTGCGCGATGCGCTGCCCCACGAGGCGCGCCGTGCCGTCGCTGCGGAACGCGTGGCCGTAGAGCTCGCTCTCGCCGAGGCTCCACGCCAGGTCCACGTCGCGCGGCTCGAGGCGGCCCTTCGCGCTCACCGCGCCGGACAGCGAGCCGGCCGGGTAGTCGCCGAGCGAAGCCGGGTCAAAATGCGTGAGCTCGAGCGCGGCGCTGAAGGGCATTGCGCCGGACAGCGTGGCCTTCCCGGTGGCGCTCACCTCGCCGCCGTCGGCGAGCGCGCGCAGCTCCTGCACCTCGAGGGCATCGCCGGTGCGCACCACCTGCGCGGTGAGGCCGATGCCTTCCTGCGTCAGGCTGCCGCGCACCCACTGCCGCGCGCCGTCGATCGCGACCTGCAGCGGACCGTAGAGCGCGGTGTGCCGCAGGCGCGAATGGATCGAGCGCAGGTCGAGCGCCTGCACCACGAGCTTCGCCTGCAGGTGGCCGGGCTGCAGCGCGCCGTCGCCCTGCACGGTGGCGCGTCCGGACAGCTCGGCGCGCAGGCTCTCGAAGCGCGCCGAGGCGAAATCGGTGAGGAAGCGCGCGTCGAGGCGCGTGAACGGCAGCCGCCCGGCGTCCAGCGTTCCCGGCAGCGCGTTCTCGAGCGCGATCGTGCCGGCAAGCGCGCCGCCCGCGCTCAGGTTGCCGCGCAGCACGGCGCCGAGCGAAGTGTGCGGCGCGTCGGCGAACCGGGCGAGGTCAATCGGCCCGGCGCGCGCCTCGATCGACTGCACGCGCTGCGCGGAGTTCGGCACCAGCAGCGCGCGCGCCTCGGCGGCGATGCCCGCCACCGTGCCCGCGGCGTGCGCCTCGATGCGCTCGAGCGTTCCGGCGAGCTCGACCTTCGCGCGCGTGGGGAAGCGCTCGTCGGGCCAGTACAGCGAGCCGGCGAGCGACAGGTCCGCGCCGATGCGCGCGTGCTCGATCGCGACCTCGCGCACCCGGTACGTCGCGTCGCCGCGCCGCACCTCGAGCTCGTCGATGCGCACGTTGGAAACGTCCAGGCGGATCGGCAGCTTGGCCTTGCCCGATTCTTCATCCTCGAGATTCAGGACCACCCGCCGGGCGCTGAGCGGATCGATCGTCAGCCGTCCGCCGAGCAGCGCGGCCAAATGCGTGCGCAGCATCAGGCCCTGCACTTCATGCGCATCGAACGCCACCCGCTCGGCGGAGATCTCCCCGGCCAGGCGGCCGCGCAGCCCCTCGACCTGCAGGCCGTCCACCCGCGAGGCGGCCCAGCGCAGGCCCGACTCGGTGCCGACCAGCCAGGCGAGCGCGGCCGCCGCGGCGAGGAGCAGCGCGCAGGCGAGGCCGAGTCCGGCGGCGAACCAGCGCATGTTCAGAACGTGTAGCCCACCGAGAAGTGGATCCTGAATTCTGAGGTTTTCTGCCCGTAGGCCAGATCGGCGCGGATCGGTCCGATCGGCGTGCGGAAGCGTGCGCCCACGCCGTAGCCGAGCGCCGGCTCGAAGGTCGTGCCTTCGTCCCAGGCATTGCCGGCGTCGGTGAACACCGCCAGGCCCCAGTTGTCGCCGATCCAGTGCGTGTACTCCACCGAGCCGACCGCCAGGCGCCGGCCGCCGACGATCGCGTCGCCCTGCCGCACGCCGAGGCTCTCGAAGGCGTAGCCGCGCACCGTCTGGTCGCCGCCGGTGCGGAACAGGAACGTGGTCGGGATCCCCTCGCGGGTCTTGGCCGCCACCACCCCGGCCTGGCCGCGCAGCAGCAGGTCGCCGTTGCGGCCGATCGCCAGGAGAAGGGAGGCGTTGCCGGTGACGCGGAAGAACTCGCGCGAGGCGAGCCCGGGGGGCGCGCCGCCGATCTCGATCGTGCCGAGGTAGCCCTCGCGCGGAAAGAGCAGGTCGTCGGTCTGGCGGAAGCTGCGCCGGTGGCCGAAGTAGAGCGCCGCCCGGTTGTCGGTGACGTCGCCCCCCACGTTCTGCTCCTCGAGGTGGCCCGACACGATGAGCGCGATGGGCGCCATGCGGTCGTAGAGGTTATGCGACACGCCGAGCGACAGCTCGCGCGTGGTCTCGTTCTGGATGTCGGCCTGGCGCGCGCGGCCGAACACGCTGTTCCAGCGCCCGCCGGGGCGCGGCGGGGTGTCGAGGTTGGCGTCGAGCTGCTGGATCTTCTGGTCCACGCGCAGCGCGCTCTTGAAGCGCCACGCCGAGTCGAACACGTCCTGGTTCGAGTAGGAGAGCTCGGCGCGCGCGCCTCCGTCGGTGTTGTAGCCGATGCCGGTCTCGACGTGCTGCGAGGAGGCCTCGATCACCGAGACGCGCAGCGGCGCCGCGTCGGCGAGCAGCGGATGGGTGTCGATCTCGGCCTGCACGCTCGCGAAATAGCCGCTCTCGAGCAGGCGGCGCTGGTAGGTGAGCACCAGGTCGCGGTCGTAGGTCTGGCCCTCGCGGATCGGGTTCAGGTTCTCGGCCACCGCGTCGGCGTAGCGCTTGAGGCCGGTGACGCGCACCGGCCCGAAGCGAAACGCCGGCCCGCTCGCGAGCTCGATGTCGAGGCGCGCCTCGCGCTTCTCCGGGTCGATGGTGGCCTGGCTGTCGGCGACGCGCGCCGCGGCGTAGCGCCAGCTCGCCAGCTCGCGCGCCGCCTCGCGCTTGGCGGCGTCCCAGTCGGCCTGGCGGAACGGCTCGCCGCTGCGCAGGCGCCAGCGGTCGCGCACGCGGTGAAACAGCTCGCGCGCCTCGGGGTCGGCGGCCGCCGGTCCGCTGAAGCGGATCTCGACGTGCGACACGCGCGTGCGCTCGCCGGGGTCCACCTTGACCATGACGCTCCACGGCGACTGGGACTCGTCGATGCGCACCTCGACGCGCGGCGAGAAGTAGCCCTCGGTGGCCGCCACCTCGCGCGCCTCGCGCTCCGACTCGGCGGCGAGGCGGCGCAGCCGTTCCTCGGTCATCTGCGGGTCGTCCTTCCAGCGCTCGAGCGACAGCCCCTTGCGCAGCGTGGCCGCCATGTCGCGCGGCGCGTCGACCTCGACGCGATAGCGCACGCCCTGCGCGCACACCGCGCCGGCGACGAGCAGCGCCAGGACGGCGAACAGCGTGCGCACCGCAGTTAGACAGTCGGCGGCCGGACTGTTCCTCTAGAATCGGAGCGCGTGAAAATCCTGGTTTCGAACGACGACGGCTACTTCGCGCCCGGTATTACGCTGCTCGCCGAGGCGCTGCGCCAGTTGGGGGAGGTCACGGTGGTGGCCCCCGAGCGCGACCGCTCCGGCGCGTCCAATTCCCTGACCCTCGACCGCCCCCTGACGGTGCGCCGTGCGCCGAACGGCTACTTTTCGGTGAACGGCACGCCCACCGACTGCGTGCATATCGCCGTCACCGGGCTGCTCGACTTCACCCCCGACCTCATCGTCTCCGGCGTCAACCTGGGCGCCAACATGGGCGACGACACGATCTACTCGGGCACCGTGGCGGCCGCCGCGGAGGGCTACCTGCTCGGCATCCCGTCGGTGGCGGTTTCGCTTACCAGCAAGACCGGCCAGCACTTCGACAGCGCGATCGGCATCGCGCTGCAGATCGTCGAGCGGCTGCGCGCGAGCCCGATCCGGGAGCCGGTGCTGCTCAACGTCAACGTGCCGGACGTCGCGCCCGCCGAGCTGGGCGGCATCGAGGTGACGCGCCTGGGCCGCCGGCACAAGGCCGAGCCGGTGGTCAAGCTGACGACCCCGCGCGGCGAGACCGCGTACTGGATCGGGCCGGCGGGCGGCGCCGCCGACGCCGGGCCGGGCACCGACTTCCACGCCGTGCAGTCGCGCCGCGTGTCGGTCACGCCGCTGCGCATGGACCTCACCCACAACGCGCAGCTCGCGCGCGTGCAGGAGTGGATCGGCGCATGAGGAGCACGGCCGGCGTCGGCATGACGTCGGAACGCACCCGCAAGCGCATGGTCGAGCGGCTGCGCGAGCAGGGCGTGACCGACGAGCGCGTGCTCGCCGCGATGGCCGCGGTGCCGCGCCACCTGTTCGTCGAGGAGGCGCTCGCGAGCCGCGCCTACGAGGACACCGCGCTGCCGATCGGCTTCGGCCAGACCATCTCGCAGCCGTACGTGGTGGCGAAGATGATCGAGCTTCTGCTGGAAAAGCATAGCCCGACCAAGGTTTTGGAGGTGGGCACCGGCTGCGGATACCAGGCGGCGGTTCTCGCACGCATCTTCCCCGAGGTTTATTCGATCGAGCGCATCAAGGGCCTGCTCGAGCGCGCGCGCGCGAACCTGCTCGCGCTGCGCCTGAAAAACCTGCGCCTCGTGCACGGCGACGGCTACGCCGGCCTCGAGAAGGCGGCGCCGTTCCAGTCGATCATCGTCGCCGCGGCGGCGCCGCGCATGCCGGAGGCGCTGCTACGCCAGCTCGCGCCCGGTGGCAGAATGGTGCTGCCGCTCGCGCAGAGCGGCCGCGGCGGCGGCCAGCGCCTGGTGCTGGTCGAGCGCAGCGGCCGCGGCTTCGTGGAGTCGGAGCTCGACACGGTGAAGTTCGTGCCCATGGAGGCAGGCAAGGCTTGAAGGCGCTCGTCGCACTGCTGGTGCTGGTCCTCGCCGCGGGATGCGCGCCGCAGCGCCGCGGCGCGCCGGTGGAGGATCGCCGTCCGCCGGCGCGGGTCGCCAAGCCTGCGCCTGCTGCGCCGGCTGCGCCTGCAAGACCTGTCGCTCAAGCCCCAACCCCCGAAGGGTTCTACACGGTCAGGCGCGGCGATACGCTGTACAGCATCGCGCTCGAGCACGGCCAGGAATACCGCGAGGTCGCGCAATGGAACTCGCTCGAGGACCCAACCAAGATCAGCGTCGGACAGGTATTGCGCGTCTCGCCGCCGCCGCAGCAGGCGGTCTCGCTCGGCCAGGGTCGGCCGGGCGGCGGGCGCATCGAGTCGCGCCCGATTGCGTCCGCACCGGTCGCAACGGAGCCGGCGAAATCCGTGGCCAGGGAAGAGCCGAAGCTGGAAGCCGGACCCCTGACGTTCGCGTGGCCCGTGAAGGGCAAAGTCGTGGCCGGGTTCGCCGAGCCGCGCCAGAAGGGCATCGACATCGCGGGCAGGAGCGGCGACCCGGTGATTGCCGCGGCGGCCGGGCGCGTCACCTACGTCGGCAGCGGCATCCCGGGCCTCGGCAAGCTGATCGTGATCAAGCACGACCAGGGCTACCTCACGGTCTACGCGCACAACCGCGAGCTGCTGGTGAAGGAGCAGCAGAGCGTGACGCGCGGGCAGAAGATCGCCGAGCTGGGCGAGAAGCTGCACTTCCAGATCCGCAAGGGCTCCGCGGCGGTCGACCCGCTGCTCTACCTGCCGAGGTCGTAGAGCCTGCGCAGCTCCTTCGCGAGGTCGGTCACCGCCGCGGCGTAGAGCGCGCTGCGGTTGTAGCGCGTGATCACGTAGAAGTTGCGCAGGCCGACGCGGAACTCGCTCGGGCGCTCGAGGTTGGAGAGCTCGACGAGCGCCGCGCTCGCACCGGCGGGCTCGGGCGAGTCGAACTCGACGCCCGCGCCGCGCAGCTCGGCGAGCGAGTGCCTGGGCTCGAAGCGCCCGCTCAGGAACTCGCGCCACGCCTCGCCGGCGACGCGCGCCTGCACCGCCACGTCGGCGTCGCGCTGCCAGCCGTGCTGCTTGAGGAAGTTCGCCACGCTGCCGATCGCGTCGGGGCGGCTCTTCTGCAGGTCGATGTGGCCGTTGCGGTCGAAGTCCACCGCGTAGCGGCGCGCGCTGGAGGGCATGAACTGCGGGATGCCGATCGCGCCGGCGTAGGAGCCGCGCACCGAGAACACGTCCCAGCCGGCCTCGCGCGCCATCAGCAAATAGTTCTCCAGCTCGCTCCTGAAGAAGCCGGCGCGCGGCGGGTAGTCGAAGGCGAGCGTGGTAAGCGCGTCGACCACGCGCCAGCTGCCGGTGTTGCGGCCGTAGAAGGTCTCCACGCCGATGATCGCCACCACGTACTCCGGCGCAACGCCGTACTTCTTCTCGGCGCGCTCGAGGCTGCGGTGGTTCTTGCGCCAGAACTCCACGCCCTCGGTGATGCGCCGCTCGGTGATGAGCAGGGCGCGATAGTCCTCCCACGAGCGCACGCGCTCGGCCGGCTTGGCGATCGCCTCGAGCACCGGGTCGACGCGCTGCGCCTTGGCGAACACGCGCCTTAGCTCCGCCTTGAGGAAGCCGTGGCGCTGCGCGAGATCGTCGACGAACGCCTCGACCTCGGCGCGCTGCGCGTAGGAGGCATGCGCCAACCCAGGACAGATGAGTATTAGAAGAAGAAAGAATCTCATGAAGGCCGGAACTCGCGCACCAGCCTGCGCAGCTGTGCCACGCCGGCCGCGCTCGCCTGCGCGCCGTAGCGCAGCGCGATGTAGAGCGCGCCGATCCTGAGGATGCTCGCGCGCCGCGCGGGCAGCGCGCGCGCCGCGCGCGTCGCGTAGTCGCGCGGCCCCTCGGTCGGCGAAGGCTCGACGCCGCGCGCCGCGAGCTTGCGGCAGAACGCGCGCCAGGCCTTCTGCACCGGGTCGGGGCGCGCCAGGCGCCGCAGCGACCAGGCGAGCAGCGCGAGCGTCATCAGGCCGAGGAAGGTGAACAGCGTCGCGGTGAGCGAGCGCCAGTCGGCGTCGCGCACGCCGATGCTCGACATGAGGTCGCGCTGGCGCTCGGGGTTGTAGCCGAGCACCCAGACGTTCCACTTGTGCGCCACCGCCTCCCAGCGGTCGCGCGCGCCGCGCAGCCACTCGAGCTCCGGGCGCATGAGGAGCGGCAATCCCGAGGCCTGCGGCACCGCGCGCGCCATGCCGATCTCGAGGCGGCTCGGCACCGCCGCCGCGGTCGGGTCGACGCGCAGCCATCCGCTGCCGGGCAGGAACACTTCCGCCCAGGCGTGCGCGTCGGACTGGCGCACCGTGATGATGCTGTCCACCGAGTTGAGCTCGCCGCCCTGGTAGCCGGTGACCACGCGCGACGGGATGCCGGCGGCGCGCATCAGGAACACGAAGGCCGAGGCGAAATGCTCGCAGAACCCGGCGCGCGTGGAGAACAGGAACTCGTCGACCGGCTGATCGCCGAGCAGCGGCGGCTCGAGCGTGTAGGTGTAGCCGCCCTGGCGCAGGAAGGTGATGGCGCGCTTCAGCACGTCGGCGTCGCTCGACGAAGCCGCGCGCCACTCCGCGCCGAGCGCCATGGCGCGCGGGTTGCTGCCGATCGGCAGGCGCAGCGCGCGGCGCAGCGTGCCGGCGCTCTCGCGCGGCTGCTGCTCCGGCGCCACCACCGAGACCATGTCGTAGCGCATGCGCGCGCGCACCGGCGCGGTGGTGACGATCTGCCCGTCGAAGCTCATGCGCGAGCGCTCGGGCAGGCTGGCCGCGGTCTCGAGCGCGAACAGCCAGTGCCGGTTGTGCGGCTCGAGCACCACCTCGTAGCGGTAGGTGGCGCGCCCGGCGGCGGGCGGCGCGAAATCGACCAGGAAGTTGGCGCCGATGGTCCAGGTGCGGCCGTCGAAGTCCCACAGCACCGGGCCGCGCCAGTAGCGCAGCGCCTGCGGCGGCGGCGGGGTCTGGAACTCGGCGCGGAACGCGATCGAGTCGGAAAGCGCGAGGCCGGACAGCGAGCCCGGGCTCATGGAATCCGACAGGCCGGTCATGCCGGTGTAGGCGTCCTGCGGCAGGCCCCACAGCGGCCCCTGCACGCGCGGAAAGAGCAGGAAGAGCGCGAGCGCCGCCGGCGCGGCGTGCGCGAGGAGCAGCGCGGCGGTGCGCAGGTTGGCGCGCACCGGGCGCTGCGGCGCGCTGAAGCCGACCAGCGTCGCGGTGAGGAGAAACAGCGCCGCCGCCATGGCGAGCGCGGTAGGGATGGTCTGCGTATAGAGGAAGTTGGTGATCACCAGGAAGTAGCCGAGGAACGCGGCCATCGCGGCGTCGCGGTGGGTGCGCGTCTCGAGCAGCTTCAGGCCGGCGAACAGCATGAGCAGCACGATGCCCGACTGGCGGCCGAACAGCGTGCGGTACTCCATCCACACGCCGAGCATCGCCACCGCGGCCACGCCGAGCACCAGCCAGCGCGACGGCAGCGGCGCGCGGTTCAGGGCGAAGTACAGGCGCCAGCCGAACAGGCAGCCGGTAAGCAGCGTGAGCCACCAGGGCGCGCGCATCGCGTGCGGCGCGATGACCAGCGCGAGCGAGGCCATCAGCCACGCGAGCTCGCGCGCCTGCACCGGGCGCTGCTCGGGGGCGAGGGGATGGTTCATGAATAGAGCGCGAGCGCCTGCAGGCAGGCGGCGCGGTGCACGTCGCCCCTCGAGGGCGCGATCTCCACGCCGCGCAGGCGCAGGCCGTAGTGCGCGCCGGCGCGCTCGGCCGCCAGCACCCAGCCGGCTAGACGCGAGAGCATTTGTTCCACCGACAAATGACTTGGTAGAAGACGCGCATCGAGCCACAACTCGGCCGCGGACTCGCCGGCGAAGTGCTTGGTGAGCATCTCGTCGCTGCGCGCCACCGCCTTCCACGCGATGTGGCGCGGCGAGTCGGAGGGCTGGTAGTTGCGCAGGCCGGCGAAGTCGTCGCTGCCGGGCACCGGCGTGGGGTGCGTGCCGGCCGCCGCGTCGCCGGTGAAGGGCGGCAGCGCCGAGCGCTCGGGACGCGGATAGACCACGCAGCGCGCGTCGGGCTCGACGTAGCTCCAGGCGCGGAACAGCCCGAGCGGAAAGCGCGTCTCGAGCATCACGCGCCCGAGCGCGAGGCGGCCGCGCTTCTCGGCCGCCACCGCGAGCAGCACTTCCGCCGCGCCGCGCGCCGGGATATCGACCACGAGCTGCGCGCCGTACTGCACGTGGCGCGCGAGGATCGCCGGGCGGTCGAACGCCGCGCGGCCGTCGAGGAACAGGCGGAACTGCGCTGATTCGCCGGCGAACACCGGCTCGGCGCGGCCGGCGCTCACCGCGATACGCGCGAGGTTCCGCGCGGTATGCACCATGCCGACCAGGCCCAGGCCGCCGAGCAGGAAGGTGAGCGCGAAGCCGAGCGACAGCGCGTAGTTGATCGAGCCGACCAGCAGCACGAGCAGCGTGGCGCCGAAGAACCAGCCCAGGCGCGTCGGCACGATGTAGACGCGCCGGTGCACGAGCTCCACCGTGCCGCGCTCGGGCGGCGTGAAGCCGTACAGCCAGTTGGCGATGCGCGGGTTGCGCTCGAGAAGCCCGTTGATCACGCGGTCGGGCCCTCGTACTTCCAGCGCCCGCGCCACGCCGCCAGCACCAGGTTCGGGTATTCCGGCTTGCCGAGGCTGCCGTTGTAGCGGCCAAGCGCGCGGAAGTAATCGCCCTTCTCGAGGTCGAGGTAGTGGCGCAGGATCGCGCAGCCGTAGGCGAGGTTGGTTCTCAGGTGGAACAGATTATGGCTCGGCCGGCCGATCAGCTTCACCCAGAACGGCATGACCTGCATGTAGCCGCGCGCGCCGGCGCGCGACACGGCGTACTTGCGAAAGCCGCTTTCCACCTCGATCACGCCGAGCACGAGCTGCGGGTCGAGGCCCGCGCGCGTCGCCTCGTACTGCACGGTGCGCAGCAGCTCGAGGCGCTGCTGGCGGTCCGGCATGCGCTTCTCCAGGCGCCGCTCCATCTCGGCGAGCCAGCGCTGCCCGTCGGCCGGCTCGCGGAAGTACATCGACGGCGCGGCGCGGTCGGTGACCATGGCCGAGAGGCGATGGCGCACGCTGTCGGCGAGCGGCTCGTAGATCTGCGCGCCGCCGTATGCGAGGGCGGGCAGCAGCAGCAAGGCGCAGACGAAGCCCTTCACCGGGAACGCAGGAACGCGATCACGTCCTTGAGCGGCAGGTCCTGCGGCTTCTCGTCGCGGCGTCCCTTGTACTCGGCGTTGCCCGCCGCGAGGCCGCGCTCGGAGAGCACGATGCGGTGCGGGATGCCGACGAGCTCCATGTCGGCGAACAGCACCCCGGGGCGCTCGTCGCGGTCGTCCATCAAAACGTCGAGGCCTTGTTTCTGCATTTCGGCATAAAGCTGGTCCGCGGCGTCCCGGACCTGTGCGCTCTTGTGGTAGCCGATCGGCACCAGGCAGGCCTCGAACGGCGCGATCGGCGCGGGGAAGATGATGCCGCGCGCGTCGTTGCCCTGCTCGATCGCGGCCGCCACGATGCGCGTCACGCCGATGCCGTAGCAGCCCATCTCGAAAGGCTTCGCCTCGCCGGCTTCGTTGAGGAACGTGGCCTTCATGGCTTCGGAGTACTTGGTGCGCAGCTGGAAGATGTGCCCGACCTCGATGCCGCGCGCGATCTCCAGCCGGCCCTTGCCGTCCGGGCTCGGGTCGCCCGCCACCACGTTGCGGATGTCGGCGACCTGCGGCTCGGGCAGGTCGCGGCCCCAGTTGACGCCGGCGAGGTGGTAGCCCTCTTCATTCGCGCCGCACACGAAGTCGGACATCGCCGCGACGGCCCGATCCGCGACGACCTTGACCTGCGCGCCGACCGGGCCGATGTAGCCGGGCTTGGAGTGCAGCGCGGCGACGATCTCCTTTTCCGAAGCAAACCGAAACGCGCCGATCACCTTGGCGGTCTTGATCTCGTTCAGCGTATGGTCGCCGCGGATGAGCAGCAGGTGGAACTCGTCGTCGTGCATGAGCGCGACCGATTTCACGGTCTGCCGCAGCTCGATCCGGAGCAGCTTGGCGACCTCCTCGCAGGTCGACTTGCCGGGCGTGGCGACCTTGCGCATCTCCTGCGCAGGGGGATTTCTCTTGGCATCCGGCATGGCTTCGGCCAGCTCCACGTTCGCGGCATAGTCCGACTGCGGGCAGAACGCGATCGCGTCCTCGCCCGATTCGGCGAGCACGTGGAACTCGTGCGAGCCGGTGCCGCCGATCGCGCCGGTATCCGCGGCCACGTCGCGGAACCTGAGGCCCAGGCGCTTGAAGATGCGCGTATAGGTGTCGTGCATGTTGCGGTACTCGCGCTGCAGGTCCTCGTAGCTGGCGTGGAAAGAGTAGCCGTCCTTCATGACGAATTCGCGCGCGCGCATGAGGCCGTAGCGCGGGCGCCGCTCGTCGCGTAACTTGGTCTGGATCTGGTAGAAGTGCACCGGCAGGCGCCGGTAGCTCTTCAGCTCGGCGCGCGCGAGCTCGGTGACCACCTCCTCCGAGGTGGGCTGGAGGACGAAGTCGCGCTCGTGGCGGTCCTTGAAGCGCAGCAGCTCCGGCCCGTAGGCCTGCCAGCGGCCCGATTCCTGCCAGAGTTCGCCGGGCTGCACCACCGGCATGACGAGCTCGTGCGCCCCGGCGCGGTTCA
>DASVFV010000136.1:0-8786 GCA_036379875.1 Burkholderiales bacterium | reverse complement strand
CCGTCGTAGTAGTTCACGCCGACGAAGTTGAGGCCGAGGCTGGTGTCGCGCGTGATGGTCCAGGTGGTGTTGCGCGCCAGGATGTCGACCTCGCCCGACTGCAGCGCGGTGAAGCGCTGCTGCGCGGTGAGCGGCGTGTAGCGCACCTTGTTCGAGTCGCCGAACACCGCGGCCGCGACCGCGCGGCACAGGTCGACGTCGATGCCCTTCCACACGCCCTTCGAGTCGGGCTGCGAGAAGCCCGCGAGGCCGGTGTTCACTCCGCACTGCACGAAGCCCTTGGAGCGCACCGAGTCGAGGGTCGACTGCTGCGCGAACGCGGGCGTGGCGAGAATTGCGAGTAGCAGGATTGCCTTCTTCACGACGGTTCTCCTTCGAGTAGGAAATCGCGCACCAGCGCGATCTGATCGGGTTGCAATAAGGTCGGCGCGTGTCCCACGCCGCGAATCTCCGCGAGCTTCGCCTTCGGTCCGCGGCGCGTCATCTCGGCGGCGGCCTGCCGCGAGACCACGTCGGAAAGCTCGCCGCGCACGAGCAGCGTCGGGCAGCGCACGGCGTCGTACAGGTGCCACAGTTCCAGATCCTTGTCGGGCATGGTGGCGCGGAAGGCTTCCGCGATGCGCGTATCGTAATGGGGCCGCCAGCTGCCGTCCTCATTGCGCCGCACCCAGGTCTCGGCGAGGAAACGCCACTGCGCGTCGCTGTGCGGCCCGAACGGCGCCGCGACGGCGCGCACGTACTGCTCGGCTTCCTCGAGCGAGGCGAAGCTGCGCGCCTGCCCCAGGTAGCTGCCGATGCGCTCGAGCGCCGCCTTGGCGATCACCGGCGCCGCGTCGTTCAGCACCAGCTTCTTCACCGGGCTGCCGGCCTGCGCGGCGAGCGCCATGCCGACGAAGCCGCCCATCGAGGTGCCGAGCCAGTACACCATCTCCACGTCGAGCCGCGCGATGAGCGTCACCATGTCGGCGACGTACTGCGCCCACGTATAGAGCTTCGCATCGGCGAGCCGGTCCGAGTCGCCGCGCCCCGCGACGTCCGGGCACACGATGCGGAACTGCCCGCACAGCGTGCGCGCCAGTTCGTCGAAGTCGCGGCTCGAGCGCGTGAGCCCGTGCACGCACACCAGCACGTCGCGGTTGCGCGCGTCGCCCCACTCGCGGTAGGCGATGCGGTGCAGCCCGGCCGGCGAGGCACACAGCACCGAGCGGCGACGCGGCTCTAGCGCTTCAGCCATTGCTCGAGTAGCGCGGCGCGCGCCGCCCTTGCTTCGTTGCCGAGGCTGGAATGGCTCCCGCCCGCGGCGCGCAGCAAGGCGATCTTCTCCGACTTGAGGTTCGCGCCGCGCACCGGGTAGCCGTAGTTCGCGTAGCGCGCGCGCTCGAGCGCGGCGTCCTCCTCGTCGTACCAGATCCATTCCTCGACGAAGGCGAACGCCACTTCCTCGAGCTCGGCGTCGGGCTCCTCGGCGCCGAGCAGCGAAAGCGCGCCGTCGCGCCAGCGCCAGTACGTATGCCGGTCGTGCGTGACCGCGTAGCCGATCAGCGCCTCGCCCGTGGCGCGGCACGCGATGGCGAGCTCGAGCCGGCCGGCGTCGCCCACGCGCACCTCGAGCTGCGCTTCATCGACGCGCGCCGAGTCCTGCTCGACCAGCTTGCCGTTCTCGATCACCGCGCGGCCGCGCTCGCCGTCGCGCTCCCACTGCGCTTCCACGCGCAGCTCCGGAAATTCGGCCGAGGCGCTGGTGAACGCCGGGAACGGGATGCCGCGCTTCGGCCGGAAGCGGTACTCGAGCGTGCCGCCGGCGTGGTGCTCGGTGTAGTCCTCGGCGTCCTCGTCTCGCACCATCAGCCAGCGCAGGCGCTCCTGGAAGTCCTTGAGCCGGCCCGCGCCGGTGACACGCACGACCGCGGTGAACAAGCTCGACTAGCCCTCGTACTTGAACGAGAGCGCCATGCGCGCGCGGAACTGGGTGATCTTGCCGTCCTCGATCTTCACGTCGAGCTTCTCGATCTCGGCAATGCGCAGGTCGCGCAGGCTGCCCGCGGCGGTCTTCACCGCGTTGCGCGCCGCGTCCTCCCAAGAGTTCGAGCTGGTGCCGATGACTTCGGTAACGCGATAAACGGTGCCGCTGTCCTTCGCCATGGTCGATCCCTCCTCCGGGTCGCGGGAGAGCCCCGCGCGGCCATTCTATACGCGCCGCCAATAGCGCGGGCGGGCAAGCCGCTCTGCTCTCACCTCCAGGGCATCCCTCTTGAGCAGCACCGAGACCGCGCCGTCCCGGTCGGTGCGCAGCACGCCGATCCCGGCGCGCTCGTAGCGCTCCAGCACCTCGCGTGCCGGGTGGCCGAAGCGGTTGCGATAGCCGGCCGCCACCACCGCCCAGCGCGGCGCGACCGCGGCGATGAATTCCTCGCTGGACGAGGTGCGGCTGCCGTGATGCGGGACGAGCAGCACATTCGTCCTGATCTGTTTTTCGATCAGGGAAACCTCGGCCGCGCGCTCGATGTCCCCGGCCAGCAGCATCGAGTTGCCGCCCGCTTCGACGCGCAGCACGCAGCTCTGGTTGTTGCGCCGCACGTTCTCCCAGCCCGGCCCGGGATGCAGGAACTCGAAGCGCACGCCATCCCATTCCCAAGCCGCGCCGGCGGCGCAACGGCTGCGCGCCGGCGCGAGCGCATGCAGCGCATGGCCGCGCGGCAACGAGGAGGCGAGCGCCCGCACCTGCAGCGTCTCCAGGACCGTGAGCGCTCCACCGAGATGGTCCGTGTCTTCGTGCGTGAGCACCAGCATGTCCACGCCCGCCACGCCGGCGGCGCGCAGCAGCGGCACGACGATGCGCCCGCCGCTGTCCGCCTCCGGCCCGTAGGTCGGCCCGGCGTCGTAGAGCAGCGTGCGGCTCGCGGTGCGCACGACCACCGCGAGGCCCTGCCCGACGTCGAGCGTGGTGATCCACGCCTCGCCGGCGGCGGGCGCGGCCGGCGCGAGCGCGAACGCCGGCGCCATCAGTGCGAGGCCGCTCGTGCGCCACGGCACGCCGCGCGGCGCGAGCATCCAAGCCGCGCCGAGGATGGCGAGCAGCGCCGCCCACCATGGCGGCACGTGCTGCTGCCACAGCGCGCCCGGCAGCGCCGCGCACCATTCGAGGAAAACGAGCAGCCATTCGACCAGCCATGCGGCGGCCTGTACCAGAATTTCAAACGGAAAAATGACCGCCAGCAAGGCGAGCGGCGTGATGACAACCGATACCAGCGGAATGGCGAGCGCGTTGGCGAGCGGGCCGGCGAGCGAAACCTGGCCGAACAGCACCAGCGCGGCGGGCGCGAGGCCGATGGTGATCGCCCATTGCATGCGTGCCCATTGCAGGACGCGCCACTCGCGCACCGCGACGTAGAAGATGAGCGCCACCGCGCCGAACGAGAGCCACAGCCCGGGCGCGAGCGGCGCCCACGGATCGGCCGCGACCACCACGGCGAGCGCGAGCGCCAGCGTGCGCGCGGGCGAGCTGATGCGCCCAAGCCAGAGCGCGAGCGCAACCACGCTCACCATATAGAAGGTGCGCTGCGCCGGCACCGCGAAGCCGGCGAGCAGCGTGTAGCCGAGCGCGGCGGCGATCGCCGCGATGGCGGCGGCCTTGCGCGCGGGCAGGCGCAGCGCCGCCGCCGGCCAGCGCCGCCAGCCGAATGCGACCAGCCAGGCGGCGAGCCCCGATACCAGCGTCACGTGCAAGCCCGAAATGCTCATCAGGTGCGTGACGCCGGTACGGTTGAAGAGCCGCCACTCCTCGGCGGAAATGGCGCGCTGGTCGCCGACCGCGAGCGCGGCGAGGATCCCGGCGGCCGGCGTCGCGCCGAGTTGAGACTGAAAGCGGTCGCGCACCGCTTCGCGCGCTTTTTCGATCCAATCCAAGAATCCATTCCTGGAACCGAGCTTGCGCTGCGCTGCCTTATTTCGCACATAGCCGGTCGCACCCACGCCGCGCTCGAGAAGCCACGCTTCGTAATCGAAGCCATAAGGGTTCACGTGGCCATGCGGGCGGCGCAGGCGCACGGTGAACAGCCAGCGCTCGCCGGGATGCACCGCGCCCGTCAGCAGAGCCGGCGCTTCCTCGGCCGACGTGCTGCGGTACCAGGAAAGCAGCAGCTTCTTCGGCACGCGCTCGCTCGAGGATTCCACTTCGAGCTCGAAACGCACCGCGCGATCGCTGACCGCGGGCAGGCTGGACACCACGCCAACCACGTCGAGGTCGCGGCCTTCCAGCTCGGGCGCGAGCCAGTCGGCCATGCGGAGGTGCGCGCAGGCCGCGGCCCAGAAGAATCCGGCGCCGAATGCCAACGGCACGAGCAGCAGCCGGCGGTTCAGGAAGAAAAGCAAAAGCGCCGCCGCGCCTGCGAGCGGCGGCAGCTCGGCCTGGAGCTGGAGCGCCGCCGCGCCCAGCGCGAAAGCGAGCGCCGCCAAGGTCATCTAGAATGCAACGCGCTTCCCGACCGCCCGCTGACCTTGCCGCGCAAGTATTTCCGCAAGTACCTGCCCGACCCCGATGCGGTGCTCGCCCGGCCGTGGGCCGCGCCGTTCCGCCCCTGGCTCGGCCATCCGAACCTGTGGCACCTCAACCGCCGCTCGGTGCCGGGCGCAGTGGCGATCGGCCTGTTCGCCGGCCTGGTGCCGGGGCCGGTGCAGATGCTGACCGCGCTGCTGCTCGCTATCCCGTGCCGCAAGAACATCCCGGTGGCGCTGATCGTCACGCTCTACACCAACCCGCTCACCATCGTGCCGCTCTACCTGCTGGCCTACGAGTACGGGAAGCTCCTGCTGGGCGAAGGCGGGACCTTCGTGCCGCCGTTCGAGATGAGCCTGCAGTGGATGCTGTCGCTGGGCAAGCCGCTCGCGATCGGGCTCGTCGCGCTCGCGCTGACGCTCGCCGCGTTCGGCTACGTAGTGAGCGCCTGCGCCTGGCGCGCGTGGGCGGTCGCGGCATGGCGCGCCCGCGCGCGGCGGCGCAAGCCCGCGGCATGACGCACGAGGAATTCGTCGCGGCCTACCAGGCCGGGCGCCTGCGCGTGAAGATCGACCGCGAGGCCGCGGCGCGCTTCGTCGCCGGGCGTGCGATGCTGCCGCTCGTGCTGCTGCCCCTGCTCGGCCTCGGCGTCGCACTCGCGCTGGTCGGCTACATCGTCACCGGCGTGCTGGTATTCCTCGGCGCGCTGCTGGTGCGCTTCCTGGTGCGCCGCTCGAGCGATGGCTTCCTGCTCTGGCGCGCGCTGCAGGACCCGGACTTTTACGTCCAGGTCCAAGCGGCCCAGGTACTGAAAATCGAAGAGAGCTGATCCTCAGGAAGCGCGCAGCACGCCGTCGCGCAGCTCGTAGACGCGCTGCGCGCGCGCGGCGAGGTCGGTGTCGTGCGTGACGATCACGAACGCGGTGCCATGCGACTCGGAGAGCCGCACCATGGCGTCGAACACTTCGTCCGCGGTGTGCGAGTCGAGGTTGCCGGTCGGCTCGTCGGCGAGCACGCAGGCCGGCTCGGTGACCAGCGCGCGCGCGAAGGCGCAGCGCTGGCGCTCGCCACCCGACAGCTCCCCGGGTTGGTGCTCCAGCCTTGCACCAAGACCGACCTCCTGAAGAACTTTGGCCGCGCGCGCCTTCGCCTCGAGCGGCGCCATTCTTCGAATGTAGAGCGGCATTGCGACGTTCTCGAGAGCGGTGAATTCGGGCAGCAGGTGGTGGAACTGGTAGACGAAGCCGAGCGTGGCGTTGCGCACGCGGCCGCGCTCGGCCTCGCCCATGGCGCTGAACGGCTTGCCCTGGATGAGCACGCTGCCGCTAGTGGGCGCGTCGAGGCCGCCGAGCACGTGCAGCAGGGTGGACTTGCCGGAGCCCGATCGCCCGACGATGGCGACGCGCTCGCCGACGCGCACTTCGAGGGTGACGCCCTGGAGCACCGGTACCGGTGAAGGACCCTGGTAGGTCTTTTTCAGATCCCGGCAGGCGACGACGGGGTCATTCATAGCGCAGGGCTTCCGCCGGATTGACGCGCGACGCGCGCCAGCTCGGGTAGAGCGTGGCGAGGAGCGAGAGCAGGAGCGCGAACGCCGCGATCCAGATCACGTCGTTCGCCTGCAGGTCGGAGGGGAGGTCGGGAATCAGGTACACGTCGGGCGAAAGAAACTTGATCTTCAGCAGCTGCTCGATCTTCTTCACGATCACGTCGACGTTGAGCGCGGTGACGATGCCGGTGATCACGCCCACCAGCGTGCCGACCACGCCCATCACCATGCCCTGCACCACGAAGATCTGCAGGATCGAGCGCGGCGCCGCGCCGAGCGTGCGCAGGATCGCGATGTCGGCCTGCTTGTCGGCCACCGAGACCACCAGCGTGGAGACGATGTTGATCGTCGCCACCAGCACGATCAGGCCGAGGATCAGGAACATCATGCGCTTCTCGATCTCGACGGCGCGGAAGAAGTTCGCGTGGCTGCGCGTCCAGTCGACCGCGAACACGTCGCGCGGCAGCTTGGCGAGCAGCTCGTAGGCCACCTCGCGCGCGGCGAAGAGATCGTCGAGCTTGAGGCGCACGCCGCTCACCGCGGCGCCCATCTGGTAGAGGACCTGCGCGTCCTGCAGGTTCACGAGCGCGAGTCCCGCATCGGCGTCCTGGAAGCCGGCCTCGAAGATGCCCACCACGGTGAACTGCTTGAGGCGCGGAATCAGGCCCGCGGGCGTGACCACGCCCTGCGGCGCGATGAGCGCGATCTTGTCGCCGCGCAGCACGCGCAGGTTGCGCGCCAGGTCCGCGCCGAGCACCACGCCGAACTCGCCGGGCTTGAGCGCCTCGAGCGAGCCCACGCGCATGTGCTGCGCGAGGTCCGCCACCCTCTCCTCGCGCTCGGGCAGGATGCCGCGCACCACCGCGCCGCGCACCGCCGGGCCGTTGGTGAGCATGGCCTGGGCCTGCACGAACGGCGCGCCCGCCACCACGCGCCGGTTCTGCGCCGCGATCTTCTCCACGCTTTGCCAGTCCTCGAGGCGGCCGTCCTCGGCGAGGATCTGCAGGTGCGAGACCACGCCGAGGATCCGCGTTCTGACTTCCTTCTGGAAGCCGTTCATCACCGACAGCACCACGATCAGCGCCCACACGCCGACCGCGATGCCGATCATCGACACCGCGGAGTTGATGCCGATGAAGCGATTGCGCCGGCGCGCGCGCGTATAGCGCAGGCCGACAGTGAGCTCGTATCGCATGGGGAGGGCGCAATACTACAATGGCCCCGGTGGATCCGGCCCTGCTCAGGCAGCTCCTCCTCCAGGAGCGCATCGCGCACCTCGCCACGCTGCGCAACGGCGCGCCGATGGCCTCGATGACGCTCTTCATGCCCGAGCCGGACTTCTCCGCGTTCTACGTGCACGTGAGCCGCCTCGCCTGGCACACGCAGGACATGGCGCACGACCCGCGCGTCGCGCTGTCGATCGCCGAGACCGACGACCGGCGCGCCGATCCGTTCACCCTGATGCGCGTCACGATCCGCGGCGAGGCCGCGCAGCTCGACGGCGGGCCGAAAGACGCGTGGCTCGCGCGCTTTCCCGAGCAGGCGATCAACTTCGAGCTCGCCGACTTCTCGTTCTGGAAAATCACGCCGCGCGACGCGCGCTTCGTCGCCGGCTTCGGCCGCATCCATAACCTCTCGGCCGCCGAGCTCAGAAGCGCGGCGTGAGCGGCATTCTCGTCAACATCGACGTCGACGACCTGGAGCGCGGCACGCGCTTCTATTGCGACGCACTCGGCCTGCAGGTCGGACGGCGCTTCGACGGCTGGGTCGAGCTGGTGGGTGCCGACGCGCCGATCTATCTCCTGCCGAAGGCGGGCGGCAGCGAGGCTTTCCCGAGGGGCGAGAAACGAAGCTATGCACGCCACTGGACCCCGGTGCACCTCGACTTCGTGGTCAGCGACATCCGCGCCGCCATGAAGCGCGCGCTCGGCGCCGGCGCCACGCTGGAGCGCGACGTGACTACCCACGCCTACGGCAAGCTCGCGCTCATGGCCGACCCGTTCGGCAACGGCTTCTGCCTCCTCGAATTCAGCGGGCGGGGGTATGACGAGATCGCGTTACGTCCGTAATGCAGTCCTGAATCCCCGTAAAAATGGCGCTGCTGGCGATCCCCACACTGCGCACAACTGACACTTTCCGAGGAGCAGCCATGAGTGCCTACGGTGTACCTGCAGGCGACCGCGCCGAGATCGTCGACGCCCTGTACCGTTTCGCGGCCGGCCAGGACCTGCGCGACCGGCGCCTGTTCGATTCCGCATTCTCCGGCCGCGCCAGGCTCGACTTCACCGGCCCGGCGAAGCGCCTGGGCGCGCAGCTCCCGGTGCTCGAGGGGCGCCAGGCGATCGGCGACGCGATCTTCGCCAACATCGGCGGCCTCGACACCACGCACACCGTGACCAACCCGATGGTCACGCAATACGACAGCAAGCACGCCACGCTGGTCGCGCTGGTCGAGGCGAACCACCTGCTGCGCGGCGACCACCGGCGCAACCTGCTGCTCAAGAACAACTACACGCTCCAGCTCACCAAGGTGCAGGACCGCTGGCTGATCGAGAACGTGCGCATCGACAACCTCTGGATGACCGGCGACCCGTCGGTGCTGTTCCCGCGCGAGGCGCTGGCCGCCTAGCGGTGCGGATCTACGGGATCGACTTCACCTGCGCGCCGCGCAAGGCGAAGCCGATCACCGTGGCGTCCGGAGTCCTGAAGAGAAACGCGCTCGAGGTGCTCGAGATCGAGCGC
>DASVFV010000135.1:0-24655 GCA_036379875.1 Burkholderiales bacterium | reverse complement strand
TAGACGGGAGTCTTGAGGAACTCGTCCTTGTTGAACTGCCCGAACTGGCTGACGTTCGGATAGGTCTTGATGACCGTGTTCCACAGCTCCTCCTTGTCGTAGCCGAACATCTTCTTCTTCTCGACCTTCTTGATGTAGATGTTCTGCACCGGATTGCGCATCTCGTCGATGCTCACCGGTCCGCGGATCGTGTCGAGCTTCAGTGACGCGAGCTGCTTCACGAATTCCTCGGGGCCGGGAAACTTGCCGTTGTCGCTCTTGATCACCTCGTGGATCATCTGCGCGGTCGTATAGTTGGTCTCCGAATAATACGACGGCACCTTGCCGTATTTCGCGCGGTACTTCTTCACGAAGGCCTCGTTCTTCGGCGTCTCGAGCGCGGCGCTGTACTGCAGCGCGGAGACGTGGCCGATCACCTCGTCGCCCATGGACGGCAGCACGAACTCGTCGTAGCTCGTGCCGCCGCCGATCACCGGCTTCTTGATGCCGGCTTCCTGGAGCTGCTTCGGGAACTGCAGCGCCATCGGGCCCACCATCAGTGAAAAGATCGCGTCGGCATCCTGCTTGATGGTCGGGATGTAGGGCCCGAAATCCTTGGTGCCGAGCGGCGGCCAGATCTTCTGGATCACCTTGCCGCCGCAGTCCTCGAAGGCCTTCTGGAAGCCGCCCAGCACTTCGTGGCCGAAGGCGTAGTCGGCCGCGACCGAGACCACGGTCTTGTAGCCGTTCTCGCACGCCCAGGCGCCGAGCGGGTGGTGCGGCTGCGAGCTGGTCCAGCTGGTGCGCACGATGTACGGGTACTGCTTGAGGTCGCGCTGCGTGAGGTCGTCGGCCGCCGCGATCGACAGCACGTACACCGTCTTCACCCGGTTCGACACCGGCGCGATCGCATAGCCGGTCGAGGCGAGCAGCCCGCCGACCATGAGGTGCACGTGGTCCTGGCGCGCCAGCTTCTCGGCCTTGCGCACGCCCACCGGCGGCTTGCCTTCCTCGTCCTCGACGATGAAGGTGACCTTCGCGCCGGCGAAGTTGCCGTTCTGCTCGTCGATGTACATCTGGAAGCCGTTCTCCATGTCCTTGCCGATCTGCGCGAAGATGCCGGTCATCGGCGCGAGGAAGCCGATCTTCAGCTCCTGAGAAAAAGCGGGCGTTGCGGCCAACAGCCCCGCGATCAGAACCCCAATCCGTTTCATGCCCTGCCTCCTTTGAAAAGCCCCATGATCCCGCTGGGTAGATAGAGAATCGTCAGCACGTAGACCGCGCCGAGCACGTACTGCCACCACGGCACGAGCGTGGCGAGGTACTCGCGCAGGAACACCACCACGCTCGCGCCGATCAGGCCGCCGACCAGCGTGCCGGGCCCGCCCAGCACCACCATCAGCAGCACGTCGACCGAGGCCGGCAGCAGCACGTCGCTCGGGCTCACGATGCCGTTCAGGTGCGCCCACAGCACGCCGGCCAGCCCGCCGAACGCGCCGGCGATCACGAACGCGATGTACTTGTGCAGCCAGGTGTTGTAGCCGAGGATGCGCATGCGCAGCTCGCGCTCGCGGATGCCGACCAGGCTCTTGCCGAACGGCGAGCTCACCAGCAGGTGCAGGGCGAAGAACGAGGCGATGAAAAAGCCGAGCACCACGTAGAAGAACGTCACGTCGTCCGAGAAAGCGAGCTCGCCGAGCTTCGGCCGCCCGCGCATGTTGATGCCGTTGTCGCCGCCGGTGAGCGAGTTCCAGCGGTAGGCGAGGCCCCACACGCACATGCCGAGCGCGAGGGTGATCATCAGGAAGTACACGCCGCTCGCGCGGATCGCGAACAGGCCGAAGAAGGCTGCAGTCGCCGCGCCCGTCAGGATTCCGAGAAGAATGACAAGAAAAAAATCCCAGCCGAGGCCGAAGCCGTACTTCGTGGCGAGGATCGCGGTGACGTAGGCGCCCACGCCGAGGTACGCCGCCTGGCCGAGCGAAGGCAGGCCGGTATAGCCGAGCAGGAGATCCACGCTCATCGCCACGATGCCGAGCACCAGCACGTGCGCGAGCAGCAGGATGATGAATGGCCCGCTGAATGGCGCAATGATCCCGACAATGGCTAGTGCTATCAGTAAGACCAGAATCCTCACTCGCGTCCCATCAGGCCGGTAGGCTTCATGGCGAGGATCAGCACCATCGGCGCGTACAGGCTGAAGTACGCCACCTCGGGGAACAGCGCCTTGCCGAAGTTGTCGGCCAGGCCGACCAGCATGCTGCCCACCGCGGCGCCGGCGAGCGAGCCCATGCCGCCGATGATCACCACCGCGAACGCGATCGGCAGCACCTCGAAGTCGAGTCCCGGGTAGATGCCGAGGAACGCGCCGCCGATCACGCCGCCCAGCGCGGCGAGGAAGGCGCCGAGCGCGAAGATGAACATCGACACCTTGGAAGTGTCGATGCCCACGCCGCGCGCCATCTCGGCGTCGTCCACCGTGGCGCGCACCATGGCGCCGATGCGCGTGCGCTCCATCGCGAACCACAGCGCGAGGCCGATCGCCGCCGCGAGCGCGATCATGAAGATGCGGTACACGGGCAGGTGCAGCTGGCCGAGCGTGACGCTCGCCGAGAGCGCCGCGGGCGGATGGATGATCAGGTTGTCGCCGCCCCAGATGTCGAGCGCGGCCTGCTGGAAGAGGAACGCGAAGCCGACCGTGAGCAGCACCTGGCGCAGCGGGTCGAAACCGAGCGGGCGGAGAAAGATTCTTTCAACCAATAATCCTATGAGCGCGATCGTCAGCGCCGCCGCCGGCAATGCCAGGGCCCACGATCCGGTCCCGCGGATCACGCTGATCGCGACGTAGCCGCCGAGCAGGAAGTAGGCGCCGTGCGAAAGGTTGACGATGCGCATCACGCCGAAGATCAGCGTGAGCCCGCTCGCCAGCAGGAACAGCAGCGCGCCGTAAGACACGCCGTTGAACGTCTGGATCAGCCAGAAGTTCGCGTCCAAGGTCCTCCTCCTCGGTGGCAAAAGGTTAGCATCAGCCCCCATGAAGCCACTAGAGAGAATCGCTTATTCGCCGATCACCCAGCGCCGCCCGCTGAAGCTGCCCGGCGGGGCGCGCATGGTGGTCTGGACCATCGTCAACGTCGAGGAATGGGACATCGACCAGGCCATGCCGCGCACCGTGCTCACGCCGCCGGCGGGCGGCTCGCCGATGCCCGATATCCCGAACTGGGCCTGGCACGAGTACGGCAACCGCGTCGGCTTCTGGCGCTTCCTCGAGACGCTCGATGCGCTGCAGATCAAGGCAGCACTGGCGATCAACGGCACGGCGGTCAATGCCTACCAGCCCATCTCGCGCGCCGCGCTCGAGCGCGGCTGGGAGTTCATGGGCCACGGCTATACGCAGCGCAACATGCAGAAGGTAGAGAACGAGAAACAGGACATCGCGAAGACCACCGAGGCGATCCGCGCCTTCACCGGGCGCCAGCCGCGCGGCTGGCTCGGTCCGGGCCTGACCGAAACCTGGGAGACGCCCGACCTCCTCGCCGAGGCGGGCTACACCTACGTCGCCGACTGGGTGCTCGACGACCAGCCGGTGTGGCTGAAGACGCGCACCAGGCCGATCGTCAACGTGCCGTACACGCAGGAGTGCAATGACGTCGCGATGATGCTGATCCAGCACCACGAGGCGGGCGAGTACTACCGCCGCGCGATGGACCAGTTCGAGCAGATCTACGCCGACGCGCGCGACTCAGCGCGCGTGATGGCGCTCGTGGTGCATCCCTACATCATGGGCGCGCCGCACCGCGCCAAGTACTACCGGCGCGCGCTGCAGGACATCGCGGCGCACAAGGACGTGCTGTTCTGGACCGGCGAGCAGATCGCCGACTGGTTCAGGAATTCGGGGACGGAGCCCTAACTACCCGCGGCAGGTGCCGGGCAGGAATTCGCCTTTGACGTCGGTGCCGTCGGAGGGCGAGCCGCAGCGCCAGCGGCGCACCGGCGTGCCGAGGTCTTCCTCGCGCATGATCATGCCGGAGCCGTTGAGCGGCGCCATGGTGATGTCGTGGATCGCGAGGCGCAGGTCGGCGATCTCGTTGCCGAGCGTGAGCTTGATGACGCCCTGGTCGTCGGTGCGGATGCGCTCCACGAAGCGCGACGGGCGCTCCACCTCGCAGCCCCAGTTGTCGGCGCCGGGAAGATCGGCGCCGGACAGGTAGACCTCGTGGATCACGTTGCGGCAGTTGGTGAGGGCGATGATCGCTTCCGAGACCTTGGTGCGCGCCGTCCAGGTGCGCACCTGCGGCATGAGGATAGCCGCGAGCACCCCGATCACCATGACCACGGTGAGGAGCTCGACCAGCGTCAACCCCGACTGACTGCGCTTCGACATGCCCGCCCTTTTCTTCTTGGCCATGGCTCGCTGCAAACCTCGTGCCATAGGGGACTAGTCTAATCCCTCGCCGAGAATGTCACAAAAGCGCCCGGCGGCGAGCCGCGCCGCGTCACGCCCCTGACCAATCTTGTCAATTGCCGAACCAGCGGTTGCGCCCGGGCCAGCGCTCCACCAGGTCGATGAACAGCGGGTCGATGCCCTTCGGGCTGGCCGCCACTTCCTTCGCGAGCGGCCCGGGCTCCTCGTTGTAGGCGAGCAGCGCAAGGTCGTTCATGCGCATCGGGTAGACGATGCCGTCGAGGTGGTCGCACTCGTGCTGCAGCAGCGCCGCCCACGAGCTCGTCGCGATGTGGCTGTGCTTCTTGCCGTTCAGATCGAAATAGGAAATCTCGATATCGAGGTAGCGCGGCACCTTTCCGTGCAGGCCGGGGATGGAAAGGCAGCGCTCCCACACCGGCGTCTTCGACTCGGTCCTCGGCGTGATCACCGGGTTGACCATCACGGTCCACGGGCGCGGCACGAGGCCCGAGCCCTCCGGGATGCGCGCCGCGATGATGCGGTACACCACCACGCGCTTCGAGACGAACACCTGCGGCGCAGCGAGCCCGCTCGCGCCGATGTCCTCGAGCGTCTCCTGCATGTCGGCGGCGAGGCGGCGGATCTCCGGCGCCGTGGGGTCTTCTACCGGCGCGGCCTTCTGCAGCAGGATGGGGTTGCCCATCTTGGCGATGCGCAACACGCTCATCGAGGCCTCATTTTGGTTTCACCCACGTTTCGGACCACGCCAGCACGCAGCTGGACGACTGCTTGCCGCCGCGCTCCTGCGCGAACACCTTGCCGGGCGCGACCTGGCCGTTCACCGCAAGCTGCGCCGCGCGCGCCGGAATGAACGTGCTGTACACGCCGAGCGGGCGGTTCATCACGCCCGGCGCCATGGTGAGGACGAAGGGCGCCATGAAGTCCCACCACGACAGGACGATGGTGTCCCGCGCAGAAACGATTCTTTCCTCCACGCAGCTGAGCGAGTTGCCGGTGCGCTCGAACTTCGCGTCCACGATCGGCAGCGACTCGTCGGCGAACGGCTTGTGCAGCAGCGACTCGATGGTGCGCTGGAGGAAGCGCGCCACGCCGGCGTTATCGGCATAGACCTTCGGCTTCGAGCCGAGCAGGGTCGAGTCGATATACAGCACGTGGCCCTGCCCGGCGGGCGACCACAGCACGCGCCAGTGGCTGACGCGCTCCGGGATCGTGTTGCCCCCGTCGTGCGAGAGGCGCACGAACGAGTTCTCCCCCGTCATGACCGGGTCGTGCGGGTCGACCAGCCGCGGCTCGGCCACCGCTAGGCTCCCTCGACGATGCGGATGTCGCGCTCCACGCCGCCAGCGAGCGCCTCGAGCGCCTTCCTGTACCCCGGGCTCTCGTAGGCCGCGATCGCGGTCTTGAGGTCGGGCCACTCGCTCACCACGGTGCGCTCGTTCAGGCCGCCCTCGAAGGTCTTGGCCGGCGTGCCGCGCACGATGAACCTGCCGCCCATCGACTGGATCGCGGGACCGGCGAGCTTCGCGTAGGCGGCGAGCTTCTCCGGATCCTTGATTCTGCGATAGGTCACCACCCAATAGGCCTTGGCCATCGGACTTCTCCCTGTTTGGAAAGATGGGGTCTAGCTTAACGCTTGAAGCGCTTCCAGAGCTCTTCCTGTTCCGCGAGCGAGCGCGTGATGCGGATGCGCTCGACGCTCGGCAGGATGAAGTCCATCCAGCCGAGCGAGGGGTGGCGGATCTCGAGCAGGGTGCCGCCCGAGAACGGGTGGAGCTCCGTGGCATAGCGCGGATTGTGCAGCGCGTCGCGGCGCACTTCGGGCGGTTGCTCGGAAACCGGCGGCGACATCTCGGCGCGGATCTCGGCGAGCACCTGGATCAGCGCGTCGAGGTGCTCGGCGCGCCAATCCTGCCGTCCGGGCAGCGAAAAGCGGGCGCGCGACTTGTCCTCATCCAGCCACTCCACGACTACGTTGAACATGTGTTTTTCCTCCGGGACGAAAAAAATACGCCCGATCGGCGGCTGCGTCTATCATCGTTCCCATGACACAGGACGCCGTCTCGCTCACCAAGTCGCTGCTGCGCTTCGACACCATCAACCCGCCCGGCCGCGAGCGCGACTGCGCGCGCTTCGCCGGCGCGCTACTCGAGGAGTGGGGCTACAAGGTCGAGTACCACGAGTACGCGGACAGCCGCACCAGCGTGATCGCACGCGCCGGCGGCAACGAGCGCAAGGCGCCGCTCTGCCTCACCGGCCACCTCGACGTGGTGCCGCTCGGCGCGCGCGAGTGGAGCAGGGACCCGTTCGCGGGCGAGACCGACGGCGACAAGCTCTACGGCCGCGGCGCCTCCGACATGAAGGCCGGCGTGGCCGCGATTCTGATGGCGGCAAGAGGCTTTTCCGGGAAGCTGGACAAGACGCCGGGTGTCGTCATCGTGCTCACCGCAGCGGAGGAGGGCGGCTGCGTCGGCTCCGCGCAGCTCGCGAAGACCCGGCTGCTCGGCAAGGCGGGCGCCATGATCGTCGGCGAGCCGACCTCGAACTACCCGCTGGTCGGGCACAAGGGCTCGATCAAGTTCCACGCGCGTTTCAAGGGCGTTTCAGCGCACGGCTCGATGCCCGAGCTCGGCGTGAACGCGATCTACAAGGCGGGAAAGGCGCTCCACCGCCTGGAGACTTTTGACTTCGGTGTTCCCGAGCATGCGGTGATGGGCAAGCCGACCCTGAACGTCGGCACGATCGAAGGCGGAGTGACGGTGAACGCGGTGGCCGACGCGGCGAAGATCGGCGTCGACATCCGCACGGTGCCCGGCATGGACCATGACGAGCTGCTGAAAAAATTAAGGGCTGCGCTGCCGGAGGCCGAGCTGGATGTCTTTTCCAACCTGAAGCCGGTGTGGACCGCGCCGGAAGAGGAGTGGATCCAGCGCGTGTTCGAGATCTGCGAGCCGTACGTCGGCGCGCAGCCGGCGGCGCGCACCGCGCCCTACATGACCGACGCGGCGAACCTGCTCAAGGTCTACGCCGGCGCGCCCACGGTGGTGCTCGGTCCGGGCGAAGCGGCGATGGCGCACCAGACCGACGAGTACGCGAGCCAGGAGCGCACCCGCCAGTCGGTGGCCATCTACGAGTCCCTGATCCGGGACTGGTGCCTGGGGAAGAGTTAGGGCTCCGTCCCCGAATTTCCGGGTGCTACATCCTGCGGATGATGTGGTCCTCGGTAAGACTTACGCGCATCCCCTTCGCGAATTCGCCGCTCGGCGTATCGACGTACTGCACCAGGCCGTTGTCCATCTTGATCTCGAGGCGCTGCATCGACTGACCCGAGCTGCCCGCGGCGGCGGAAGTCGGTGCAGGGTAGACGTTCTGCACCGTGCCGTTGCCGGCGTAGTACGGATGCGGGGTGGTGACGAGGGGCCCGGGCTGCGCCGGGCCCCCGGCGGGCGGCGGGGTTTGGCAACCGGCGAGGGCGAGAGCTGCGGCGGCGAGGGCGTAGGGCATCAGTTTGGTCATGGCAATACTCCGGTTGGAATGTCGCTTTTCAGCTAGCAAGCGCTGTTCCGGCTCGCGCCTTGCTGCGTTCCTGCCTAATGGGCCATGAACGTTCGCTCTGAGACGATCGCGATCGCAGTGGGCGGCGAGCGTATCGAAGGCACGCTGCTCGAGCCGCAGTCGCCGAGCGGCGGCGGTCCCGGCATCCTGTTCGTGCACGGCGGGGGCGGAAACCAGGGGCATTACCTCGAGGAGGCGCGCGCGCTCGCCGCGCTCGGCTGCGTGTGCCTGACCTTCGACCTGCGCGGCCACGCCGAGACCGAGGCGCTGCACGATACCGTGACGCGCGAGGACAACATGCGCGACGTGATGGCGGCCTACGACGCGCTTGCCGCGCGCCCGGGCGTGGCGCGCTCGTGGATCGGCGTGGTGGGCTCGAGCTACGGCGCGTACCTCGGCGCGCTGCTCATCTACATGCGCCCGGTACGCGCGATCGCCATGCAGGCGCCCGCGCTCTACAAGGACGACGACTGGGAGCTGCCCAAGCGCAAGCTGCACGTCGATCCGCAGTTCGCGGCCTACCGGCGCCGCGCGCTGCGCGCCGAGGACAACCGCGCGCTCGGCGCCTGCGCGCAGTTCCTCGGCGACGCGCTGGTCGTGGAGTCGGAGCACGACGAGATCATCCCGCACCCGGCGATCGCGAACTACATCGCCGCGCTCGCCAACGCGCACAGCCTCACGTACCGCGTGATCGCCGGCGCGGACCACGCGCTCAGCGCGCCGGCGTGCGAGCGCGCGTACGCGGATTTGCTCGTAAACTGGCTGTCCGGAGTCCTCAGGGAGCGCGCATGTGCCGATACCTCTTCGTAGCCGCGATGCTCTGCGCCGGCGCGGCCGGCGCGCAGCAGCCGCCGCGCGTCCCGACGCCCGACGAGATCGCCTTCGCGCAGCTGCCGCGCGACGTGCAGGCGCAGCTCGCGGGCCTGCCGCCGCGCGAGGCGCTGCAGAAATACGATTACGCGCGCCAGAACCTGATCGCGCTCGGCACGCCGTCCCCATCGCCCGAGCGCCTGCGCGTGCAGATCGACGCCGTGCTCGCGCCGCGCACCACGGCGGTACAGAGCTTCAGCGCGGGGACGACGAGCTTCCCGCCGCTGAGCCCGCTGGTTCCGCCGGTGGCGTTCGAGTATCGCTAGGCAGGCGCGCCTCGCGCTCCTGCCTGAGGCAGTCCTCGCGCAGCGTGCCGGACAGCTCGTCGCAGCGCCGCTTCATCTTCGCGCCGTCCTTGCCGTCGGGAATGCCGTTCGATTCGCCCGGCAGGATCGTGCCGCCCTTCAGCGCCCCATGGGCCGGTCCCGCCCCGTCGCGGCTCTGGCCCAGCGGCGGCGATCCGCGCTCTTCGTTTTGGGCGCAGACGGTGGAGGCGATCGACAGCAAAATGACGGTCGAGAGGTATCTCATGACCAATCCCCTGCAAGATGCGCACCCGAATGCATCTCTTGCTTCTCAGTAGTTCGAGAACCCCGGCCGGCTACCTGACCGACTACCTCGGTGACGTCAAGCCGTTCACCGCCGACGTGCGCCGCGCGGTATTCGTGCCATTCGCGGCGGTTTCGCTCTCCTGGGACGACTACGCGAAGCGCGTAGAGGATGCGATCGGCTTTCCGCTGTACCCCATCAACGAGCTCGCGAACGCCGACCTGGTGGTCGTGGGCGGCGGGAATACGTTCCAGCTGCTGAAGCAATGTCGTGAGCGCGGCCTACTGAATCTGATCCAGGAAAAAGTGAAGGGCGGAACCCGCTACCTGGGCTGGAGCGCCGGCGCCAACCTGGCCTGCCCGACGATCAAGACCACGAACGACATGCCGATCGTCGATCCGGGCAGCCTGGACGCGCTCGGCCTGGTGCCGTTCCAGATCAACCCGCACTACCTGAATGTCGCGCCGCCGGGCCACCACGGCGAGACGCGCGACGATCGCCTGGCGGAGTTCGCGCGGATGAACCCGGAGCTGCCGGTGCTGGCGCTTCCGGAGGGCGCGTGGATCCGCGTGTCGGCCGGCGCGGCCGAGCTGCGCGGGCCGCACGCCGCAACCGTGTTCCACGGCACCAAGGCGCCGGCACGCATTCCGCCGGGGCCAATCCCCCACGGTTTGTAGGCCGGGAACGGCGCGGCGGGTCGCGCCATCCAATGCCGCGTAACCGACGTACAACCCCAAATGGCCCAACCCGCACCCCTCGCGATTGCCCGAGACACCCCGGACGCCGAGCTGGCGCACCGGGTGCACGGTGGCGACACCGCCGCGTTCGAGATCCTCATGCGGCGCTACAACCGCACGCTGTTTCGCACCGCGCGCGCCATCCTGCGCGACGACGCGGAGGCGGAAGACGCGCTGCAGGAAGCCTACCTGCAGGCCTACCAGGCGATCGGCGGCTGGCGCGGGGAGGCCAAGCTCTCGACCTGGCTCGCGCGCATCGTCGCCAACGAGGCGCTGATGCGCCTGCGCAAGCAGGCGCGGCGCGCCGAGATCGTGCCGCTGCAATCGAGCGCCACGCTGGAAGGCCTGAACGAGATCCCCGACACCGACATGAAGAAGACCCCCGACCGCGAGGCCGAGCGCCTCGAGATGCGCCGCCTGCTCGAGACGCAGATCGACGCCTTGCCCGACGACTACCGTGCGGTGTTCATGCTGCGTGCGGTCGAGGAGCTCACCGTCGAGGAGACCGCGAAGGTGCTCGGCATCCCCGAGGCCACGGTGCGCAGCCGCCTGTTCCGCGCGCGCAGCCTGCTGCGCGAGGGCCTCGCCTCGCGCATCGACCTCGCGTGCGAGGAAGCCTTCGCCTTCGCCGGCGAGCGCTGCGACCGCATCGTGGCCAACGTGATGAAGCGGCTCCGATGAACGCGCCGCTCAAGGCGGTGCATTTCGAGGACCCGCTCGCGCCGCACGTGCGCGCCATGCTGGAAGCGCTCGGCGAGGACCCGCAGCGCGAGGGGCTCGCGCAGACGCCGGCGCGCTACGCGAAGGCGATGCGCTACCTCGCGGGCGGCTACGCGCAGGACGTCGACGAAGTGGTGGGCAACGGCGTGTTCGCCGCGGAAGGCGCGGGCGCGGTGGTGGTGCGCGACATCGAGTTCCATTCGCTGTGCGAGCACCACCTGCTGCCGTTCTTCGGCCGCGTGCACGTGGGCTACCTGCCGGGCAAGCGCATCATCGGGCTGTCGAAGATCCCGCGCATCGTCGACCTCTTCGCGCGGCGCTTGCAGGTGCAGGAGCGCCTCACCGGGCAGGTGGCCGACGCGCTGGTGAAGGTGCTCGAGCCGAAAGGCGTGGTGGTGGTCGCCGAGGCGCGCCACCTGTGCATGGCCATGCGCGGAGTGCAGAAGCAGTCTTCGTCCACGACTACCCGTGCCACGCGCGGCGCCTACCACGAATTGCTGTCCGACGTCGAACGGCGACAGGGTGTCGCCGTTCACGGCTAGGAATTCGCGAAAAACGACGCTTGGCAGGCGCGCGCCTGTTTAGCTAGGCTTCGCCCAAGTTCGAAAACGAAGGAGGGCGAGCATGGACGGAGCAGTCGTATTTCGCTTGATGGCGCTGATTCCGGAGCGCACCCCGCGCCTGCAGAGCGGCACCCTGTTCCGGGCCGACGGCTCGCCGCGCGTCGACCTGCTGTGCCGCTTCCTCCACTGGCTGGGGCCCCTGAACGCGGTGAGCCGCGAGGAGCAGCAGATCCTCGGCGTGCGCTCGCCGTCGGCGCGTGCGCTCGGCGAAGGCGAGGAGCCGATGGACGGCGAAGACCTGCTGGACGACGCCGAGGACAAGCCCGGCCGGCCCATGGAGGCGGGAACGCACATTGCAGCCTAGCTGCCACCGTTAACTTGCGGAGGCAGTCATGCTGAGCTGGGCAATCGGTTTCTTCATCCTCGCCCTGGTCGCGGCGTTCTTCGGCTTCGGCGGCATCGCCTCGAGCGCCGCCGGCATCGCCAAGGTGCTGCTCGTGCTGTTCGTGATCGGCTTCATCGTCTCGCTGATCCTCGGCATGCGCGGCCGCGGCGGCCCGCGCGACCCGCTGGTCTAGCTGGCAGGTTTTGAATGTCGTCCCCGCGAAGGCGGGGACCCCGTTTCGCTTTTTCTAGATGGGGTTCCCGCCTTCGCGGGAACGACTAATTGCCGCTTCCCAGGATTTCTAGCGAAACAGCCGCTCGATCTCGCCGCGCCGCACGCCGATGTCGTTCAGCGTGCGGTCGCTGAGGGCGTGGAGCTCGCTGCGCGAGCGCGCCGCCGTCCAGCCGGCGAGCAGTCTTTTCAGGAACGCGATCATGGCGCGCACTATGGCGCGCGCGCTTCAGCGCCTCAAACGGAAAATCCGCACCGCCCTCATGCGCAAACGGAATGCCTAGGGCACCTTCACGAACAGCGTGACGAGCGGCTCGCCGCCGCGCTGGGCGCTCCAGTGGCCGTGGATTTTCGGATCGAAACTCGCGCCCGCGGGTAGCGTGTCGGCGGAGAAGAAGTGCTCGCCGGGCCTGAACACGCGCGAGCTGCCGTCCTGCACGCCGATCTCCATCGCGCCGCCGAGAATGAACACCCATTGTGGCTGCGGCGTGCAGTGCCACTGGCTGCGGAAGCCCACCGGGCTGTGGCGCAGCTGGTAGCCCGCGCAGGGCATCACCTTGGAGAGCATGGCCTGCGGGTTGCCCTCGGGCAGCGCGATCGGCTCCTCGCGCCATTTCGCGCGCCCGTCGCGGTCGGTGTAAAGCACCACTTGGGTGAAGGTCATGCTCGCTATCCTAGCGGGCATGGAGAAGCTCATGAAGATGAAATGGATCGCGACCGGCCTGCTGGCGCTGGCGGCCGTGGTGTACGTCATTTCCGAGAGGCTCGGCCTCTACTACCTCGCGGCGTTCAGCGAGGCGGCGATGGTCGGCGCGCTAGCCGACTGGTTCGCGGTGGTCGCCTTGTTCCGCCGCCCGCTCAACCTGCCGATCCCGCACACCGCGATCATCCCGCGCAACAAGGACAGGATCGCGCGCGGCCTGTCGGAATTCATCCAGCAGAACTTCCTGTCCTCGGCGGCGGTGGTGCAGCGCATCGCCGAGTTCAGGCCGGCGCAGACGCTGTGCGGCTGGCTGCTCAAGCCGGGCAACGCGGATATCGTGGCCGGGTACGCGGCGCGCTTCGTCGCCTATGCGCTCGGCGCGGTGGACGACGAGCGCGTGCGCCGCTTCCTGCACCAGAACGTCGACAGCCTGCTGCGCGGCGCCGACCTCGCGGCGGCCGCCGCCCAGGTGCTCGACATCCTGACCGAGAACAAGCGCCACCACGCGCTGCTCGACGCGGCGCTCGGCGCGCTCGACGACCTGCTGGCGAAGGAGGACACGCGCCGCTTCATCGCCGTCGAGGTCGGCAAGAGCGCGCCGCTCCTGAAGAAGATCAGCGACTGGTTCCAGCTGCAGCTCGACGAGCGCGCCGCGCTCAAGATCGCCGAGCTCGCGATCGCCAAGGTGCACGAGGTGCGCGAGGACCGCGGCCACGAGCTGCGCCGGCGCTTCGACGAGCAGGTGCTGCGCTTCATCGAGAAGCTCAAGAGCGATGCGCTGCTGCGGCAGAAGGTGGAGGCGCTGCGCGACGAGCTGCTCGCGAGCCCGGCGCTCGGCGCCTACATCGGCGGGCTGTGGCGGCAGTTCCGCGACTGGCTGGGCGAGGACCTGCGCGGCGCGCCCTCCGCCACGCGCGAGCGCATCGCCGCCATGGTGCGCGCGTTCGGCGCGCGCCTCGAGGAGGACCGCGAGATCCGCGCCTGGATCGACGAGCAGATCCTGGTCGCCATCCCGCCGCTCGTCGAGGAGCACCGCGCGAAGATCGGGCGCTTCATCGAGGACCAGATCAACGGCTGGCAGGAACGCAAGCTGGTGGAGGAGCTCGAGCGCCACATCGGGCCCGACCTGCAGTACATCCGCGTGAACGGCACGCTGGTCGGCGGGCTGGCCGGCCTCGCGATCGCCGCGGTTACTTCCTTGTTGCGCGCCTGATCAGCTCGAGCGTCGCGCGGCACTTCTCCTCGACCTCGGCCGCGCTCACGCGCAGCTCCGGCCCCTCGATCAGCCAGACGTACTGGCCGCCGCGCAGCACCAGGGCGGCGGCGTGGTAGGCGTCCTGCAGGGTGCTGAAGTGCACCGCGACGAGGCGCTGCAGCGCCTCGCGGTCGACCCGCTCGGGCGCCGGCGAGGTCGCGTAATAGAGCGCGTACGGCATCGGCATGCCGATGCTACGGAAATAGCTCACGGCGCCGGGTAAGGTTCTGTCAGCGCGCCGGCGGCGCGCTGTCGCCTCGGGCGGGACCTTGCGGCTCGGGTTCGCGCGGCCGCCGCTCGCTGATCGGCCGGTCTTCCCGGCGCTCCATCTTGTCCGGCTGCGCCACGTCGCGCCGCCGGTCCTCGCCGGGGCGCTGCTCGCTCTCGACCTTGTTGTCCGAGCGTGCGCCGGCGCCCGCGTTCGCTCCGCTTTCGCGCACGTCGGCGCCACCCTGGGTCTTGGTGTTCTGGTCGATCTCGACCGGGCGCTCGTCCGCGAATGCGGCGAGCGCGGCGAGCGCCAGACCGAGTGCGAATGCGCGCTTCATGGCCCCGAAATTGCTGCAAGGCTCATGCCATGAAACGCGTGGTCTGGATTTCCCTGGTATTTGCTTTCGTTTCGGCTTGTGATCGCAACGTGCCTCAACGGCAGGGCAGCACCAACGAGGGCAAGGCGGCGCAGTCGGCCGCGGGCGGCAGCTCGAACGAAGGCAAGGCCGTTGGTTCGGCTACGGGGAGATAGGGCTCCGTCCCCGAATTAGCGATCCCCGCATCAGCGGGTGCGGTACTTATCGATCGCGCCGCGCGCGAGGGCCATGCCGTGGCCGGGACGCTCGGGGATGCGGAAGCGTCCGCCCTTGCACTCGGGCATCTCCTCGAAGAGGTCGGGCGGCGCCCAGTCCATGTACTCCACGAGGAAGCCGTTGGTGAGCGCGCCCACCACGTGGAGCGAGATCTCGTGCACCACGTGCGGGGAGACCTGCACGCCGTGCGCTGCGGCGAGGTGGCCGATCTTGAGCGTCTCGCTGAAGCCGTTCGCGCGGCACACGTCGGGCATGAGGAAACGCGCGCCTTTCTTCTGGATGATGTCCCGGAACTCGTAGCGGGTGTAGTTGTTCTCGCCGGTCGCCACCGGGATGCGGATGCTGCGCGCCACCTCGGCCAGCGATTCGTAGTCGTCCGCGAGCACTGGCTCCTCGTACCACAGCAGATCCAGGTGCTCGAGCTCCGCGGCCTGGCGGATGTTGCCGAGCACATCGAGGCGCTGGTTCACGTCCACCATCAGCCGCACGCTCGAGCCCACCGCGCGCTTGACCGCCTCGACGCGCGCGCGGTTCGCCTTCGGGTCGGGGTCGTGGATCTTCATCTTGTAGTACTTGCAGCCTTGCGCGGCGTACTTCTCGGCTTCGCGCACCAGGTCGTCCAGCGCGTACTTCGCCCAGCCGCCGCTGCCGTAGCAGGGAATGCGGTGGCGCACCGCGCCCCACACCTTGTAGAGCGGCTTGCCGAGCGCCTTGCCGACGATGTCCCACAGGCCGATGTCGAGCGCGGCGAGCGCGTACGCCGCGGCGCCCTGCTTTTTCATCCCTTGGTCGAGGCGCCACATCTTCTCCCACAGGTACTCGACGTAGCCCGGGTCCTCGCCGATCAGGGCGCTTTTCAATCTTTCCACGTAGGCGAGCACGGCCTCGGCGCCGCCGCCGCCGAACACCAGGCTGTAGCCGAGGCCGCGCACGCCCTCGTCGGTGGAAATCTGCGCGAGCACCAGCTTGTGCTGCGGGTACTGCAACGCCATCGGCTTCGGCGTGGGGACGCTGAGGACGCAGCTATCGACCGCGGTGACCTTCATGGCCAGCGCATGCTAGCTCACTTCTTCGGCTTCTCGGGTGCCTTGTCTGTTTGCATGAACTTGCGCATTCAAGCCTTTGATGCAACGCTGATGCCGAATGAACGTACCGCCCGGTGCGTGCGATTGCCACGTCCACGTGTTCGGACCCGCGGCGCGCTACCCCCTGGCGCCGGATCGCGCCTACACGCCGCCCGAGGCGTCGCTCGAAGATCTCCTGAGGACGGAAGAGAAGCTCGGCATGCAGCGCATGGTGCTCGTGCAGCCGAGCGTGTACGGCGCGGACAACAGCTGCATGCTCGACGCGCTCAAGGCGCTCGGCAGCCGCGCGCGCGGCGTGGCAGTGGTCGATGAATTCTCCGACCTCGAAGAGCTGCATGCCGCCGGCGTGCGCGGCGTGCGCGTCAACCTGCAGACCGGCAACCTGCGCGATCCGCAACTCGTCGCGAAGGCGGCCGCGCGCGTCGCGCTGCTCGGCTGGCATGTGCAGACCTTCGCGCGCATCGCGATCCTGAAGGAGCTGAAGCCGCTGCCGACCACGCTGGTCATCGATCACATGGGCTTGCCGCGCGACCCGTCCGACTGCGAATACCTGGTGCGGCTGATCCGCACCCAGGATGTCTACGTGAAGCTGTCCGCGCCGCACCGCCTGCCGATGGACGCGGGCCCTCTGGTGCAGGCGCTGGTCGCCGCGGCGCCCGAGCGCTGCGTGTGGGGCAGCGACTGGCCGCACCCGGTGAGCGCGGCGCACAACCCGAAGGCCGTGCAGCCCTTCGACGACATCGACGACGTCGCGGCGCTCGAGCGCCTGCGCGAGCGGATTCCCGACCAGAAGGTGCTGCGCAAGATCCTGGTGGACAACCCGGTGCGGCTCTACGAGTTCTGAGCCGGCACGAAGATTGCAGCCCCGACGGCCATGAAAACCACTCTTCTAACGCTCGCGGTCGCCGTTGCGCTCGGCGCGGTCGCGGGCTGCGATCGCAACGCCGAGCAGCGCTCGCCGAGCACCGCCACGCCGGCGCCCTCGTCACCCGCCGGGACGGGCGGAACCGCGACGCGCCAATCCGACACGCCTTCGACCCCCGCCAACATCGGCCAGGGCAAGGAGCACGCGCAGCCGCCGGTGCAGGGCCGCGAGGACGTGCGCGAGCCCGAGCAGCGCAGGGACTTCCAGCACAAGGGCGACGGCGCCGGGCCGAAGCCGGGCGGCTAGCCGAGCTCCCTGCGCACGAGCGCGGCGCCTTCGGCGAGCGCCTTCAGCTTGCCGAACGCGGCTTCGCGCGCGAGGTACTTCATGCCGCAGTCGGGCGCGAGCACCAGGCGCTCGGCCGGCACGTGCTTGAGCGCCGCGCGGATGCGCGCCGCGACTTCCTGCGGCGTCTCGACGGCCGGGTTGCCGAGGTCGATGACGCCCACCATGACGGTTTTGTTCAGCGCTCTTAGAACCGACAGGTCGAGGCGAGGCTGCGCCGCCTCGATGGAGATCTGCGCGGCGGTCGTCTCCGCGAGCTGCGGCAGGAAGGAATAGCCGGTCGGCTTGTCCTTCACCGCGGCGGCGTAGCCGAAGCAGAGATGCACCACCGTGGTTCCGCCGATGCCCTGCAGCGCGCGGTTGATCGCCTTCACCCCGTAGCGCGCGGCCCTGTCGGGCCTCGCCTGCAGCCAAGGCTCGTCGATCTGCACCACGTCGGCGCCCGCGGCCTTGAGATCGCGGATCTCCTCGTTCACCGCGGCGGCGAGCGCCAGCGCGAGGGCTTCCTCGTCCTTGTAGTAGTCGTCTTGCGCCTGCTGCGCCATGGTGAACGGGCCGGGCAGGGTGATCTTCGCCTTGCGCGAGGTATTCCTTTTCAGGAACTCGATGTCGCGCACCTCCACCGGTCCCTTGCGGCGTATCGGTCCGGCGACGCGCGGCACCGGGATCGCCAGGCCGTTGCGGTTGATGGTGGTGCCGGGACGCTCGATGTCGATGCCTTCGAGCGCGGTGGCGAAGCGGTTCGAGTAGCTCTCGCGGCGCATCTCGCCGTCGGTGATGATGTCGATGCCGGCGCGCTCCATGTCACGGATCGCGAGCAGCGTCGCATCGTCCTGCGCCTCCTCGAGGTACGGCTCCGCGATGCGCCAGATCTCGGGTTGGCGCACGCGCGGCACCTTGGCGCCGAGCTTCGCGCGGTCGATCAGCCAGGCCGGCTGGGGATAGCTTCCAACAACGGTCGTAGGTAGGAGATAGTCCATAAGAACTACGATCTTAATGGCACGGGCCCGTTCCTTGCTCCCTTACCTTTACCCCAACCCACGGAGGCCCACAGTATGAGACTTTCAGCTCTTGCATTTGCCGTTTCGCTGGCGCTCGGCGCCGGCCTGCTCACCGGCTGCGGTGACAACGCGGGCGACCGCGCCGCGTCGAAGTCCAGCGCGCCTGGCTCGACCTCTTCGTCGTCCGGCTCCACCACCACCCCGAGCTCGCCGTCGGGCTCCAGCTCCGCGTCCGGCTCCATGTCGGGCGGCAGCGCGAGCACCCCGAGCTCCCCGTCGTCGTCCTCGAGCGCTTCGTCCGACGCGACGAAGAAGGATTCGGCTTCCGGCGGCTCGTCCAGCGCGCCTTCCAGCAGCAGCTCGTCGAGCGGCTCGAGCAGCACGCCTTCGGCGTCCGGCTCGTCCTCGACCCCGAGCGGCAGCAACGGCGGCAGCGCCGCGAGCGGCTCGAGCAGCACGCCTTCGGCGTCCGGCTCGTCCAGCACCGACCAGTCGACCGACAAGAAGCAGTAAGTTCTACAAGCGGGAAGCCGTCCTGGCCTATGCGGCAGGGCGGCTTTTTTCTTTCTTGAGCCCGGCGATCATCGAGCTCTCGAGCAGGAACGCGCGCGAGCGCGCCGGATCGCGCGAGATCGCCACCAGCTCTTCCATGCGGCTCTGCTGCACGGCCGGGTCGCGCTCTTCCAGCAGCCGCTTGTTGCGGATCGACATCGCCTGCACCTGCTCGATGGTCGCGGCGCGGCGTTGGCCCACGTAGAGGTCGAGCAGCGCTTCGTCGGCTTCGCCGCGCCATACCGGGCCGAGCTTGCCGGCCAGGTTCATCGCGTCGTGGATGCCGCTGTTCAGCCCGAAGCCGCCGAGCGGATTGTTGAGGTGCGCGGCGTCGCCGGCGAGCAGCACGCGGCCGCGGCGCCATTCGCTCGCCACGCGCTGGTGGACTCGATAGATGCTTTGGTACTTGATTTCGTAAGCATCTTCCCGAGGCAAGAACCCTTGCATGCGGTTCTGCACCGCCTCGGGGTCGAGCAGCGCGTCGTCGGGAAGCCCCGGATCGCACGGGAACGCGAGGCGCCACAGCCCCGGCGGGCCGGCGTCGGGCATCTTGAACACCGCGGCCCATTCCACCGGGTCGGCGATGTACGCGTTCAGCGTGAAGCCGTGCTGCGCGAAATCGTACGGCGTGCTGACCACGAGGAATTGCTCGGGCCAGGTGAAGCCCTCGAACTCGACCGCGAGCAGCTTGCGGATGGTGCTGCGCCCGCCGTCGGCGCCGATCAGCCACGAGGCCTCCAGCTTGCCGGGGATGCCCTCGGACTCGAACTGCACCAGCACCGAGCCCGCCTTCTGCTCGAAGCCGGTGATGCGGTGGCCGAAGTGCACCTCCGCATTCGCCTCGCGGCGCAGGGCGTCGAGCTGGATCGGCGTCAGGCGATGCTGCTCGAGGTGCAGGCGGTACGGGTAAGGCGTGTCGCCGGCCAGGACCCCGAGGTCGAACTCGGCGACCATGCCGCCGCGCCGGCTGCGGATCTGCCAGCGGCGCACCTGCAGGCCGTGCTCGTGCATGCGCTCGGTGATGCCGTAGGGCGCCATCATTTCCTGCGTCGGCGGGTGGAACGTGCCGGCGCGCAGGTCGTGCGTGAGGCTCGGCTCGGCTTCGCACACCACGACGCGCACGCCCTGGCGCGCAAGCGCGAGCGCGCACATCAGGCCGGTGGGACCGGCTCCGGCGATCACAACAGGAAGCATCGATAGAATTGTAGAGAAATGCGAATCTGCGTTTTCGGCGCTGGGGCGGTCGGCGGCCATATCGCGGCCAAGCTCGCCTCGCGCGGCCACGACGTCTCGGTGGTGGCGCGCGGCGCGCACCTCGAAGCGATGCGCGACAAGGGCGTCACGCTCCTGCACGGCGACGAGAAGATCCACGGACGCGTGCGCACCGCGGACCCGGGATTGCAAGATTTTGTGTTCGTGACCGTGAAGGCCAACGCGCTCGGCGCGTTCGCCGAAGCCGCGCCGCGGCTGGTGGGCAAGGACACCGGCGTGGTGTTCGCGCAGAACGGCATCCCGTGGTGGTACGGCATCGGGCTCTCGGCCGAACGACCCCGGCCGCCGGAGCTGCGCGACAGGGGCCTGAAGAGCGTTCTCTCGAAAGACCAGATCATCGGCTGCGTCGTGTACTCGGCGAACGAAGTCGTCGAGCCCGGCGTGATCAAGAACAACGTGCCGGGCAACAACATGCTGGTGGTCGGCCAGGCCGACGACTCGCAAACCGAAAGAATTTCCGTTTTGCGAAAAGCGCTTATAGAGGTTGATCTTTATTCCCCTCCGGCAAGCGACATCCGCCAGTCGGTGTGGGGCAAGCTGGTGCAGAACCTGAGCACCGCGGCGCTCTGCACGCTCACCGGCGCGACGGTCAAGCAGGTACGCGAGAGCGCGCGGCTCGCCGCGGTGGCGAAAAATCTCGGACTGGAAGCAAAATCGATCGCGCGCGCCCACGGCGTCGACCCGGACGGCGCGCCGACGCGCCCGAGCGGCGGCCAGTCCTCGGGCGCGATCGCGCACAAGCCCTCGATGCTGCAGGACTACGAGCGCGGCCGGCCGATGGAGATCGACGCGCTGCTCGCCGCGCCGCTCGAGTTCGCGCGCGCCGCTGGCGTCGCCGCGCCGACGCTCGAGGCGATCGTCGCGCTCGTCGTGTTCAAAGCCGCAGCCAGGGGCTTGTACGGAGATTAGAATCCCCGGCGGATGGGGAAGCTGAAACCGGCAAAAGAAACGCGCGAACCCACGGCTCTCGAGGCGGCCATCGAGCTGGTCGAGGAGCTGCCGGTGCCGATGTTCTTCAAGTCGCGCGACGGCCGCTACCTGGGCGTCAACAAGGCCTGGGAGCGGCTGTTCGGGGTGCAGCGCGCGGGCTTCATCGGCAAGAAAGTCGCCGACCTGTACCCGCAGAACCCCGAGATCGCCGAGACGCACGCGCGCAAGGACCGCGAGCTCTGGGAGAGCGAAGGCAGCCAGAGCTACGAGATCCCGATCGTCACGCCCGACGGGCAGCGGCGCGACACGGTGTATTACAAGTCGATCTTTCCCGGCGGTCTGGTGGGCGCGATCCTCGACGTCACCGCGCAGAAGGCCGCCGAGTTCGCGCTGCGCGAGAGCGAGGAGCGCTGGCGCACCACCATCGACTCGGCGAGCGAGGGCATGCTGATCTACGACCGCGGGCTGCGCATCGTGGGCGTGAACCGCGCCGCCGAGCGCATCGTCGGCCTCTCGGAAGCCGAGCTGATGGGCAAAAACGGCTTCACATCGCTCTTGCCCTGCGTGAAGGAAGACGGCACGCCGATCGGCCCGGACGAGCGGCCCACGCGCATCACCGTTCGCACCGGCCAGGCGCAGACCGGCCGCAAGGTCGGCATCAAGAGGCCCGACGGCCGCGGTTCGTACTCCGTCACCTGGCTCTCGGTGAATACCGCGTTCCTGCGCCGCGAAGACGAGACCGGCTACTACGGCCTGATCTCCACCGTGAGCGACGTCACCGCGCAGCTCGAGGCCGAGCGGCGCTTGCGCGACAGCGAGAGCCGCTTCCGCCGCACCTTCGAGCTGGCCGGCTCGGGCATCGCGCACATCGGCATGGACCGGCGCTTCATCCGCGTGAACAAGCGCCTGTGCGACATCCTCGGCTATCGCGAGGCCGAGCTGCTCGGCCTCACCGGGCGGCAGATCTCGCACCCGGACGACCTGGACATCATCAACGCGCAGCGTCCCGCGCTGTACGCCGGCGAGATCGAGGCGGTGCGCGTCGACAAGCGCTACCTGCGCAAGGACGGCTCGGTGGTGTGGGTGAAGTTCACCATGACCCTCGAGCGCGACGCCGCCGGCCAGCCGCTCTACGAGATCGGCGTGTACGACGACATCACCGCGCAGCGCGACGCCGAGGAGCGCGTGCGCGAGAGCGAGGCGCGCTTCCGCCAGACCTTCGAGCTCGCCGCCTCGGGCATCTGCCACGTGATCGACGGGCGCTTCGTGCGCGTGAACCGCAGCCTGTGCGAGATCCTCGGCTACTCCGAAAAGGAATTGCTCGGCAAGACCGTCAAGGAGCTCTCGCACCCCGAGGACCGCGACCTGAGCGATGCCGGGCGCGCGCGCATCCGCCGGGGCGAGATCGAGACCGTGCGCCTCGAGAAGCGCTATGTGCGCAAGGACGGCGCCGTGGTGTGGTGCAAGATCGCCATCGCGCTCGCGCGCGACGTGTTCGGCGTGCCGCAGTACGAGATCGCGATCTTCGACGACATCACCGATCGCAAGAAAGCCGAGGCCGCGCTGCGCGAGGCGCACGAGGAGCTCAAGCGCTCGAACGCCGAGCTCGAGCAGTTCGCCTACGTCGCCTCGCACGACCTGCAGGAGCCGCTGCGCATGGTGGCGAGCTACACGCAGCTCCTGTCGCGCCGCTACGAAGCGAAGCTGGACGGCGACGCGCGCGAGTTCATGGCCTACGTGGTGGACGGCGCGGCGCGCATGAAGCAGCTGATCGAGGACCTGCTCGCCTACTCGCGCGTCGGCACCAAGGGCGGCGAGTTCCGCCCGGTGGCGGCCGATGCGGCGCTGCGCCGCGCGCTCTTCAACCTGCGCGCGGGCATCGAGGAGGCGGGCGCGGCGGTCACCTACGATCCGATGCCGACGCTGCCCGCGGACGAGGTGCAGCTCGGCCAGCTGTTTCAGAATCTGATCGGCAACGCGCTCAAGTTCAGGTCCGACTCCGTGCCGCGCATCCATGTGGCGGTCAAAGAGCTTCCCCACGAATGGGAGTTCGAGGTGCGCGACAACGGGATCGGAATCGAGAAGCAGTACTACGAGCGCATCTTCATGGTGTTCCAGCGCCTGCACAACAAGGGCGAGTACCCGGGCACGGGCATCGGCCTTGCCATCTGCAAGAAGGTCGTGGAGCGCCACGGCGGGCGCATCTGGGTCGAGTCGCGACCGGCGCAGGGTCCCGACCGGGGCTCGAGCTTTTTTTTCACGCTACCGAAGCAACAAGGGGGCCGCTGATGGTCGAGAGAAACGGGCCGATCGAGATCCTGCTGGTGGAGGACAACCCGGGCGACGTGCGCCTCACCAAGGAGGCGCTGAAGGAGGGCAAGGTGTACTCGAACCTCCACACCGTGAAGGACGGCGTCGAGGCGATGGAGTACCTGCGCCGCGAGGGCAAGTACAAGGACGTGCCGCGCCCCGACATCATCCTTCTCGACCTCAACCTGCCGCGCAAGGACGGGCGCGAGGTGCTGGAGGAGATCAAGCGCGACGAGAAACTCAAGCGCATCCCGGTGGTGGTGCTCACCACCTCGAAGGCCGAAGAGGACGTGCTGCGCACCTACAACCTGCACGCGAACTGCTACGTGACGAAGCCGGTCGACCTCGAGAAGTTCATGGTGGTGGTCAAGACCATCGATTCCTTCTGGCTCACCGTAGTGACCTTGCCGCCGAACGGCAAGCACTGAGCTCGATGCACAACGTCCTCCTGATCGAGGACAACCCGGGCGACGCGCGGCTCATCCTGGAGATGATCCGCGAGGACCCGGCGGCGCCGTTTCACCTCCACACCGCCGACCGCCTGTCGCGCGGCCTCGAGCACCTCGCGGGCGGCGAGACCGGGCTCGTGCTGCTCGATCTGTCGCTGCCCGATTCCTTCGGGCTGGAAACGTTCGCGCGCGTGTACGCGCATTCGCCCACCGTGCCGATCATCGTGCTGACCGGCAACGACGACCAGACCGTGGCGCTAAACGCGGTGAAGGGCGGCGCGCAGGACTACCTGGTGAAGAGCCGCCTCGACCGCGAGCTGCTGCTGCGCTCGATGCATTACTCGATCGAGCGCAAGCGCTACCAGGTGCAGCTCGAGCACCAGGCCAACTACGACGCGCTCACCGGGCTGCCGAACCGCAACCTGCTGCACGATCGCCTGCGTCAGGCGGTGTACTCGCAGCGCTCGCCGCGCTCGATCGCGGTGGTGTTCATGGACCTCGACCACTTCAAGTTCGTGAACGACTCGCTCGGCCACTCGACCGGCGACCTGCTGCTGAAAGCGATGGCCGAGCGCCTGCGCACCGTGCTGCGCGAGGGCGACACGGTGGGGCGCGTGGGCGGCGACGAGTTCGTGCTGATCCTGAACGACCAGTCGAACGAGGAGATCATCTACCGCGCGATGCAGCGCATCACCGCCAAGGTGTGCGAGCCGATCACCATCGAGGGCAAGGAGCTGTACGTGTCGTGCAGCGCGGGGATCAGCATCTACCCGCAGGACGGGCGCGACGTCGACACGCTGCTCAAGAACGCCGACGCGGCGATGTACCGCGCCAAGGACCACGGGCGCTCGAACTTCCAGTTCTACACTTCCGAGATGAACGAGCGCGTGAACGAGCGCCTCGCGCTCGAGAACGCGCTGCGCCGCGCGCTGGAGAGGAACGAGCTCGCGCTGCACTACCAGCAGAAGGTGAACCTCAAGACCGGCCAGATCTGCGGCGCCGAGGCGCTGGTGCGCTGGCTGCATCCGGAATGGGGGCTGGTGCGCCCGGCGCGCTTTATTCCGTTAGCCGAA
>DASVFV010000134.1:0-6069 GCA_036379875.1 Burkholderiales bacterium | reverse complement strand
TCCATCCACCCCGGCAGGTCCTCGTACACCGGGTGGCAGCGCTCGAGCTCCTCGGCGCCGACCGGCAGGATCTCCGACACCTGGCCGTCGATCTCGTAGCCGACGCAGATCTTCAGCACCTCCACCTCGTCGAGCACGTCGAGCTTGGTGATGCACAGCCCCGAGACGCCGTTCAGCTGGATCGAGCGCTTCAGCGCCGCGGCGTCGAACCAGCCGGTACGCCGGGGTCTTCCGGTCGTCGCGCCGAACTCCTGGCCGCGCTGGCGCAGCAGCTCGCCGACGTTGTCGGAAAGCTCGGTGGGGAACGGCCCGCCGCCCACGCGCGTGCTGTACGCCTTGGTGATGCCGAGCACGTAGTGCAGGTGCATCGGCCCGATGCCCGCGCCCGCCGCGGCGGCGCCGGCCACGCAGTTCGACGAAGTGACGAACGGATAGGTGCCGTGGTCGATGTCGAGCAGCGAGCCCTGCGCGCCTTCGAAGAGCAGGTTCTTGCCCGCGCGGTTGGCATGGTAGAGCGCGCGCGGCACGTCGGCGATGAGCGGCTCGAAGCGCGGCGCGAGCGCGAGCGTCTCGTCGAGGGTTTTCTGGTAGTCGACGGGCTTCTGGTTGTAGAACTTCTGCAGAACGAAATTATGGAACTCCAGCAGCTCGCGCAGCTTGGCGGCGAAGCGCTTCTCGTCGAACAGGTCCTGCAAGCGGATCGCGCGGCGCGCCACCTTGTCCTCATAGGCCGGGCCGATGCCGCGCCCGGTGGTGCCGATCTTCTTCTCGCCCTTCGCCGCCTCGCGCGCGTGGTCGAGCGCCGAGTGGTAGGGAAGGATGAGCGGGCAGGCTTCGCTGATCGAGAGCCGTGCGACGACGCCGCGCACCCCGCCCGCCTCGAGCTCGTCCATCTCCTGGATGAGCGCCTGCGGCGACACCACCACGCCGTTGCCGATGAAGCAGTCGACGTTGCTGCGCAGGATGCCCGAGGGGATCAGGTGCAGCACGGTTTTCTTGCCGCCGATCACCAGCGTATGGCCGGCGTTGTGCCCGCCCTGGAATCGCACCACGCCCTGCGCGCGGTCGGTGAGCCAGTCGACGATCTTGCCCTTGCCCTCGTCACCCCACTGCGTGCCGATGACCACGACGTTGCGTGCGTTCATGCGTTGGCGAGGCTTCTCAGGTCGATCGAGAAACCGGTGGCAGGCCTGGCTCTGCCAAACGCCTTGCCCACCTCGTCATAGCGTCCGCCGCGCGCGATGGGAAAACTCGCCGCCCCTTTGCCCTCGCAGTACGCATCGAACACCACTCCCGAATGGTAGTGGTAGCCGCGCAGCTCGGCGAGGTCGAAGCTGGCCGGGAACTTGCAGGCTTTGGCGAGTTTCCTCAGCGTGGCGAGGGCGCGCTTGATGGGCGCGAGCGCGGGCAGCTTCTTCTCGGCTTCGTCGAGCACCTCGGCGCCGCCGTAGAGGCTGGGCAGCAAAAGCAGCGCGTCGCGAGTTTTGCCTTTCAATGATTTGGCGAGATTGCGGATCTCGGGCAAATCCTTGCGCTGCAGCGCCTCGAAAAGAGCCGCTTCGCGCTCGGCGCCCACCTCGGCATCCTGCGCGAGCGCGCGGAACACCGCCACGTGCCCGATGTCCACGCGCCCCTTCCTGACCCCGCCGAGCTCGAGCGCACGGCACAGCAGCTCGAGCATCTCCACGTCCGCCTCGACGCCCGCCGCGCCGTACATCTCGGCGCCGATCTGGATCGGCTCGCGCGTGGCGCCCGGCGCCGCCGGCCGCGTGTGCAGCACGCTGCCGCAGTAGCAGAGGCGCGTCACGCCCTTGCGGTTCAGCAGGTGCGCGTCGATGCGCGCCACCTGCGGCGTGATGTCGGCGCGCAGGCCCATCATGCGCCCCGAGAGCTGGTCGACCACCTTGAAGGTGCGCAGCTCCAGGTCATGGCCGGTGCCGGTGAGGAGCGAGTCGACGTACTCGAGCAGCGGCGGCATGACGAGCTCGTAGCGCTTGGCGAAAAACAGATCGAGGATCTTGCGGCGCAGCTGCTCGATGCGCATCGCCTCGGCCGGCAGGATGTCCTCGATGAACTCGGGAAGGAGCCACTTCACGTGCGCACCCAGAGCAGGATGAGCAGGCCGACGATCATGGAGGACAGGCCGACGAAGCGGATCTGGCCGTCGGTCATCTGGGTGATCTTGCGGAAGGTGTCGCGCCACAGGTTGGGCGCGATGAAGGGCAGCACGCCTTCGAGGATCAGCATCAGCGCGAGGGCCATGAGGAACGTCGTGGCTCCCATGGCGCTACTTGCGCGTGGCGGGCTTGCCTAGCGAGTCCCTGAAATAGCGCAGGAAGTCGGAGTTGGTCTCGAGCAGCAGGAGGTCGTTGCGCCCGCGGAAGGTCGAGCGGTAGGCCTCCATGCTGCGGTAGAAGGAATAGAACTCGGGGTTCTGGTTGAACGCCGCGGCGTAGATGGCCGCGGACTTGGCGTCGCCCTCGCCGCGCACGCGCTGCGCGTCGCGGTAGGCCTCGGCGAGCAGCACCTCGCGCTGCCGGTCGGCGTCGGCGCGGATCTTCTCCGCCTCGGCGGCGCCGGTGGAGCGCAGCTCGTTGGCGATGCGCTTCCTCTCCGCCTCCATGCGCCGGTACACCGATTCGCTCACGTCCTGCGGCAGGTCGACGCGCTTCAGCCGCACGTCGATGATCTCCACGCCGATGCGCTTGAGGTCGGTGTCGACCTTCTCGCGCACGCGGCTCATCACCTGCTCGCGCTCGCCGGAAACCACCTCGTGCACGGTGCGCGCGCCGAACTCGTCGCGCAGCACGCCGGCCACGGTCTGCTTGATGCGCGTGGCGGCGCGGAACTCGTCGCCCTGCACGCTGATGAAGTACTGGCGCACGTCGGCGATGCGCCACTTGACGAACGAGTCGACCAGCACCGGGCGGTTGCCCTGGGTGAGGAAGCGCAGCGGCTCGGCGTCGTCGAAGGTGAGGATGCGCATGTCGAAGTGGCGCACGTTCTGCAGCAGCGGCCACTTGAAGTGCAGCCCGGAGCGGTTCACCACTTCCTTCACCTCGCCGAGCTGGAACACGATCGCGTTCTGGCGCTGGTCGACGGTGAACAGCGCGCTCGAGACCAGCAGCGCGATGACCGCGAGCACGGCGATGATGGGGCCGACGGCTCTCATCAGCGCTCGCTCCGCTCGCGGTTGCGCAGCGTGTCGCGCGAGCGCGGGCCGGCCTCGGCGGGCGGCTCGGCGGGCTGCGCGCGTTGCGGCGCGCCCTCGGCGCCCGGCGCGCCGGCGTTCTGCATCACCTTGTCGAGCGGCAGGTAGAGCAGGTTCCCGGCGCCGCGGTAGTCCATCATGATCTTGCTGGTCGAGGTGAGCACCGCCTGCATGGTCTCGAGGTAGATGCGCTCGCGCGTCACGGCGGGCGCCTTGGCGTACTCGGTGAGCACCTGCTTGAAGCGCGACGCCTCGCCCTCGGCGTTGGCGATTACGCGCTGGCGGTAGCCGTCGGCTTCCTGCTGCAGGCGCGCCGCGGTGCCGCGCGCGCGCGGGATCACGTCGTTGGCGTAGGCCTGGCCCTCGTTCTTCTGCCGCTCGCGGTCCTGGCCGGCCTTCACCGCGTCGTCGAAGGCGGCCTGCACCTGCTCGGGCGGCTGGGCGTTCTGGATCGTCACGGTGCTCACGGTGATGCCGGTGCCGTAGCGGTCGTGGATCTGCTGCATGAGATCGCGCGCGCGGTTGGCCACGTCCACCTGGGTCTCGTACAGGATCGCGTCCATGCGGTTCTTGCCGATGATCTCGCGCATCGCGGTCTCGGCGATCTGCATCGCCGACTCGTCGGGGCGGCGCACGTTGAACACGAAGTCGCGCGCGTCCTTCACCAGGTACTGCACCGCGAACTGCAGGTCGACGATGTTCTCGTCGTCGGTGAGCATCAGCGACTCTTTCAGCACCTTGGTGCGCACGTTGTTGCGGTAGCCCACCTCGAGCGTGCGCACCTGCTGCAGGTTGACGATCTCGTGCGACTGGATCGGCCACGGCATGCGCCAGCGCAGGCCGGGGTTGGTTTCCTGCGCGTAGCGGCCGAAGGTGAGCACCACGCCGCGCTGGCCTTCGACCACGATGTAGAAGCCGCTCGCCAGCCAGACCGCGATCACCAGCGCGAGCAGCACGCCGGCGCCGCCGCCCAGGCCGCGCGCGCTCGGCGGGCGCGGCGGCTCGTCGCCGCCGCGGCGCCGCCCGAACAGCTCGGAGAGCCGGCGGTTGAAGTTGCGCCACAGCTCGTCGAGGTCCGGCGGACCCTGGTTGCCGCCGCCGGGACCTTGCGGGCCGCGCGAGCCGCGCCCCCAGTTGGGGTCGTTCAAGGACATGTCAGTGAGTTTGGAGAGGGAGCGCCTCGCGTTTCGCGGCGGCTCGGGCCTTGGCGAATTCGGCGATGGCCTCTCGCAGCAACTCGAGTCCGCCGCCCGTTCGCGCGCTCACGAAAACGCGGGAAATCCTACCATATTGGTCTCGCTCGACTCGCGGCTCGAGACCCGCGGCATCAATCTTGTTCCAGACCAGGATCCGAGGCGCTGCGCCGGCCGGAATCTCGGCCAGCACCCTGTCCACCGCCTGGGCCTGCTCGTCCCGCGCCGCCGAGGAAGCATCGACGACGTGCAGCAGCAGGTCGGCGTGCACGGTTTCCTCGAGCGTGGCGCGGAACGCGGCCACCAGCCCGTGTGGCAGGTCGCGGATGAAGCCCACCGTGTCCGACACCACCACGTTCCCGGCGTCCTGGATCCACACCCGCCGCGTAGTGGTGTCGAGCGTGGCGAACAGCTGGTCGGCCTCGTAGGCCTTGGCGCGCGTGAGCGCGTTGAAGAGCGTCGACTTGCCGGCGTTGGTGTAGCCGACGATCGAGACCGAAAGCACCTCGCCGCGGGCGCGCGCGCGGCGCTGCACCGAGCGTTGCTTCTTCAGCTGCAGCAGCTTGCTTTTCAGGGTCTTCACCCGGGTCGCGATGTAGCGCCGATCGAGCTCGAGCTGCGTCTCGCCCGGGCCGCCGGTCTTGCCCAGGCCGCCGCGCTGGCGCTCGAGGTGGCTCCAGCCGCGCACCAGGCGGGTGGAGAGGTGCTCGAGCTGCGCGAGCTCCACCTGCAGCTTGCCCTCGCTGGTCTGCGCGCGCTGCGCGAAGATCTCCAGGATCAGCTCGGTGCGGTCCATCACGCGGCGCACCACCTCGCGCTCGACGTTGCGCTCCTGCGCCGGCGACAGCGCGTGGTTGAACACCACGTACATCGCGTTCAGCTCGGTCGCGGCCCTGGCGATCTCCTCGACCTTGCCCGAGCCGGCGTAGAACTTCGGATCGGGCTTCGCGCGCCGGCCCTTCACCACCCGGTAGCGCTTCACGCCCGCGCTCTGCACCAGGCGCACCACTTCCTCGACGCTCTCGTCGTACTGGGCGTCGCCGAAGTCGAGGCACACGAGGACGGCCGCCTGGGGATCGGCGGCTGCTGCGGGTCTTTCTACCAGGGCTTTATTCGGCGTCCTTGTCGGGGCCGAGGCTGATCGGGCGTGAGGGCACGACCGTGGAGATGGCGTGCTTGTACACCATCTGGGTGACGGAGTTGCGCAGCAGCACCACGTACTGGTCGAACGATTCGATCTGGCCCTGCAGCTTGATGCCGTTCACGAGGTAGATCGAGACCGGGACATGCTCCTTGCGCAGGGTGTTCAAAAACGGGTCTTGTAGCAACTGCCCCTTGTTGCTCATGTTCTTCTCTCTTGGGAGTTTTGGTGCCGGCTTTGTAGCCATACTAATTGATTTTAGGGCCCTTTACTACCGTCGGCGGCGCGACGTCGGCGCATTGCGCGCGATGCCGCAGCGCATGATCGATGAGCACGCAGGCGAGCATGGCCTCGGCGATCGGGGTGGCCCGGATGCCGACGCAGGGATCGTGCCGTCCCGTTGTTTCTATTGAGGTTGCCTTGCCGCGGGTGTCGATGGTCCTGCGCGGCAGGCGGATGCTCGAGGTCGGCTTGAGCGCGATCGACACCGTGACGTCCTGTCCCGTCGAGATGCCGCCCAGCAC
>DASVFV010000133.1:0-37127 GCA_036379875.1 Burkholderiales bacterium | reverse complement strand
CTCCGGCGTGGTCCAGATGTCCTTCGCGTGCGCGGAGCCCGTCCACGGCAGCCCGAGCAGGCCGGCGCAGTAGCGCGTCACCGACGCCGGCGTGTGCAGGAAATGCGCGTGCAGGCGCTTCACGTCCCGCGGCAGCTCGGCGGCGAGCACCAGCGCCTGCCCGAAGCGGCGCATGCGGTTAGGTGTCTTGTCCCGGGCAAGATCCCGTAGCCACAAAGCGAAAATCGACGAATAGGTCGAAAACCTTCTGACCTTCCACCACGCGCGCAGCACGCGCCACGGCTCGAGCAACAGGTACTCGGGAAGGTAAAGAAGCTCGGCCTTGATCTCGCGATGCACCGGGTGCACGCGCGCGTCGGTGGGGCGGCGCAGCGACACGATCAGGATCTCGAGGCCGCGGCGCTCCAGCGCGGCGATCTCCTGCGCGATGAAGGTCTCCGAGAGGCGCGGATACCCTTTCAGGACGAAAGCTACGCGCAAAGCCTAGCGGATGCGGGAAACGACGTTCTTCGCCTCGACTTCGACGGGCTCGATCCAGGGCGCGACGAGCCGCGAGACGTTCTTCAGGCCCTCGAGCAGGCCGGGCACCACCACCTCGGAGGGCCGGTTCTGGCGCGGCAGCGCGCGCAGCGCGGCGGCCATCACCGCCGGGTCGTACGTGCCGTCGTCGGTGAGCATGCTCACCAGGCCGATCTCCGCCGCGCGCGAGGCGCGGATGAACTGCTCGAGGCGCGGCTCGGTGCGCGGCACGATGAGCGCGCGCTTGTCGAGCGACAGCACCTCGCAGAAAGTGTTGTAGCCGCCCATCGCCACCACGCCGGCCGCGCGGTCGACCAGCGCCTCGAGCTGGCCGTGGAAGGTGATCGCGTCGACGCGCTTCAGCTTCTGCGCGCGGTTCATGAACTCGGCCTGGCGCTCGGGCTGCATGAACGGCCCGAGCACCAGCAGCGCCGGGTAGGGCAGCAGCGGGTCGTGCTCGTAGGCGCGCAGCACCCAGTCGACCAGGCTCTCGCCGTCGCCGCCGCCGCCGGTGGTCACCAGCAGGTAGGGCTTCTGCGCGATCTCGGGCAGGCGCGGCGGCGCGCCGTGCGTGGGCACCTCGCGGTGCAGGTAGCCGGTGTAGACCATTTTCCTGCGCACGCTCTCGGGCAGCGCGATGCCCTCGAGCGGGTCGCAGATCTGCGGCAGGCCGTAGACCCAGATCTCGTCGTAGAACTCGCGCAGCGCGGGCAGCGCCTTCTTCCTCTGCCACTCGGGCTCGAGGAGGCGCGGCTCGTCCATCACGTCGCGCAGGCCGAGGATGATGCGCGTGCCGCGCTTCTTCAGCACTTTCAGCGTGGGCAGGAGCTCGCCGCGCAGCCCGGCCGGCTCCTTGTCGACGATGAAGACGTCGGGCGCGAATTCCTCCGCGGTGTGCTGGATGATGGAGGCGCGCATCGACATCGTCTCGCGGATGTCGAGGTGCAAGTTGAGAGACGTGTACTCGCCGTTCCTGAGCTTGATCACGCCCGGCACGCGCACGAAGTCGACGCGCGCGCGGAAGTCGAAGCTGCCGATGATCGGCGAGCCGGAAAGAATCAGCACGGAGAGCTGCTTGAAGTCCTCGACCAGCGCGTGCGCGATGGTGCGGCAGCGGCGCAGGTGGCCGAGGCCGAAGGTGTCGTGGCTGTAGATCAGTATGCGGCCGTCCATCCGCCTGGACCTCATAGCCCCCTCCCTCTCCCTAGCCCCGATTTTCGGCTGCGGCTGAGGGGGTGCGCAACCCCTGGCGGACGCGGCACGCCTTGCAGGTTCCGCAGGGCCTGAGGCCCTCCAGGGGGGTGCGGCAGGACCATGTCAGATCAACGAGTTCCGGCGCCAGCCCGGCGGCGAGGGCCGCCTTGGGGGTGTGGTACACGGGGTAGATCCACTCGACCTTGGGCTCGCCGAGCTTGCGCGCGCGATAGCAGGCGTACATCTCGTCGAACACGCGCTTCTGCCGCGCGCTGCGGTTCACGATGTCGGTGTCGGTGCAGAGCGAGCCCACCGCGATGCGGTCGCAGCCCGGCGTGTCGATCGCCACCTGGCAGGCCACGAACGCAATCGAGAGGTAGTCGATCGGGATCGCCTCGAGCGCGGAGAAATCGAGCCCCGACTCCGAGTAGCGGAACGGCCGGTAGCGCTTGCGGCACCAGGCGACGATCGCCTCGACCGCGCGCTGCTCGGCCGCGTCGCGCCTTTCCTTGTTCACCATGCGGATGTGGTGCACGCGCAGCTCGTCGCCCGTTTCGGCGAGCAGCTTCACCAGCATCGCGGTGCTGTCGAGGCCGCCGGAGAACATGGCGAGCGTGGTCATCGGCCCATTTGTACTACGATCCGCCAATGGGCGTGAAATCACTGTTGGACCTTTCCGGCAAGGTCGCGCTGGTCACCGGCGGCTCGCGCGGGCTCGGACTGCAGATCGCCCAGGCGCTGGGCGAGATGGGCGCGAAGCTCGCGATTACTGCGAGGAAGAAGGACGAGCTCGATCAGGCGGCAGCACAGTTAAGCGCCAGCGCCTTCGTCTGCGACATCGGCAAGCGCGAAGCCATTGCGCCGATGGCGGAGCAGGTGCTCGAGAAATTCGGCAAGGTCGACATCCTGGTGAACAACGCCGGCGCGACGTGGGGCGCGCCGGCCGAGCAGCATCCGCTCGACGCGTGGGACAAGCTGGTCAACGTGAACCTGACCGGCCTGTTCGTGCTCACGCAGATCATCGCCGCCCGATCGATGATCCCGGCCAAATGGGGCCGCATCATCAACGTCGCATCGGTTGCCGGGCTGCTGGGCCAGGATCCGCGCTTCGCGCCGACCGCGGCCTATACGGCGACCAAGCACGGCGTGGTGGGGTTGACGCGCCAGCTCGCCGCCGAGTGGGGCGTGCACGGCATCACCGTGAACGCGATCTGCCCGGGCTTCTTCCCTTCCAAGATGACGCGCGCCACGCTGGAAACCACCGGAAAGATGATCCGCGAATGGACCCCGACGCGGCGGCTGGGCAACGACGAAGACCTGAAAGGCCTGGCGGTGCTGCTCGCCTCGGAAGCTTCGCGCCACATCACCGGGCAGGCCATCGCGGTGGATGGCGGAGCGACCATCGTATGAAGGTCGAGTTTGCCCGCGAGTACCAGAAGAAGATCCCGTTCCTGCAGCACCTCAAGATCCGGACCGACGAGCTCGGCCAGGGCAGCGCGCGGCTTTCGCTGCCGGTCGAGCGCGAGTTCACCAACAGCCTGGGCACGGTGCACGGCGGGGTGATCATGTCGCTCCTCGATGTCGCGGTGTGCACCGCGGCGCGCACGCTGCATCCCGAGTCGATCGGCGTCATCACCATCGACATGAGCGTGTCGTTCATCGGCGGCGGCACCGGCCAGCGCCTCAACGCCGACGCGCGCGTCCTGCGCGATGGGCGTAGCATGAGCTTCGTCGAAGGAGAGGCGAAGAACGAGGACGGATCGCTGGTGGCCAAGGCCATCGCGACCGTTCGAGTCCGACACAAAGACAGAGACAAATAAGGGGGGAATATGACTACGGTAAACCCATACGCGGCGCCCAAGGCTGCGGTCTCCGACGAGACCGTGGTGCTCAACGCGGACTTCGTGCCCGGCGGGCAGTCGCGCCCGGCGAGCCACGGCTGGAGCTGGATCGCCGAGGGCTGGGAGCTCTTCAAGCGCCAGCCCGGCATGTGGATCGGCATCGTGCTGATCGCGTTCGTGATCTTCGTCGCCGCGGCGATGATCCCGGTCGTCGGCGGCCTCGCCACCACGCTGTTCGGGCCGGTGTTCGCCGGCGGCGTCATGATCGGCTGCAAGGCGCTCGACACCGGCGGCGAGCTGGAGCTCGGGCATCTGTTCGCCGGATTCAAGGAACGCACCAGCAAGCTGGTCGGCGTGGGCGCGCTCTACCTCGCGGCGGTGGTGGTCGTCATGCTGGTGGTCGGCCTGATGATGGGCGTGGGCTTCGGCGCCATGATGGGCGGCGACCCGCAGGCCATGGCGGCGATGGGCGTGACCATGCTGCTCGCGATGCTCGTCATGTTCGCGCTGCTGCTGCCCGCGGTGATGGCGATCTGGCTCGCCGCGCCGCTCGTGGTGTTCCACGAGCACGGCGCAGTGGAGGCGATGAAAGGCAGCTTCAGCGGCTGCCTCAAGAACATCCTGCCGTTCCTGGTCTACAGCGTCGTGATGATGGTGCTGGCGTTTTTCGCCACGCTGCCGCTCGCGCTCGGCTGGCTCGCGCTCGGCCCGGTCTTCGCGGCCTCCGTCTACACGTCCTACCGCGACATCTACCTCAAGCCGCGCGCGTAGGAAGCGGCGCGAGCAGCTCCCGGCCCAGCCACAGCCAGGCGAGGCCGGCGAGTTGCACGGCCCAGCTCATGCCGAGCGCCCAGGTGTACGCGTCCGCCGCATAGCCGTGCGCGCTCTGCGGCCATAGATCCAGCACCAGGCCGATGCCCCACTGGCCGGAGAACATGCCGACAAAGCCGAACACGTTGATCGCGGTGTTTGCGCGGCCGGCCATGGCCTTGGGCAGCCGGCGCGACAGGATCGAGTAGGCGAGCACCACCGAGGTGCCGGCTGCCACGAACACCAGCCAGAGCGCGAAGAGCTTCGTGACGATCACCAGCCCGAGGCTCACCGAAGAGAGCGCCACGCCGCCGAGCAGCAGCGGCAGCGCGGACCTGCCTTGCCGCTGCAGCGCGTCGGCGGCGCGGCCGAAGCCCATGTAGCCCACGATCATCGCCACGTTCACCGCCAGCAGCCCGCGCGCTACCTCGGCCGGCGTGTAGCCCGCCACGTCGCGCAGCCAGGTCGCGATCCACAGCGTCTGCAGCGCGACCGAGGCGAACTGGCTCGCGCCGAGGCAGATCGACAGGCGCAGGAACGCGGAATCGCGCAGCAGCTCGCCCAGGCCGCGCAGGATCTCGCGCAGGCCGTCGCGGCTCGAGCGCGCGCTGCGCTCCGGCACCCACAGCCACAGCACCAGGCTCACCGCGAGGGTGGCCGCGACGATCAGCATGAAGGCGTCGCGCCATGGCCAGACGCGCAGCAAGAGCTCCAGCGGCACGGTGGCCGTCATGGCGCCGATCGCGCCGGCCGAGAACGCGATCGCGTTCATGGTCGAGATGCGCTCGGCCGGATACCAGAGCACGAACGCGGTCAGCGAAGCCATCAGGCAGGCGGACACTCCGATGCCGATCAGCGCGCGCGCCGCGATCGCCGCCGCCGCGCTCTCGGCGTGCGCGAACCAGAAGCCGCCCGCCGCCGCGACGAGCAGCAGCGCCGCGTTCACGCGGCGCGGCCCGAAGCGGTCCATCGCCACGCCGATGGGAAGCTGGCAGAACGCGAACGACAGGAAGTACATGCTGGACAGCAGGCCGAGGCCGCTCGCCGACAGCCCGAACTCCGCAACCAGCGTGGGCGCGAGCACCGCATTCACCATGCGGTATACGTACGAGACGAAGTAGCCGGCGATGAACGGCGCGGCCACCCGCAGATAAATGGGGACGGACCCTATTTTCCGTTGCTCCGCGCAGCGCGCAGGAAAATAGGGTCCGTCCCCATTTATCTAGTTCTTCGGCGTCTCGAACCCGCCCAGGTAGAAGCGGTTCCAGGTCGGGCTGATGATGAGCTCGTTCACGCAGGCGCGCGGCGGCAGCGTCGCGACGTACAGGATGGTTGCGCCGAGGTCCTCGGCCTGCAGCATGCGCGCGCGCACTTCGGGCGTCGGCGGCACCGGACGCTTCTCGAGGATCGGCGTGGCGACCTCGCCGGGCAGGATCGAGGTGGCGCGGATGCCGTTCGCGCACTCCTCCATGTTGATCGACTCGGTGAGCGCGACCACCGCGTGCTTAGTGGCGTTGTAGCCCGGGCCGGTGAGCGTGCTCGCATAGCGGCCGGCCCACGAGGAGATGTTGATGATCAGGCCGTCCTTGCGCTCGCGCATGCCCGGCAGCACGGCGTGGCAGCAGTAGAACATGCCCGACAGGTTCACCGCGACGATCTGGTTCCAGGTGTCGAGCGAAACGTTCCTGAAATTGCGCTTCGGGCTGTTGATGCCGGCGCTGTTGATCAGGATGTCGATGTGGCCGTGGCGCTTGAGGATCGCCTGCGCGGCGCGCGACACTTCCGCCTGGTCCGCGACGTCGAGCGCGATCGACTCGCCGCTGCCCGCCGCCTTCAATTGCTTCTCGCTTGCCGACAGCGTTTCGCGGCTGCGCCCGGAGATCACCACGTGCGCGCCGGCCTTGGCGAGCTCGATGCCGCCCGAGAGCCCGATGCCCGAGCCCCCGCCGGTGATCCAGGCCACCTTACCGTTTAGCGTATTGGGCATCGCCAAAGAGGTTCTTGCGCTGCTCGTCGGTCATGCTGGCGCGGCGCCGGTCGGCGAGCACCTGCACCGCGCGCTGCACTGCCGGGCGCTCGAGGATCGCGTCGCGCCACTTCTTGAGCGTCGGATAGTCGTCGATGTTCACGCCCTGGCGCTCGGGCGCGCGCAGCCACGGCACGGTCGCCATGTCGGCGATGGTGTACTCGTTGCACGCCAGGTACTTCGATTCCTTCAGCCTTCTGTCCACCACGCCGTAGAGGCGGTTCGCCTCGTTCTTGTAGCGGTTCATCGCGTACTCGATCTTCTCCGGCGCGTAGCCGAGGAAGTGGTGCGCCTGCCCGAGCATCGGCCCGATGTGGCCCATCTGGAACATCGTCCACTGCAGCACCTTCCAGCGGTCGGACAGCTTCTTCGGCAGGAACTTGCCGGTCTTGGCGGCCAGATAAAAGAGCATGGCGCCCGACTCGGCGAGCGCGAACGGCGTGCCGTCCGGGCCGTCGGGATCGACCATCGCGGGCATCTTGTTGTTGGGCGAGATCTTGAGGAAGTCCGGCTTGAACTGGTCGCCCGCGCCGATGTCGACCGGGATCACGTTGTACGGCGTGCCGGTCTCCTCGAGCATGATGTGCACCTTGTGGCCGTTCGGCGTCGGCCACGTATAGAGATCGATCGGTTTCATGTCGTTGCTCAATCCTCGGAATTGATCACGATGGTGCGCGCGATCTTATCGTGCCAGCCCTGCTTGCGGCGGTCGACGATCGCCCAGAGAAATCCGAGATAGAGCGGAAACGCCGAGACGAAGTAGCCCAGGAAACGCAGCGCGAGGCGCCAGGTCGCGGGCGCCTCGCCGGTCTTCGCGTCCACGACCTTCACGCCGAGCGCGAGCTTGCCGGGCGTAGCGCCGCAATAGCGCCAGAAGCCGATCACCGCGACGGCGAGCGCAACGAAGAGCGCGAGCTCCCACCATTCGCCGGGCTCGACCTCGCGGATGCCGAAGCCGAGCACCATCACTGGCGTCACCACCACGGTGACGATCAGCCAGTCGATCGCGAGCGCCGCGGCGCGCTGCCAGAACCCGGCGTAGTCAGGCGAGCTTGACCAGCTGCTTGCCAAAGTTGCCGCCCTTCAGGAGCGAGATGAATCCCTGCGGCGCGTTGGCCAGGCCCTCGACCACCGACTCGCGCGTCTTGAGCCTTCCTTCCTGCAGGTAGCCCGCCAGCGCCTTCAGCGCCTCGCCGTAGCGCTCCTTCCAGTCGAACACGATCATGCCCTGCACCTTGAGCCGGTTGACCAGGATCGCGCGCCAGTTCTTCACGCGATAGGGCTCGGTCGCGTTGTAGTCGGAAATCGTGCCGCACACCACCACGCGGCCGAACAGCTTCATGCGCGCGAGCGCGGTGTCGAGGATCTCGCCGCCGACGTTGTCGAAGTAGACATCGATGTCCTTCAGCTCGTCGCGCAGCTTGCCTGCCTTGTAGTCGAAGCAAGCGTCGAAACCGAGCTCGTTCTTCACGTAGGCGCACTTCTGCGAGCCGCCGGCAATGCCGACCGCGCGGCAACCCCAGATCTTCGCGAGCTGCCCGACTACGCTGCCGACCGCGCCCGACGCGGCGGACACCACCACGGTCTCGCCGGGCTTCGGCTGGCCGAGCTCCTTCAGGCCGAAGTACGCGGTGAGTCCGGGCATGCCGAGCACGCCGAGGTAGTAGCTGAGCGGCGCGCGCGCATCGACCTTGGTGGCTTCTTTCGTCGTGCCGTACAGCTGCCAGCCGAGCTGGGTGAGGACTTTGTCTCCCACTTTGAAAGCAGGATTTCTTGTCTCCAACACCTCTCCGGCCGTCTGCCCGACCATCACTTCGCCGATGTCGACGCCCTTCACGTAGCTCTTCTGCTCGCTCATGCGCCCGCGCATGTACGGGTCGAGCGAGAGCCACAAATTCTTCACCAGCACCTCGCCGTCTGCGGGCCTGGGCAGCGCGGCTTTCTCGAGGCGGAAGTTGTCGGGCGTGACCCAGCCCTGCGGTCGGCTGGCGAGGACGATGCGCTGGTTTTCCATGCGATCGAGTCTAGCGCGGGCAGCTGCCCGCATCGAGCACGCTCGCGGGACGAAAAAAGCGCAGCGTCTCGGGCGTGCCCTCGAGCTGCGCGTCGAGCGCCACCACCACCGCCCGGCCCTGCGCCTTGCCGACCTCGTCCTTCAGCGTCTGCGCGGCGCGCGTGTCGTCGAGCCTCCAGGCCACGCCGGTGCGGCATTCCCTGAACGTCGCGCCGTCGTAGACGCCGACCAGGCGGAACGGGCCGCGCAGGCGCTCGAGCTCGGCGCGGCGCCGGAAATCCGTCAGGCGATAGCGCCGCGTGTCGCGCCCGCCGGCGAGCTCGAGGGTGCCGTCGGCGTAGCGCCAGGCGCCGAAGTCGTAGAACTCGGATTCGCCGAGCCGGTCGCGCAGCAGGAACGCGCCGTCCGGACGCAGCGTGACGGTCACGGCGAGGCAGCCGGGACAGTCCGGGTCGTTGACATAGGTCGCCGGCAACGCGGAGGGCGCGGGTGGCGGAGCCGGTTTGGGCTGCTCCGGTTTCTGCGGCGCCGGGGCGCACGCCGCGAGCAGCAAAAACAGCCAGACGCTACAGCGAGGCAAAGCGCGCGAGGTGGTAGTCCGCGTCGCCGAAGCGCCGGCCGAGCGCCGTGAGGCGGCGGAAAGTGTGGCTGACCTTGAGCTCCTCGGTCATGCCCATCCCGCCGTGCAGCTGCACCGACTCCTGGCTGATGTGGCGCGCCGCGTCCGCGATCTTGATCTTCGCCGCGGAGATGGCGCGCGCGCGCTCCTTCGCATTCTCGGCGCAATCCATCTTCGAGCACGCAAGGCAGGCCATCGACCTCGCCTGCTCCTGCGCGATGAACATGTCGACCATGCGGTGCTGCAGCGCCTGGAAGGTGCCGATCGGCACGCCGAACTGCTTGCGCGTCTTCAGGTACTCGAGCGTGGTGTCGCACGCGAACTTCATCGCGCCGACTGCCTCGGCGCACGACAGCGCGGCGCCGAAGTCGAGCACCTCGTCAAGCACGCCCCCGGCAAGCGCCTCGCCCTTGCCGTCGAGCCGGATGTCGCCCGCGGCGAGGTCGTCGACGGTGCGGAACGCGCGCACCGCGAATTCCTTGCGCGGGTAGATGCGCAGCTTGCCCTGCGCGCCGAGCACGACGTAATCGGCGAGCGGCGCGCCGATCACGCCGCGCGGGCCGGCGGCGAGCGCGAGGCGCGCCTTGCCCTGCGCCACGGCCGGCAGGATGTCCTGCTTCTGCTGGTCGCTGCCGCCTTTCGCCACCGCGAGCGCGCCGAGCATGGTCGGCAGGTAGGGCTCGACCACCAGCGCCTCGCCGAACGCTTCCATCACGCTCATCAGGTCGACCGCGCCGCCGCCGAAGCCGCCGTGCTCGGTCGAGATCGGCAGGCCGGTGAGGCCCATCTCGGCGAACGCCGCCCATACCGCGTCGCTCGCGCCCTTCTCGACGCTCGCCTTGCGCTTCTCGAAGTCGTATTCCTTCTGCAGGTAGCGCCGCACCGAGTCGGCAAGGAGTTGCTGCTCTTCGTTGTAATCGAAGTTCATAGACCCAACGTCATTTTCGCGATGATGTTCCTCTGGATCTCGTTGGAGCCGGCGTAGATCGTGGTCTTGCGCATATCCAGATATTTCTTCTCCAAGGCAATCGTTTCCTGGGCGCTCGGATCGGCGGCCTGCATGGCGAGCTCGGTGAGCGCCTGCTGGATCTCGGTGCCTTTTATCTTGAGCATGGAGACGTCCGCGCCCGGCGGCTGCCCGGTGCGGCGCATGCGGTCGAGGAAGCGCAGGTTGGTGATCTCGAGCGCCATCAGTTCCACCTCGACGCGGGTCAAGCGGTCGCGGAAGCGCAGATCGCTCAATTTCGAGGAAAAACCATCTTTCAGCTTGCGCAGCTCCCGCTTCGATTCGCCGATGCGTCCGGTGTTCATGCGCTCGTAGCCGAGCAGGTACTTGGCCACCGTCCAGCCCTTGTTCTCCTTGAACACCAGGTTCTCGGCCGGCACCTTCACGTCGTCGAAGAACACCTCGTTCACGTGGTGCGCGCCGTCCATGAGGATGAGCGGCCGCACCGTGATGCCGGGGCTTCTCATGTCCATGAGCAGGAATGAAATGCCTTCCTGGCGCTTCTCCACCGTCGGATCGGTGCGCACCAGGCAGAAGATCCAGTCGGCGTAGTGCGCGAGCGTGGTCCAGATTTTCTGTCCGGTCACGACGTACTCGTTGCCGTTGCGAACGGCTTTGGTCTTCAGCGACGCCAGGTCGCTCCCGGAGCCCGGCTCCGAGTAGCCCTGGCACCAGAAATCGTCGCCGTTGTAGATGCGCGGCAGGAAGCGCTTCTTCTGCGCGTCGGTGCCGAACTGGAGCAGCACCGCGGCGCACATCGTCACGCCGAACGGAATGATCGGCGGCGCGCCGGAGAAGCCGAGCTCCTCCTCGAAGATGTAGCGCTGCACCACGTTCCAGCCCGTGCCGCCCCATTCCTTGGGCCACGCCGGCGCGACCCAGCCCTGCTTGGCCAGGATGCGGTGCCAGCGCATCAGGTCTTCCTTGGACAGGTGCGCGCGGTCCTTCAGCTCCTGCGGCAGGTTGGCGGCGAGCCAGCTGCGCACTTCGTCGCGGAACGCGAGCTCTTCGGTGGAGTAGTTGAGGTCCATGGGAGTTAGAGAATGGTAACGCCGCCGTCGGCGACGATGCATTGTCCGGTGATAAATGCGGCCGCCGGCGACGCCAGGAACACCGCGATACCGCCGATGTCCACCGGCTCGCCCAGGCGGCGCAGCGGGGTAGCCTCGATGCGCTCGCGCGCGCGTTTCTCGTCCTCCCAAAGGGCGCGCGCGAACTCCGTTTTAATCAGGCCGGGGGCGATCGCGTTCACCCGGATGTTCTTCGGCCCCCACTCGGCGGCCAGGTTGCGCACCAGGTGGTGCCCGGCGGCCTTGGACATCCCGTAGGCGCCGATCACGGTGTTGGCGACGATGCCGCCGATCGAGCCCACCAGGGTAAAGCTGCCGCCGCCCTTCATCCTCGGCAGCGTCATGCCCGCCAGCCACAGCACGCTTTTCAGGTTGTTGGCGAAGATCTTGTCGAAAGCGTCGTCGGAGATGCCGGTGAGCGGCCCGTAGTACGGGTTGCTGGCCGCATTCGCCACCACGATGTCCGGCGCGCCCCATTTCGCCGCCGTGGCGTCCACCAGGGCCTGCAGGTCCTCCTTGCGCGACACGTTGCACGGCTTCGCCAGCACCTGGAAGCCCGCTTTCTCGAACTCGGCGCGCGCCGCCTCGCAGGCTTCGGCCTTGCGGCTGCAGATCGCGATGCGCGCGCCGGCGCGGGCCAGCTGCTCTGCAATCGACTTGCCTATGCCCCGCGTAGCACCCGTGACGAGCGCGACTTTGCCCGACAGATCAAAGAGGGAGGCCATGGTTCCGCTATATGAAATTAAGTACGACTAAGTTGACACGCCGCTCCGGATAAACAGAATAGCGAAACGCGAAACATTCCGCTGCGTTTTTCCCCGAAGAACTAGACCGAAAGACAAAGGAGAAGGCATTCCCATGGGAGCACCCGAACCCCAGGCACCGATCGCGCAGACCCCGGCCACGTTCAGCTACGAGCACGAGGGCGACCGCCAGTTCGCCACCACGCTCGCGCGCGGCCTGGAGGTCCTGCGCTGCTTCACCCCGCTCGAGCCGCTGCTCGGCAACAAGGAGATTTCGGTGCGCACGGGGCTGCCCAAGCCCACGGTTTCCCGCCTCACCTACACGCTGACCAAGCTCGGCTACCTGCGCCACAACATGCGCCTGGGCAAGTACCAGCTCGGCTCGGCGGTGCTGTCGATCGGCTACCCGCTGCTCGCCTCGATGAACGTGCGCCAGGTCGCGCGCCCGCTGATGAAGGAGCTCGCCGACTACTGCAACGGCTCGGTGTCGATGGGCGTGCGCGACCGCCTGAACATGGTGTACGTCGAGTCCTGCCGCAGCGGCAACGGCATCACCACCCTGCCCGACATCGGCACCTCGGTGCCGATCTCCCAGTCGGTGATCGGGCGCGCCTTCCTGTCGGCCTGCACGCCCCCGGAGCGCGAGTCGGTGCTCAACCAGATGAAGGTCAAGGAGCCCGACGCGCACCGCAAGTTCCGCCCCTCGATCGACAAGGCGCTCGACGACATCCGCTCGCGCGGCTTCTGCGCGAGCACCGGCGAGCTGCGCCGCGAGGTCTACGCGGTGGGCGCGCCGATGCGCCGCACCGTGGACGGCGAGATCGTGTCGTTCAACTGCATCGTGCCCGGCTTCATGGTGAAGAAGGGCCAGCTCGAGGACGATCTCGGGCCGCGCCTGGTCGCCATGGTGCGCAACATCGAGGCATCGCTCGGTCTTCATTGAGACTCGTGGGATGGTCATCCCCGCGCAGGCGGGGATCCATTCTGATTTTCTAAACGGGGTCCCCGCCTTCGCGGGGACGACTTAACTGGACGAATTCGACGACCTGGCGAATTTCGTCGCCGGCCTCGACGAGGAGGCCTGGTATGCGACGACGCGCCTGTGGCGCATCTTCGTCATCCTGGTCGTCGCCTGGGCGCTGCAGTTCATCGCCGGGCGGCTGATCCGGCTGTTCCGCGGCTACATGGCGCGGCGCAGCCGGGGCGCCGACGAGCTGCGCCGCATCGACACCGTGGCGAACGCGTTCCGCTACTTCGCCTCGGTGGTGGTGGTGCTGGTGGCGGGCATGCTGATGCTGAACGAGCTCGGCATCTCGATCGCGCCGATCCTCGCCACCGCGGGCGTGGCGGGCATTGCCATCGCCTTCGGCGCGCAAAGCCTGATCAAGGATTACTTCACCGGATTTTTCCTGCTCATCGAGGACCAGATCCGCGTGGGGGACGTGATCGACGTGCTCGGCAAGAGCGGCGAAGTCGAGGAAGTGACGCTGCGCTACGTGCGCCTGCGCGACCTCGACGGCTACGTGCACTACGTGCCGAACGGCGAGATCAAGCTCCTCACCAACCGCACGCGCGGCTTCGGGCAGGCGGTGATGGACGCGGTGATCAAGAGCAGCCAGAAGCTCGAGGACGCCTTCCAGGCGATGCGCGACGTGGGGCGCGAGCTGCGCCAGGACGCGGAGTTCGCGCCGCTCATCCTGGGCGACGTGCAGATCGCCGGCATCGAGCGCTGGGAGCACGTCGGCGTGTTCCTGCGCTGCCGGATGAAGGTGCTGCCGCAGGAGCAGTGGAAGGTGCGCGCGGAATTCATGCGCCGGCTGAAGAAGACCTTCGAGGAGCGCGGGATACAGAGTCCCTGAGAAGCTCGTGGATGCGCCGCACCCCGTCGGTGAGCGCGGCCGGCCCGGGCTGCAGGATGTCGGCGGACTTGATCTCGAACAGCTGATTCGCCTTCACCGCGGCGATCGCCTGCCATCCCGGCCGCGCCGCCACGCGCTCCGGCCTGAACTTCTTCCCGCACCAGGAGCCGAGGACGATCTCCGGGTTTCTTTCGCGCACCTCGTCGGCGGAAACGATGCGGCCGGCAGCCGCGTGCGAGCGCGATTTCTCCGCGAAGATGTCCGCGCCGCCGGCGATCCCGATCAGCTCGCTCACCCAGCGGATCGCGCTGATCATCGGCTCGTCCCACTCTTCAAAGTAGACCCTTGGCTTTCTCGCAAGCCCCCTGCCTGCGGCACGAATGTCGGCGAGCCCGTCCTCCAGCTTCTTGACCAGGCTGGCACCTCGGTCCGCCGCGCCGACCAGCGACGACAGCGTGAGGATCATGGAAAGAATCTCGTCGACCGAGCGCTGGTTGAAGATCAGCACGTTGAGCCCGGCCTTGGCGAGGTCGCGCGCGATGTCGGCCTGCAGATCCGAGAACCCGACCACGAGGTCAGGCTTCAACTCCAAGATCTTTTCCTGGCGGGCGGAAAGAAACGCGGAAACCCGCGGCTTCTCGCGCCGCGCGCGCGCCGGACGCACGGTGTAGCCGGAGATGCCGACGATGCGCCGCTCCTCGCCGAGGAGGTAGAGCGTCTCGGTGCTCTCCTCGGTCAGGCAGACGATTCTCTCCGGATGCTTCGCAGGCATTAGGTATTATCGAAGCATGGGGCCTTTGCAGGGAATCCGCGTCCTGGAATTCGAGTCCATCGGCCCCGCGCCCTTCGCCGGCATGCTGCTCGCCGACATGGGCGCCGACGTGCTGGTGGTCGACCGTCCGGCCACCACGGACCTGGGACTCAAGCGCGAGCGCTGGTACGACGTGATGATGCGCGGCAAGCGCTCGGTGACGCTCGACCTGAAGCAGGAAAAAAGCCGACAGGTCCTCTTCGAGCTCGTGTCCCGCGCGCACGCCCTGATCGAGGGCATGCGGCCCGGCGTGATGGAGCGCCTCGGCCTCGGCCCGCAGCAGGCGCTCGGGAAGAATCCTGCGCTGGTGTACGGGCGCATGACCGGCTGGGGCCAGGACGGCCCGCTCGCGCCGCGCGCCGGGCACGACATCAACTACATCGCCCTCACCGGCATCCTGCATGCGATCGGCCGCAAGGGCGAGGCGCCGGTACCGCCCTTGAACCTGATCGGCGACTTCGGCGGCGGCGGCATGCTGCTCGGCTTCGGCGTGGCGTGCGCGCTCCTCGAGGCGCAGCGCTCCGGCCGCGGCCAGGTGGTCGACGCGGCGATGGTCGAAGGGGCTTCCCTCCTTGCAGCCATGTTTTCCGGGTTTCTTGCTTCGAAAGGCTGGTCCGAGGAGCGCGGCGACAACATCCTGGACGGCGGCGCGCCGTGGTACGGCGTGTACGAGACGAAGGACGGCAAGTACGTCTCGATCGGCGCCATCGAAACCAGGTTCTTCGAGGAGCTGGTCACCCGCCTGCAGCTGCGAAACCTTCCGCCGCAGCACGAGCGCAAGCGCTGGCCGGAAATGAAGGCCGTTTTCGAAAAAACCTTCAAGACCAGGACGCGCGAGGAATGGTGCAAGGTCTTCGAGGGCTCGGATGCGTGCTTCGCGCCGGTGCTGTCGTGGTCGGAGGCGAGGCGCGATGCGCACAATGTGGCCAGAAAAAGCTTCGTTTCACTGAAGGACGTCGAGCAACCTGCGCCGGCGCCGCGCTTCTCGCGCACCCCGGGCGCGGTGCGCCGCGCGCCGCCGGAGCGCGGCGAGGGCGGGCGCGCGGCGCTCGCGGAGTGGGGGTTCGCCGAGGCCGAGATCGGACGCCTCGAATCTCTCGGCCTCGGGACCCGGGCGAGCAATTAGAATCCCGCCCGGCCAAAGGAGGTCGCGATGCTCGGACGCCTGATGCCCCGCGAGGGCAAGTTCTTCGACCTGTTCAACGCGCACGCCGCGCGCATCGTGGAGGGCAGCCGCGAGCTCGCGGCGATGATCGGCAGCTTCAGCGAGCTCGACGCGCACGCGCAGCGCATCGATGCCGCCGAGCGCGCCGCCGACAAGGTCACGCACGAGACGATTTCGCTCCTGCACAAGACCTTCATCACGCCGTTCGACCGCGATCAGATCCACCAGCTGATCACCAACATGGACGACATCCTGGATCTCACCCAGGACGTCGCCGAGTCGGTGGCGCTCTACGACCTGCGCAAGATCACGCCCGAGGCCAAGCAGCTCGCCGACATCTGCCAGATGAGCTGCGAGCGCGTGCAGGCGGTGGTCGCGCTGCTCACCAACGTGAAGCGCGCCGACGCGATCATGAAGATCTGCGAGGAGATCGACCGCCTGGAATCCGACGCCGACCGCGTGATGCGCGCCGCGCTGTCCAAGCTGTTCCGCGAGGAGAACGACCTCAAGCAGGTGATGAAGCTGCGCGTGATCTACGATCTCCTCGAGTCGATCACCGACCGCTGCGAGGACGTGGCCAACGTGATCGAGGGCATCGTCCTCGAGAATTCCTGATGTCACGGGCTTTCCTCTAATGGACGGCGCGGTCGGCCAGATCTCGCTGGCGGTGGTGGTCGGGCTGGTGCTGGTCGCGCTCGCGTTCGACTTCATGAACGGCTTCCACGACGCGGCGAACTCCATCGCCACCGTGGTATCGACGCGCGTGCTGAAGCCCTACCAGGCCGTGCTGCTCGCCGCGACCTTCAACTTCGTCGCGCTGTTCGTCTTCCACCTGAGCGTCGCGGCGACCGTGGGCAAGGGCATCGTGGCCCAGGGCGTCATCGACCACTACGTGGTGCTGGGCGCGCTCACCGGCGCGATCACCTGGAACATCATCACCTGGTACTACGGCATCCCCTCCTCGTCCTCGCACGCGCTGATCGGCGGCATCGTCGGCGCCGGGGTGGCGAAGGCCGGCACCTGGGCGCTCATCCCGTCCGGCATCCTGAAGACCGTGGCGTTCATCTTCATCTCGCCGCTGATCGGCCTGGTGCTCGCCGCGGCGCTGATGATCGCGATCTCCTGGCTCTTCAAGCGCAGCACGCCGAGCCGGGTGGACCGGCTGTTCCGCCGCCTGCAGCTCGTCTCCTCCTCGATGTACAGCCTCGGGCACGGCGGCAACGACGCGCAGAAGACCATCGGCATCATCTGGATGCTGCTCATCGCGGCGGGCTACACCAAGGCCGACGAGAGCGTGCCGGTGTGGGTGGTCATCGCGTGCTACGTGACGATCGGCCTGGGCACGCTGTTCGGCGGCTGGCGCATCGTGAAGACCATGGGCCAGCGCATCACCAAGATCCGCCCGGTGGGCGGGTTCTGCGCCGAGATCTCCGGGTCGATCGCGCTCTTCCTCGCCACCGCGCTCGGCATCCCGGTCTCCACCACGCACACCATCACCGGCTCGATCGTCGGCGTGGGCAGCGCGCAGTCGGTGTCGGCGGTGCGCTGGGGCGTGGCGGGCGACCTGGTGTGGGCCTGGCTCCTCACCATCCCCTGCTCGGCGTTCATCGCCGCGCTCGCCTGGGCGATCGCGCGCGCGCTGCTCGCCTAGTGGTGCTGGTGGCCGCCGCGCGCGGCCAGGTCGCGCACCTCGAGCTGCACCTCGATGTCGCCCGCGCGCTCGAAGCGCAGCTTGAGCGGCACGCGCTCGCCTTTCTTGAGCGGGCGCTGGACATCGACCAGCATCAGGTGCGCCCCGCCCGGCTCGAGGGTGTACGCGCCGCGCGCGCGGATGTCGTAGTGCTTCACCTGCCGCATCTTCATGATCTCGCCGTCGCGCTCGGTCACGTGCAGCTCGACGCGCTTCGCGAGCGGGCTGCTCGCCGACACCAACCGGTCGGCCTGCGCGCCCGAGTTGCGGATTTCCATGTACCCTGCGGCGATCTTCGCCCCGGGAGGAGTGGCGCGCGACCAGGCGTCGCGCACCTCGATGTCCGCCGCGTGCGCGGCGAAGCACAGGGCCGCGAGCAGCCCGGCGATGGCAATTCTCATTTGCGGTTCTCCTCTTCCTGCAGCTGGCGCCACAGGATCTTGCCGGTGGCCGTCTTGGGCAGCGCGTCGACGAACTCGATCACGCGCGGCACCTTGAAAGCGGCCATTTTATCGCGCGCCCAGGCGGTGATCTCGTCGGCGCTCGCGCGCATGTTGCTCTTCAGCACCACCAGCGCCTTGACCGTCTCGCCGCGGTAGGCGTCGCGCGCGCCGATCACGCACGCCTCCTGGATCGCGGGGTGCGCGTAGAGCATGGCCTCGACTTCCGCCGGCCACACCTTGAACCCGGAGCAGTTCAGCATGCGCTTCAGCCGGTCGGTGATGAAGAAGTAGCCTTCCTCGTCGTAGTAGCCGAGGTCGCCGGTGCGGAAGAAGCGCTTGCCGTCGTGCTGGATGAACGCCTGCTCGGTGGCCTCGGGCTGCTTCCAGTAGCCCTTGAACACCTGCGGGCCGTGCACCACGATTTCCCCGATCTGGTTCGGACCGAGCTCGTTCTTCGATTCCACGTCGAGGACCCGGGCATCCGTGTTAAAGAACGGGATGCCGCCGCACTGGCGCTTCGGCCGGTGCGGCGGGTTGATGTGCGAAGGCGCCATGGTCTCCGAGAGCCCGTAGCCCTCGACGAAGGGCAGCCCGATCACTTCCTCCAGCTTGCGCGCCAGCGCCTCGGGCATCGCGGCGCCTCCGCCACCGAGGACCTTGAGCGAGGAAAGGTCGTAGCGCGAAAGATTCGGGTTGGACAGGAAGTCCACGAGCATGGTCGTAATCGCCGACCAGTTGGTCACCCGCGCGCGCTCGATCTGCAGGCCGGCGCAGTCGCGGTCCCAGCGCGACAGCACCACGATGGTCGCCGCGGTGTGGATCGGCGCGTTCATCCCCGCCTGCATGCCGGTGACATGGAACATGGGCAGCGCGGAGAGCACCACGCTCTCGTCCTGCGCGCCGCGCCAGTACAGGTAGGCCACGGTGGTCGCCTGCACGCTCTTGTGCGTGTGCATGCAGCCCTTCGGCTTGCCGGTGGTGCCCGAGGTGTAAGGCATCACCGCGAGATCGTCGGGCCCTGCGCGATGCGCGCCCGGCGCGAGGTTGGCCGCGATCGCGTCGCGCCATGCGGAGGGGCCGCTCGCGCGCACGAATTCGGGCACCGGCAAGTCGGTCGCAGCGCCGAGGTAGTCCGAGTACACGATAGGCAGCACCTGTGCCAGGCCGAGCGGCGCGAGCTCGCGCATCACGTCCTGCCCAGCGATCGCCACGCGGGCGTCCGAGTCCTCGACGTAATGGCGCAGCTCTTCGGTGCGATTCATCGGGTTGACCGGCACCACCACCGCATCCGCGCGCATCACCGCGTAATACGCGATCACGAATTGCGGGCAGTTCTGCGCGTAGAGCAGCACCCGGTCGCCGCGCCGCACGCCGAGGCGCTGCTGCAGGAAGCCCGCCAGCGCGTCGACCTCGCGCTTCAGCTCCTCGTAGCTGATGCGGCCGCCGTAGTAGTCGATCGCGGCGCGCCGGGGATGCTTGGCCGCGCTTGCGACCAGGTTTGCGTAAACCGTCTCGCGCGGCAGCTCGAGGGTCTTCGGCTGCCCCGGCGGCCAGTGCGCGAAGTGACGGTCGAACATCACACCTTGAAGCGCTCGACCGCCTTTTCGTTCCAGCGAATACCGGTGCCCGGGGTGGAGGGGATTACGACGTGGCCGTTCTCGAGCCTCGCCGGCTCCTCGAGCACCGCGTCGGCCCAGTCCACGTACTCGAGGTAGTGGCAGGTCGGCGTGGCGGCGAGCAGGTGGCAGCTCACCTCGGGGAAAAGGTGGCTCGACATCTCCACGCCCGCACCCTGCGCGAGCGCGGCGGCGCGCATCCAGCCGGTCACGCCGCCGATGCGCTCGGCGTCCGGCATCACGTAGTCGCAGGCGCCCGCGGCGAGCGCCTGCGCCATCTGCTCCGGGCCCATGAAGTTCTCGCCGATCTGGATGGGCGTGTGGATTTGCCGCCTGATTTCATTACTACCTGAAAAATCGTCGGCACGAATCGGCTCCTCGATCCAGTACACGCCGCCCTCGTCGTCGATCATGCGGCCGCGCCGGATCGCCTCCGCGACGCTCAGGCCCTGGTTGAAGTCCACCATCAGCGTGATGTCGGGACCGAGCTCTTTCTTGACTGCCCTCAGCATCTGCAGATCCTGCCGCGCATCGGGCCGTCCCAGGCGCAGCTTCACGGCGCGAAAACCTTCGTCGACCAGCTCGCGCGCCTCCTTGACGAGCTCTTTCTCGGCCATGATGCCCAACCCCTTCGAGTTGTAGGCGAGCACCGGGCGCGGCGCGCCGCCGAGCAGGCGGACCAGCGGCTGGCCGAGCTGCTGCGCGAGCGCGTCCCACGCCGCCATGTCGATGCCGGCCATGGCGAACAGCACGACGTTGTGCACGCCGAGCAGCGCGTAGCGCGCGCGCAGCTTCTTCTCGATCTCGAACGGCGCCACCTGGTCGCCTTCCACCATCGCCGCCATCGCCTTCACCAGCTCGGCGAGGGGTGGCAGGTGATGCTTGGCGAGCGCGAAGAGGTACGAGCGCCCGGTGATGCCGGCGTCGGTCTCGAGGTCGATGAGGAGCAGCGGCGCGACGCCGACCGTGGCGATGCTCGTCACCAGCGGACGCTTCATCGGCGCGGCGACGCCGCGCACCTTGATCGCGCGGATCTTCATCTGCCCTGGAAGCGGGGCTTGCGCTTCTCCATGAACGCGCGCCGGCCCTCCTTGTAGTCCTCGCTGCGAGCGCAGCGCTCCATCGCCGCCTGCATGCGTGCGTGGTCCGGCGCGCCGACCGACTTCACGTATTCCTCGATCATGGTCTTCGAGTTCGCGAGCGAGAGCGGCGCGTTCTCCGAGAGGGTTTTCAAGACCTCTTCCACGAACGACTCCAGCGATTCATTGGCGAGCACCCGGTGCACCAGGCCCATCGCCAGGGCTTCCTCGGCCGGGTAGCGCCGTCCCAGGAACATGATCTCCCGCGCGCGCGCGTGCCCCACGGTCTCGAGCAGGCGCTTGTGCCCCTCGACGTTGTAGGCGAGGCCGAGCCTCGCCGCCGGGATGCCGAACTGCGCCGACGCGCCGCAATAGCGCAAGTCGCAGGCGAGCGCGATCTCAAGGCCGCCGCCCAGGCAGTAGCCGTAGATCATCGCGAGCGAGGGCTTGCGCGAGTCCTGGATGGAGTGCAGCACCTGATCGAGCAACGTGTCGTATTGCCCTACGGCCTCTTCACTGTTTCGTCGTTTTTCAAATTCTGAGATATCCGCGCCGGCGGAGAAAGCGTCGGTACCGGCGCCGCGGAACGCGACGCAGCGCACCTCCGGGTCGGCGTCGAACTTCTGCATCGCCGGCGCGATGCCGCGCCACATCGCGTCGTTCAGCGCGTTGCGCTTGGCCGGCTGGTCGAACACGATCCAGCCGACGCTGCCGCGCTTTTCAACCAGTAATCCTTTCAGGGTTTTCCTCCAGCGCCATAGATCGAAGGAATCGTGGAGCGCGCGTCGCGCGGCCCCCAGCGTCCGGCCTCCACCTGGTGGAAGAAGTCCTCGAGCAGGCGGTTGAAGAGCCCGGGCTCCTCGAGGTTGATGGCGTGCCCGCTGCGCGGCAGGATCGCGAGCCCCGCGGTGGGAATGGCCCGCTTCATGAGCAGGTTCACCTCCAGGCAGGGCTCTTCCTCGTCGCCCGACAGGATGAGCGTCGGCACGTCCATGCGCCCCATCTCGGCGGTAAGGTCGTAGAACGACGGGCGGCGCGCCTGCACGCCGAGCAGCGTGTTGATGGCGCCGGGCCCCGAGTGCTCCTTGAACTGGCGCAGGTACTCCTCGAAGCCGCGCGGATCCTTGATCTCGAGCTGCACGCGCTGCGGGCCGCGTCCGTAGGCCTCGACGAACGCCTGGATGCCTTCGCGCTTGATGAGCTCGGCGTTCTTCTTCGACTGCGCCTGGAATTCCCGGTACTGCGACGGGTGGGAGCCGTAGCCGCCCCCCGCGACGGTGATGGACGTGGCGCGATACCCGTAGGTCATGCCGAAGTGCAGCGTGGCGAAGGCGCCCATCGACAGCCCGACCACGTGCGCGCGCTGCAGGCCGAGCGCGTCGAGCACGCAGCGGATGTCGTCGCGCGCGCGCGCCTGCGAGTAGCGCTCGAAGTCCTCCGGCACGTCGGAAGGCGGATAGCCGCGCGCGTTATAGGCGATGCAGCGATAGCGGCGCGAGAAGTGGCGGATCTGCGGCTCCCAGCTGCGATGGTCGCCGCCGAACTCGTGCACGAACACGACCGGCGCGCCGCTGCCCGCTTCCTCGTAGTAGAGCTTGACGCCGTCGTCGGTGGCGAGGGTTGGCATAATGCAAGCCTACGATGAAAGCGGTGCTCTGCAAACAGTTCGGGCCGCCCGATTCGCTCGCGATCGAGGAGCTGCCCTCGCCGCGCGCGGGCCCGGGCGAGGTGGTGATCGCGGTCAAGGCGGCGAGCCTCAACTTCCCCGACGTGCTCATCATCCAGAACAAGTACCAGTTCAAGCCGCCGCTGCCGTTCTCGCCCGGCAGCGAGCTCGCGGGCGTGGTGAAGGAAGTCGGCGCCGAAGTGAAGGGCTGGCGCCCCGGCGACAAGGTGATGGCCTTCACGACCTACGGCGCGTTCGCCGAGGAGGTCAAGACCGAGGCGGTTCGCCTGCTGAAGATTCCGCAAGGCATGTCGTTCACGCAGGCCGCGGCCTTCATCCTCACCTACGGCACCACCGACCACGCGCTGCGCGATCGCGCCGCGCTCGCGGCGGGCGAGACGCTGCTCGTGCTCGGCGCGGCGGGCGGCGTAGGGCTCGCCGCGATCGAGATCGGCAAGGCGCTCGGCGCGCGCGTGATCGCGGCCGCGTCGAGCGAGGAGAAGCTCGCGGTGTGTCGCGAGCACGGCGCCGACGCGACGATCAACTATGCCACGGAAGATTTCCGGGAAAGAACAAAAGCCCTGACCGACGGGAGAGGCCCGGACGTGATCTACGATCCAGTGGGCGGCCCGTACTCGGAGCCCGCGTTCCGCTCCATCGCGTGGCGCGGCCGCCACCTCGTGGTGGGCTTCGCCGCCGGCGAAATTCCCAAGCTGCCGCTCAACCTCGCGCTCCTCAAGGGCGCTGCGGTGGTCGGGGTGTTCTGGGGCGACTTCGCGCGGCGCGAGCCGAAGCAGTTCGCGGCCAGCGTCGGGCAGCTGAACAAATGGTTCGTCGAAGGCAAGCTCAAGCCGCACGTCGACCAGACCATGCCGCTCGAGCAGGCGCGCGAGGCGCTCAACCTCATGGCCGCGCGCAAGGTGAAGGGCAAGCTGGTTCTTACGGTTTAGCGGCAAAAATCGGGGTCAGAGCCCGATTTTTGCTGGTTACGGTTTCGTGGCGTCGCCCGGGCCGAGCGGACGCTGCATGAACACGCTGTCCACCCAGCGGCCGAACTTGAAGCCGACCGAGCGCAGGGTGCCGACGCGCACGAAGCCGCACGCCGCGTGCACGCCGATGGAAGGCTGGTTCGCGCTGTCGCCGATCACCGCGATGATCTGGCGGTAGCCGAGGCCCTCGCAGCGGCGAATCAGCTCCTCGAGCAGCCGGCGCCCGACTCCGCGCCCGGTCATGTCGTGGCGGATGTAGATCGAGTCCTCGAGCGCGTAGCGGTATGCGCTGCGCGCGCGATAGGGCGCGCAATAGCCGTAGCCGGCCACGGCACTACCGATCTCGGCCACCAGGTACGGCAGGCCGCGCGCCGTTACGTCGCGAAAGCGCCGCTCGATCTCCTCGACCGGCGGTGGCTCCTCCTCGAACGAGGCGAGGCCGGTGAGGACGTGATGCGCGTAGATCGACTGGATGGCCGGCAGGTCGCGAGGCGCCGCCGGCCGCACCTCGACTTCAGCTGGAATAGGCCGGCTCCTCGCGCTCCAGCAGGCGCTTGAGCGCCTCGAAGTGCGCGCCCGCGTACTTCGGCGTGTCGGCCAGGATCATCTGGTAAGTCTGCTGCACGACTTCCGGCCTGACCGGGCGGAACTTGCCCCCCATGGACCGGGCGAGCACCTGCAGCCGGCAGGCGCGCTCGAGGTAATAAAGGGCGTCGAACGCCTCGGCGACCGTGCTGCCGACCACGATCACGCCGTGGTTGGCGAGGAACATGACGCGCTTCGAGCCGAGCACGCGCGCCAGGCGATCGCCCTCGGCGTTGTCCACCACCAGGCCGTTGTACGTGTCGTCGTAGGCGATGTCGTCGTGGAAGCGCAGCGCGTTCTGCTCGACCATCTCGAGCCTGCCGCCCTCGAGCAGCGTGAGCGAGGTGGCGTACGGCATGTGCGTGTGCAACACGCAGGTGGCGCGCGGGTTCGCGATGTGGATGCGCGAGTGGATGTAGAACGCGGTCTTCTCGAACTCGCCCTCGCCGGACAGGACCCTGCCCTGCGCGTCGAGCGCGAGCAGGTTCGACGCGGTGACCTCGCTCCAGTGCAGCCCGTAGCGATTGAGGAGGAACGTCTTGGCATCGGGCAGCATGACGCTGAAGTGGTTGCACACGCCCTCGTGCAGATCCATGCGTACGGCGAGGCGGAAGGCGGCGGCGAGATCGACGCGCATGGCGCGCTCCACCGCGTTGCTGACCTGCTGTTCTTGGACTCCCATGCGGAGATTATAAAAAGAAAGGGCGCCCGGGGGCGCCCTCTCTTGGTGCGAGGAAAAACCGCTTACTTGCGGCCCTTCTTCTCGTCGTAGCGCTCGCCCATCTGGTTGCCGACCGCGCCGCCGACCACCGCGCCGCCGATCGTGCCGATGGTGCTGCCGCCGGTCGCCGCCGAGCCGAGCGCGCCGCCGGCGACCGCGCCGCCGACCGTGCCCTGCGTCTCGCGCGACACGCCGCGCTTGTCCAGCTCCGCGCAGCCCGCCAGGGCGGTCGCGAGGACGATGCCGAATGCAATAAGGGTCTTGCTCATTTCAGGCCTCCTTTACAAGAGAAATTGATCAGGTGCAGCCGCGGAGCAGGAAGATGACGAACAGGACCGGAATGGGCACGCCCAACGCCCACAGGAGGATGTAGCCAAGCTTTCCTTCCTGCTTCCGGCGCCACTGTTGCAGTCTTTCCATAATTCCACCTCCAAGCTCTATCCGTGAGCGGATACCGGGAGGTAGCAGCAAGCAGCGTGCCGTGCCGTGTCGGGACGGCCCCTACGTCATTCGTCGATGTCCACTTCCACGCGGCGCTCCGATTCGCTGAACACCCACGCGATCGCGAAGCCCGCCATGACCGCGTAATCGCGCCTGACCAGCGGGCTCGGCTCGAAGGCGGCGCCCTTCAAGGTGTCGTAGCGCGCGAAGGCGCCGACCCAGAAGCGTGGAAAGCGCCGCGACAATGACACCAGCGCAAGAGCACCCGAGTAGCCGCCGCCCGCCTGGTACGCGGGCCGCTCGGGCGTGGCGAACTCGGGCGCCACTGCATAGAAGTACTCGTGGTATTTGCGCGTCGCGAAGAGCGGCCCGGCCTGCACGCCGAGGTTCCACTTCACGCCGGCGAGCGCCGGCCGCGTGAAGAGGTGCAGGTGCGGATACGCCACCCAGCCGATGTGCTCGGCGTGCGAGAAATCGGTGGCGATTGCGGCGCGCACCGGCAGGCGCGCCTCGAACGACCAGTCGCGCGCGCGGTCGCGCGCCAGCGTCACGTCGAGGCGCGGGCCGATCTCGAGCGTGGGATCGAGCGCCGGCATGCCTTGGCGCGCGCGGTTCTGGTCGCTCTCCACCGGCGGCGTCGCGTTCAGGCTGACGTTCAGCTCGACGCGCTCGGATTCGAAGAAGATGCCGCGCAAACCCTGCCGGTCGATGCGGAAGCGCTCGCCGCGATAGATGAGGTAGGGAAACGGCAGCACGTAGCCGCGGCCCTCGTCCGCGCCGCGGTAGTCGGGTAGCGCAATCCCCGTCACCCCGGCGCCCACCTCCCATTCGGGGCGCAGGTCGGCGCGGGCGGTGCTGGCCGCGAGAACAGACGCCGCGAGCATGATCCGGATCAAAGAAGGCCGCGCATCGCGGCGCAGAATCACCTCATGCTTCGGCTCCTGCTCGCCTGCGTGCTGGCCGGTGGTGCCTGCGCCGCCGCGGCCGACGAGGGCACCGGCTTCTGGCTCGGCGGCGACATCGGCATCTCCTCCCTGCACAGGTCCTTCTCCGTTACCGGTTCGACGCGGGACACCCAGTTTGCCATGGCGCTGCGCGGCGGATACGCGTGGCACCCGCGCCTGCTGCTCGGCGTCGAGCTCGGCGGATGGACGCTCGAAGCCTCGGACTACAACGACGATCCGTCGCGCGGCGTGGGCATCCGCACGCTGTACGCAATCGCCCAGCACCACTTCGGCCCGGAGGCGCGCATGTTCGCGAAGGCCGGCTTCGGCAGCGTGAAGTACTGGAACAATCGACCGGACGAAGATGGCGCGAGCGGCAGCGGCGGCGTGCTCGGCGCGGGCTACGAGGTATGGCGCTCGGGTAACTGGTCGGTGAGCCCGGTGATCGATTACTCGTGGGGCGATTTCGACGGGGTCAGCTCCCCGCCCGGCGTCACGCAGGACCTGCGCTATCGCGCCTGGACGCTGCGCGCGACCGTGACCTGGCGCTAGAAGTTCTCTAGAAGTTCTCGCGGATGAAGATCACCTCGTCCGAGCCGCGGAACACGCCGAAGGTCGCGCGGCCGCTCGGATTGACGGTGAAGGTGCCGCCGCTCCAGTTGCCCTGCAGCCACGGCAGGTTCGCGCCGGCGGCGGCCGGGCCGGCGCCACCGACCGCCGTGCAGGTGCTGCCCAACGGCGCGTTGCTGAGGTTCACGGTCAGCGTTGCTGCGCCGTCGTTGCCGTTGCCCGGCGGGGAGAGAACGAGCGTGCGCCGGCCCGAAACCAGGATACCGGCACCGTTCACCGCGGTCTCGCACGCGTTGAGGTTGCCGGTGAAGGCAAAGGCCACGTTGTTATTCGCGATCGCGGTGCAGTTGTCTGCCACGTTGGTGATGAAGGTGGCTCCGTTGTAGTACTGCGCCTCCACGAGGACCGGCAGCACGGTGAGCTGCGAGCCGTTCGCGTTCGCGACGCGCAAACGGCCGTAGCGAAACTCGCTTCCGGAATCAAACGATATCCCGCCACCGCCGCCGTCGAACACGAATCCGGTGCCGGGCGAAGTGGTGATGGTGCCGTTCAGGGCGACTTCGTTATTGTCCTGCGCGATCCAGCGCAGCTCGATCGCGCCGCTGAACGACGCGCTCGCCGCGGCGTTGTTGCGCTGGATCGCGATCCGGTCGTTTGTGTTGGAGGTGAAGGTGGCGGTGCCGTTGCCTACCGCCGTCAATGCCGCCGCCGACAGCGTAGTCGTGATGGTCTGGCCAGTCATGGTGTAGTTCTGGGTGAGGTCGGCGTTGGTCAGCTTGAAAAGGGCGCCGCGATAATTGGCGGTGATATTGCCGGCCGCGTTGCGGGCTTCGACGGTCGCGGTCGGGCGCGTGACGTAGCCGAAGGGCGCGCCCACGTAGGTAAAGCTGCGCGCCGCGGCACAGGTCATGTCGAAGGTGCGAAACTGCGGCGGCGTCGTGCCGCCCGGGACGGTGAAGGCAAAGTGGTCGGGCACGAAGCGCCCGACCGCGCTCGCGGCCGCCGGGCACACGTAGCGCCCGCTCGCCGTGCAGTTGGCCGGGGTGCCGTCGCCCGAATCCACGTTCGCGAACGTGTCGTCGATCAGCGTAAGGTTGAACGCGCCCACCTCGTTGTAGCTGGCCGTGGTGCTTTCACGCACGCCGCTCCCGACGCTGGCGAACGTTCCAACCGTCAGCGTTCCATTCGCACCCCCGGCGGGCAGTGTGGTGGTGAGCGCGTTGACGGTGACGTCGCCGTCGTAGTTGGTCGCCGTGCCCGGCGCCGGAGTGACGCGGATGGTGAACGGGCGCCCGGCCTTGTGCACGCTGCCGCCCGTACCCACGGTGTTGTTGAGCGTGCGCGTGGTGCCCGCCGTTGCCCAGGTCGCGTCGGTGATCGCCACGCTAAGCGAGGCCGGCCGGATCGCGAAGTTGTCGGTCGAGCAGCCGGTGGCCGTGGCACTCCCGGTCGCCGGGTAGGTCACGCGCACGCGCACGTCGCGATACACGTTAGGCACGGTAATCGTCACCGTCTTGCGCCCGTTGTCGGCCCCGCCGAAGACCGGGTTGGGCGACACGGTGCCGATCACCGTGGTCCAGGTGGCCCGGCAGTTGGTCGTCGCATTCATCGCGCCGGTGTTGTTGCTGGCGTCGAGCAGTTCCACGAGGACTGCTCCGGCGAACGTGGTCAGCACCCCGGTCAGCGCCGGGTCAATGGCGACTATGTCAAAGCTGATCGCCACGCCGGCCACGCGCGTCTGGAGGCTGCCGGTAATAGCGCCGCTTGCTGTAGCGCTGTCGAACGCGTTGAACCGTCCCGGCGTGGACGGCGGGAGCGGCCTGAGCGCCAGCATGTGCACGATGCCCTGGTCGGCGGCGGCCAGGCCGTCCGCCGTCGCGGTGCGGTTTCCGGTGGCGCCGGCCGTTGCGCGCGGCTCGTCTGCCATCAGCAGCGCCACGCCCACGTCGTTGCCCGGCGGGCTGGCCGGCGCCGACCGGTCGATGCGTTCGGTCATGGTGCCGGGCGCAGTCCACGTATCGGCCGACAGCAGCGAGAAGCTGGACACGAGCATGGTGTTGGCCACGCTGGTCGTGATGCTGTTGCCGGTATGGCTCAGGCTCGAGCCGGTCACATTGCCGCCTTCGGAATTCACCGGCGCTGCGTTGTCCACGCCGGAATACGAGGCAATGCCGCCCGCGCCGCTCACGAAGATCGTTGCGGGCGCGGTCGACGGATTATTGAGCTCCGCGTACCAGGTATAGCTCACGCCGCCGGCGGCGTCGCCAGCCGTGGCGACGCGGATGTACGTTTGCATGCGCACGCCCCCGCCGCCGGTGCCGCCGCCGTTGTTGTTGATCGTGTCGCGCACCAGCGTCCAGCCGGCCGGCGCGCAGATATTGCCGGCGCTCGCGTTCGTGACCACGGTGTTCGCCGGGCGGGTCACGATGGTCGCCACCATTACGTCGCCCGACTGCGTGCCGGTCGGAACGTTGATCGTGATGCCGGCCGGCCGCAAGGCGAATTGGATGGCGTGAGAGGGATCGTTTGCGCTGTATACGAACGACACCGAGGCCTGGGCGCCGGCGGCAGCCGCCGGGAAGTACCACAGGCCGGTGCCACCGTCGTTACCGGTCGTTGTGGTGTTGTAGAAGGACTGGTACCAGCCGGCCGGCGGCGTGGTAATGGTGTTGTCGTCGGCGACATGGATGGTGGCGACGCGCAGCGAGCACGCATTGCTGATCGTGATACCGCCCGTTGCCACAGTGTTGGTCGCCGAGCTGCCGATGGACGGCGCGCCGTCGAAGGGGTTCGAGGTGTCGACGTTACTGAATGCGGTGATACGCGCGAGCAGCAGGTTGCGGCCGCCGGGGGCGTGCTGGATGGTGGCGGTGTCGGCCGCGGTGTTGGTGGCGATGCGGTAATAGACCGCGGCATGATGGTTCGTGCCGGTAAATCCCTGGGTGAGCAGCGTCCAGTTGTTGATGGTCAGTGCGTTGTCGTCGCGCACCTGGATCATGAGCAGCAGCAAGTCGCCCGCGGTGCGCACCGGAAGACCGGGCGTCACATTAGCGCCGGTACCGGAGGCGACGGTGCCCACGGCGTTGTGCTGCACGGCCATGCCGTCGTTGAACCCGCTCGCGGACTGGCGAAACGCGATCTGCGCCTGCGCCACGACCGGCAGCAGCAGCACGAGCGCGAGGAGGCGAAGGATGTTCATGCTAGCCGCACCCACAGCGCGGCGCGGTGGCGGTGCGGTCCCAGCATTTCGAGAGCGTGGCCTGGATCTGGCGGTCGACGTACTCCGCGCTCGCCGGCACGGCGGGGCACGGGCCCGCCTGATTGCACGCGGTCGCCGTGATCGTGAATGTCCGCACGTTGCGGTTGCCTTCGGTGGTGTCCGCGGCGAGCGCGCAAGTCACGGTGACCGTAAACGGGGCGAGCGATCCCTGCAGTCCGCCAAGGTTGGTCGGAGAGGCCGGACAGTTCGACAGCACGGGCGCACCGGCCACGCCGCCGGTGCAATTCGCGGGATTCAGGTTGTTGTTCGGATCCAGCACCTGGTAGGCGCCCCACTCGATGCCGGTGCGCGCGGCCTGGTAGGCGCGGGCGCCGAGGATGTCGAGCTGGCTCGAGGCCTGCTGGATGCCGGTCACCGAGGCGATGATCACCGCGAGCGTGGCGAGCACCACGAGCAGGAAGATCGCGGCGACCACGCTGAAGCCGGACTGCCGGTCAGGGGACATTGGTGACATGGACCTGCTGGAATAGGCGGATCAGCTCGAGGTCGCGCTGGATGCGGATTTCGAGGCTGACCACGCCGTAGCGTCCGCCCGCGCCGCCGGGCGTGTAGGTGAAGCTGCATTCGAAGACGTCGGTCGCGAGCAGCGCGTTGCTGCCTGCGCCGGGCGGCGTCGGCTGCGCGGCGTTGATGCCGTAGTTCCAGTAGCGGCGCAGCGTGCGCGTGCCGGGATCGGGGTCGCATGCGTAGGTCACGGCGTGCTGCACTACCTGGAAGCGGTTGCCGGGCGAGGAAAACGGAAAGAGCTTCGCGGCGCTCAGCGTGATCGTCGATCCGGCGCTCGAGGAATAGGCGGCGCGGTTGTCGCCGCTGTAGGCGTTCGCCACCGCCCCGGAATTGTTCAGGTTGTAGACCACGATCGAATCGCCCGCCGCGAGCGCCGGCAGCGCGCCGATCACGTCGAACGTCGCGTCGGCAGCAGTGAAGTCGAGCGCGTTGCCGCCGCCTCCGCTGTCGACCTGCGCCCGGTAGCGTCCGCCTCCGGTGGTCTGCAGGAACTCGAGGTAGCGCACGTTGCCCACGGTCGTGGTGCGCACGCTGTTCGGCAGCGCGGTGCGCAGGTCGCGTGCCATGCGGCGCAGCGCGGTGTCCGCGATGTCGGTGAGCTCCGCGCGCCGCGCCGCGTCGGCGTAGCTCTCGATCGGACGGGTGATGAACACGGCCACCGCGCCGGCGATGACCGCAGTGATCGAGATCACGATCACCATCTCGACCAGGGTCACGCCGCGCTGCCGGCGCGCGCTACGGCAGGGCATTGGGCGCATAGCGGGTGCGGTAGCCATCGAGCACCACGGTGACGTTGCTGGGGCCGGTGACCTGCACGCGGATCAGCAGCGCCTCGGCGCCGGGGATGGCGCCCAGACCCTGCTGCGTGACGGTGACGGTCGCGTTATAAGCGCCGAGCCCGGCGATCGCCGCGCCGTCGATGCCGGTGATCCCGACCAGGCTGAGGTTGTGATAGTCGCTCACGTTGTCGAACGGCGTGGCCACGCTGCCGCGCGCGTCGGCGCCTTCCGGTCCCATCGCCAGGCTTTCGTTGTTCCCCGCCACCGCGCAGCCGGCCGTGCTGAGCGCGGTGGCGGCATTCGCGTCGTCCGGATCGCAGTAGGTAAAGGGCTGCAGCTCGACTTCCTCGAGCAGCGCCTCGGCGATCGCGAGCGCCTGCTTGTGCACCATCGGGTCGGTGCTGGTCGCGGCGCCCAGGCGCAGCGCGGCCACCACGCCGGCCACCGCCACGCCGACCACCACGATGAAGACGATCAGCTCGACGAGCGAGACGCCGCGCTGGCGGTCAATTGCGGCGCACATAGCCGGTTTCCGCCTCGACGATGATCTGGCGCGCCGGGTCGCCCGCCACGGTGCTGGTGAAGGTGACGGTGGTCGCCGCGCTCGGGCGGCCGAGGCCGTCGAAGCTGAAGCTGGTCACCGGGCCGAGCGTCACGCCGCCGCGCGAGGCGGCGCGCAGCTGGCCGCCGCCGACCGGGTGCGCGAGGTAGGTGGGCGCCGTGCAGTCGTTGTTCGAGATCGCGGCGATCTCGTTCGCCGATACGCAGACGAAAATCGCGCGCCGTTGCGCGATCGCGACCTTCTGCGCGTAGCGCACCACCGCCTGCGCCTCGTCGTAGAAGCCGCGCGTCTCGAACGGCTGCGACGACATGAAGCGCGGCGCAACGATCACCGCCAGGATGCCGATGATCACGATCACCATTACCAGCTCGGTGAGCGTGAAGCCGCGCGCCGCGGCCCGCCGCGGCATCAGTTCGCCGCGGTGGCGGTGACGACGATCGGCGTGGCGAAATCGGTGGGACACGCGTGCACCTCGCAGGCACCGCCCGCGAAGCCGAGCCGCAGGGGAACGGTGACGCCGGTGCAGTTGGCCGCGCTGCTCGGCGCCGGCCCGCCGAGCAGGTTGCCGACCAGCGTGGCGCAGGTAGCGGCGCTGTTGTAGGTCGTGCCGACGTTCGGGTAGCCGGCCGCGTTCATGGTGATGGTCGCGCCGCCGTCGAGGGTCACGGTGGCGGGGCTGCCTTGCGCGATCCAGCGCGAGTGCACGAGCTGGATCGCCGAGTTGAGGCCGCCGCGCACGCCTTCGCGCGCCGCGTCGCTCGCGGCCTGGTTGAGGTTGAGGTAGCGCGGCACCGCGACCGCGGCGAGGATGCCGAGGATCACGATCACGATCACCAGCTCGGTCAGGGTGAAACCCGCCTCGCCTTTATTCACTGCTGCCCCCCGGAAGTTGCGCTGCAAGCCTATTGGATTTTCCCCCTTGCATCAAATGGATGCGTGGGGTACTTCACGCAATTGACGCGCTTTGACCGGCTGGGGACCGGTCGTCCGCCGGGCGGCGCCGTTCGTCCCTAGGCGGTTTTTCTGGAGACGAGCGTCAGGAACTCCTCGCGGGTGGCGAGGTGCTCGCGGAACACGCCGAGCACGGAGGAAGTGACCATCGTGGAGTTCTGCTTCTCCACGCCGCGCATCATCATGCAGAGGTGGCGCGCCTCGATCATCACGCCCACGCCCCGGGCGTCGATCGACTCCATGATCTCGCGCGAGATGTCCTCGGTGAGCCGCTCCTGGAGCTGCAGGCGCCGCGCATGCACGTCGACCAGGCGCGCGAGCTTGCTCACGCCGAACACTTTGCCGTTCGGGATGTAGCCGATGTGGCAGCGCCCGAAGAACGGCAGCAGGTGGTGCTCGCACAGGCTGTAGAGCTCGATGTCCTTCACGATCACCATGCCGCCGGTTTCCTGCGTGAACAGCGCATCGTTGATCACCTTCTTCACGTCGGCGCGGTAGCCGTTGGTGAGGAAGCTGAGGGCCTGCGCGACGCGCAGCGGCGTCTTCACCAGCCCTTCGCGCGCCGGGTCCTCGCCGAGCTCGACCAGCAGCTCGCGCACCAGCTTCTCGATCTTCGGCAGATTCGGCGTCATAGCAGCTTGCGCAGCACGTGGCGCCGGTTGCGCGTGTAGGGCCGCACCTGCGAAGGCCAGCGGCCGAGCTCGACCGCCTTGCCCCACGCCTCGCTGGTGAGCACCTCGGCGCTTTCCAGCTCGTAGTAGGCGCTGTAGCGCGGCTCGCCTTCGGCGACGATGGTCTTCTTCTCGCCGCCCAGGAACATGGTGAGCGGCTCGCGCACGCCGCGATAGACCTTCAGCACGCCCGGCACCTTGAGCAGCGCCGGGATGTGCTCCTTGTCGTACACCTCGTTGAACAGCGCTTCCTTGTCCGCGTCCACGTCCATGCTGGCGATGAACAGATATTTCGCTTTGCCGGCCAATCGAACCTCCGAATTCAAAAAAAAGGGCGCCGCAAGGCGCCCCGCTCACGATCGTGCGAGCGATTTTAAGGCATGGGCACGTAGTGCTCGAGCTCGGCACCGCTGCGCTTGACCTCCTGCTTGCCGAGCAGCAGGGGAATCGTCTGGTTCGCGACCCAGCGAGCGACAAAGCGCGTATAGGCGGGGCTCGTGGGGTCGCCGCTCGTGCCGCCGGCCCAGATCGCGGCGGCCCGGTTGCCCTGCGAATCGAGCTCGTAGACCGAGCGGTGCCCGGCGCCGAAGGCGTACACGAAATCGGACCGCGTCGCGGCACGCACATTGGCGAGCCCTGGATCGACGGTCTGGAAACCGCCGTCGGTGGGAATGGGCGGCACGCTGAGCGCCGCGCCCAACGGGTGGGCGAGCGTCACCCGGTGCAACGCACCCCAGAGGTAGTTGTTCTGGTCGGTGGATCCGCCGAACAGACCGGCCAGCGCATCCAGACCTTCGCTCAGGCTCTTGAGCAGCGCGTAGTCGCGACGATCCTCTGGACTGCCGCCGATCCCGGACGCTGCGAAGAAGTCGACTCCCGAATGGCCGACGCCGTGCAGCGTCGCGAAGTTGTCGAGCATATAGCGCAGCGCCCTCATGCTGTCCTGCTCGTCGGGCTTGGGCAGGGGGCCGAGAGGCGTGTCGATCACCCGGCTGATCATGCGCGCGCGCCAGGCGGCGTAGATCGACGCTTCGACGCTGCTCGTCGGCGTCGAGCCGCTCCAGGAGGCTAGGCGCCCCACGGCCTCGACTATGCGCGGGTCGGTACGCAGCGCGACGAGCTCTGGCACAGGGCTCGTGCCATTGAAGGCGGCGAGGATATAAGGCTTCAGCACCTCGGCGTCGCGCAGGACGTTGTCGGCCTGCACGGCCTGCATCTCCTCGAACGAGATGCGCTGGTCGCCGGTGGCGAGCAGCGCGCGCAGCCGCGTGTTGATGCGCTGGGCGCGCAACCCGGGGTTGAACGAATAGGCAAGGTAGGACAGGCCGCCGCCCGGGCGCAGCTCGTTCACCGGGTTGTTGTCCGCCGTCAGGCCGAGCGGATCGTTGTTGGCGTTGACGAGCCAGCCGGCCGGCGGATTGACGAGCTGCGGCATTTCGTCGAACGGCACGATCTCGTGCGGCGTCGCCTGGTTCGGCTGCGCGTGCTGGACGGCGAGCCATTCGTTACCGCCCTGCCCGTTGCGCACGAACCACGGCGCGCCCGGCACTCCGGCCTGCAAGTCCTCCCGCACCGGAACCTCGCCGGCGCTGAAGAAGGCGATGTTGCCCCCGATGTCGCCGTATACGAAGTTCTGCGCGCCCGCGTCGAAACGCTGCAGCGCGTCCTTGAACTCGGCGAGATTGCGCGCGCGGTTGATCATCATGAACGCCTCGAGCTCCTGGGTCGGCCCGAAGCCCACCCATTGCACGCTCAACGCGGCCCCGGTGGATGGATCGAGCCTGACGATCGGCCCGTTGTCGCGCCGCGGAGCGATCAGCGTGGCCGCGGGCACGGTAGAGGACGGCGGAACCACTACGGTGTTGTTAGGGACGCTGTCGCCCACCACGTTCACCCGGAATACCTGCGGGATCGGCACCAGCGGCTCGCGCGTGTTCTGGTACACGGTGGACAAGCCGCTCGGCGATGCGCCGTCCGGAACGACCTGCTCGTTGAACCAGTCGGTGACGTCGTTAAAGCTGCTGGTGGTGCCCCAGGCGATATGGCGGTTGTAGCCGTGAATGATCCCGGGGGCGCCGGCGATGCTGCCGCCGAAGACGGGTTCGTCGTCGAGCTCGAGCCCCATGGGATAGAACAGCGCCGGGATGCTGAGCGCGACGTGCGGGTCGTTGGCGACCAGCGGGCGGCCGTCGCGCGTCAGCGGACCGGAGATCGCCCAGAGATTGGACCCGCCGCGCGCCTCGCGTGACAGCGCGCCGCGCATCGCAGGCACCTTGCGCGCATGCTCGACGTGCTCGCGCATCAGCTTGATGGCGGCCTCGCTCGTGTCTACGCTCGCGGCCGCCGGTCCGGCGGGACTGATAAAGCCGGCGGCGCCGCTCGCGTCCGGAACCGTGGCGTCGGAGTCGAAGCCCGCCGAGCGCCAGAGGTCGAGGTGGAAGAGCGCGTTCGCCCGCGCCGGGCCGAATGCGGCCTGATAGCTCAGGAAAGCCAGCGTGGCGACCGTATCGTCATCGAACGATTGCTGGAAAGCGATCAGCTTGCCGACCGCCAGGCTGTCCAGGGGAGACCAGGGCGCGATCGCCGTGACCTCGAGCGCGCGGTACTCGACCGGCAGCGGGCGGCTGGCCGTCCAGGCATTCACGCCCTCGGCGTAGGCTGCGAGCGCGCTGCGCGTACGCTCCGATGCTGCCGCCCAGGAACGTTCAGCGGCGCGACGCAGGCCGATGGTGCGCAGGAGAATGTCGTTCGGCAAGCCCGCCGAGCCCACGAGCTCTGCGACCGTGCCACTCGCGACACGCCGGAAGTAATCCATCTGGAAAAGGCGCTCGCGAGCGTGCGTCCAGCCTTGCAGGAAATAGAGATCGTGCTCGTTGTTCGCGCGTAGGTGGGCGATGCCCTCGGCGTCGATACTGATCGTCGCTGATTCCTGCAGGCCCTTGAACGGCGACGGCGATTCGGCGAATGCGGCGCAATGGAATAGCAGCGTCGACGCGGCGACGTGCAGCGCAAGAGCCCGTAACATGGTCGTCCCTCCCCTGGTGATCAGCCTGCGCCGATTGTTCCAGCGGACAACGCCTTCGCCCATCCCGTGTTCTTGTGAGGTTTGAGCGAGCGGGCAAAAAAAGGGCGCCACAAGGGCGCCCTTCGGTACGGGTGGTTGAAAGGCTTAGCTGCCGCCCCCGGCGGTAGCCGCGGTCTCCGCGGCCGGCGCCTCGGGCGCGGCGGCCGGGATCTCGGCCAGCACCGGCTCGGCGGCCTGCGCCTTGCGGATGTTGTGGTACGCGAGGCCGGTACCCGCCGGGATCAGGCGGCCGACGATCACGTTCTCCTTCAGGCCGCGCAGCCCGTCGCGCTTGCCCATGATCGCCGCCTCGGTCAGCACGCGCGTGGTCTCCTGGAAGGAGGCTGCCGAGATGAACGAGTCGGTGGAGAGCGAGGCCTTGGTGATGCCGAGCAGCATGTAGGCGTAGGTCGCCGGCTTCTTGTTCTCCTTCTCGGCCTTCTCGTTCTCCTCGAGCACTTCGGCGCGCTCGGCCTGCTCGCCGGTGATGAACGGCGTGTCGCCCGGATCGGTGATCTCCACGCGGCGCAGCATCTGCCGCACGATCACCTCGATGTGCTTGTCGTTGATCTTCACGCCCTGCAGGCGGTAGACGTCCTGCACCGCGTCGAGGATGTAGCGCGCGAGCTCCTCCACGCCGAGCAGGCGCAGCAGGTCGTGCGGATCCACCGGACCGTCGACGATCATCTCGCCCTTGTTCACCACCTGGCCGTCGTGCACCAGCAGGTGCTTGTCCTTGGCGATCAGGTATTCGTGCTCCTGCTTGTCGAGGTCGGTGATCACCAGGCGCTGCTTGCCCTTGGTGTCCTTGCCGAACGAGACCGTGCCGGTGACTTCCGCCAGCATGCCCGCGTCCTTCGGCGAGCGCGCCTCGAAGAGCTCCGCCACGCGC
>DASVFV010000132.1:0-3553 GCA_036379875.1 Burkholderiales bacterium | reverse complement strand
AGAAGTCCGGGTTGGTGAACTGCAGCCCGGGCGAGAACAGCTCGAGGCGGATGCCCACCGCCATCAGCCCGCCGATCGAGAACATGATGAAGCTGAACCACAGGTACAGCGTGCCGATGTCCTTGTGGTTGGTGGTGGTGACCCAGCGCATCAGGCCCTTGGCCGGGCCGTGGTGATGGTCGTGGTCGTGGGCGTGATCGTGGCCGTGCGGGTGATCGTGGACGACTGCGCTCATTGCATTATTTCCTTCTCGCTTTTACTTCGGCGGCCTGGACGTCGCTCGCCTTGTTCCCCCAGGAATTACGCACATAGGTGATGACTGCGGCGATCTCGGCGTCCGAGAATTGGTCCTTGAACGGCGCCATCGGCGTGCCGGGGCGGCCGTTCAGAACGGTGTCGATGACCGGCGGCTCGGCGCCGGTGACGACCTTGTTGCCGGCCAGCGCCGGCGCCTTCATCGCGGCGAGCCCCGAGCCGTTGGCCTGGTGGCAGGCCACGCACGTGGTGCCGTAGATCTTTTCCCCGCGGCTCACCAGCTCGGCCACGGGCAACGGCTTGCCGTCGTCCTTGGCCGCCGCAGCCGCCGGCTTCGCCGCGGCCACCTGCTTCGCCTCCGCGGCAGGCGCGCTCGCCGCGGGCTTGCGCTCGCCCACCCACTTCGAATAGTCGGCGTCGGAGACCACGCGCACCACGATCGGCATGAAGGCGTGCTCCTTGCCGCACAGCTCGACGCACTGGCCGCGGAACGTGCCGGTCTGCTCGGCGCGGAACCACATGTCGCGCACGAAGCCGGGCATCGCGTCCTGCTTGGCGCCGAAGGCCGGCACCCACCAGGAGTGGATCACGTCGGCGGCGGTGGTGATGATGCGCACCTTCTTGCCGACCGGCACCACCAGCTCGTTGTCGACCTCCAGAAGGTAGTGCTCGCCCTTGGGCGCATTGCCCTCGATCTGCTCGCGCGGCGTGGCGAGCGTCGAGACGAAGCTGATGCCCTCGCCTTCGCCGCTCAGGTAGTCGTAGCCCCATTTCCACTGGTAGCCGGTGACCTTGATGGTGAGGTCGGGCGCGGAGGTGTCCTTCTGCGCGATCACGGTCTTGGTGACCGGCCAGGCGATCATGATCAGGATCAGCGCGGGGATCACGGTCCACAGCAGCTCGACCGTGGTGTTCTCGTGGAACTGCGCGGCCTTGTGGCCGACCGACTTCCGGTGCGCGAAGCAGGCGTAGAACATGACGCCGAACACGCCGATGAAGATCACCAGGATGATCCACATGATGATCTGGTGCAGGTGGTCGATCTCCTGCGCCATCTTCGATGCCGGGCTCTGGAAGTACCAGGCGATGGCGTGCGCCGCGCTGGAGGCGCCGAGCGCCGCCAGGCCGGCGGCGAGTGTGACGAGCTTGCTTCCCCTCATGTAATTCTTCCCCGAATTAGCTTCTGTTCCAGCTCGGCCGCGAGCTCGATGCGCGCCTCTGCGCCGAGATATCGGCCGATCTCCATTTCTTCTCGCGCGCCGCGCAGCAGCACGCGCCCTTCGCGCAGCGCCACGCTTGCCACGTCGAGCGCATAGCGCTCGGTGCGGCCGCCATCCGCGACCTCGACTCGCACGCGCCCCGGCTCGAGATCGATCCTTTCGTAGTCCGCGGCGTGCCGCGCATACGCCACGAACGCCCCGCCGAGCAGCAGCACTTCCAGCCCGGCGAACGGCAGCACGAGCCACGCGCCCAGCGCCGTGAACACCGCGCTGATCAGCAGCACCACCGCGGCAAGCGCCGCGAACACCGCGGCAAGGGCCCTGGGCGACATGGAGCAGTTGCGCTTCAGGACCAGGCTCGACCGGGAGGTGCTCACGGAAGTACGCGAAAGTATCACATCCGGCGAGCCGGTCTCAAGGCATGCGCTTGAAAACACGAACGGTTTTCACCTCCTGGTTCGCCTTGCGGTTCATCCACGCGTGTCCGTAAACCACTTCGAACGTGGCGCGGCCTGTCAGACCCGCGCGCAGCTTGTCGGCAAAGGCGCGACCCTGCAGCCCGCGCGTGCGGTCGGCGCGCGCGAGCGTCTGGCCGCTCGCGCGCAAATCGTCGAGCAGCCGCGCCGGCGTTTCATACGCGAGCTCGATCATTTCCATGTCCATCACCGGGGCTCCGAACCCGGCCTCGAGCAGCATGTCGCCGATGTCATGCATGTCGGTGAAATCGTGAACGCGCCGCGCGCCCGCCGCGCCGCGCAGCTCCTTCAGAGTGTCGGGGCCGAGCGTGCTGAACGTCAGCAGCCCGTCAGGCGCCAGCACGCGCGCGAACTCGCGCAGCGCCGGCAGCGGATCGGCGAGCCAGTGCAGCGCCATGTTGCACCACACGAGCCCGAACGATTCGCCGCCGAGCGGCAGGCGGCCGACATCGCCGCACAGGCGAAGAGGATTCCTGCCGAACCATTTGCGCTTCGCGGCGCAGAGCATGCCGAGCGAAAAATCCAGAGCCACGACATCCGCGGCGGGGTAGCGCTTGCCGAGGCCCGGGCGCGGCGGTCCGCTCGCCGCGTCGAGCACGCGGCGCGGCGCGATCTTCACGTAATCGAGGCGCTCGAGCATGCGCGCGGCCACCTCGTCCTCGAGCTTCGCCGACGCGCCGTAGGTCTTCGCCGCGCGCTCGAAGCGCCGGCGCGCTACGCGGGTATCGATTCCAGCGGGAATCTACGCTCCTCTATCGCTCGAGCGCTCGCTCGACGGCAGCCGATACGGCGAGGATGCGCCGGTCGCTCATCGCCGGGCCGCACACCATGAGGCCGACCGGCGCGGCGCCGCGCTCGTGGCACGGCAGCGAGGTCGCGCAGCCGTCGAGGAAGTTGACCAGCCCGACGATGCGCAGGATGCGCATGTTCCAGCGGAAGTACGCCTCGTCGCTCGCGTCGACCTCGGCGATCGGCCCCGGGATGCACGGTGCGCTCGGCAGCAGGAAGGCGTCGAACGGCGCGAGCAACGCCTCGACCTCGCGCTGGTACTGCGCGCGCAGCACGCCGAGCTCGACGTAGTCGGCGGCGCTCAGGTCCTTGCCGAGCAGCACGCGCTTCGCCACGCGCGGGTCGTAGTCGGCGAGCCGGTCGGCGTACTTGCGGTGGATGGCGTAGGCCTCCGCGCCCGCGTAGCCGCCGCCCTTGAAGTACTCGGCCTGGCGATCGAACGCCGGCACGGCCTTCTCGGTGATCACTGCGCCCGCGCTGCGCAGCTTCTCGACGGCGCGGTTGAACGCGGCTTCCACTTCGCGATCGAGGCCTTCGCGCACCTCGGTCTTCGGCACCAGAAAGCGCAGGCCCTTCGCGGGCAGCTCGGGCAGCGGCTCGAGCGGCTCGCCGGCGAGGATCGCGTCGTAGGCCGCGCAGCAGGCCACCGAGTTGGCGAGCGGCCCGATCGAGTCCAGCGTGTAGGAAAGCGGAAACGCGCCGTCGCGCGGCACGCGCCGTTGCGTCGGCTTGAAGCCGACGACGCCGCACAGCGCCGCGGGCTGGCGGATCGAGCCGCGCGTATCGCTGCCGAGCGCCATCACGCACATGCCG
>DASVFV010000131.1:0-16152 GCA_036379875.1 Burkholderiales bacterium | reverse complement strand
CGTGAGCAGCACCAGGTTGCCGATCAGGCCGAATTCCTCGGAGTACACCGCGAAGATGAAGTCGGTGTGGCGCTCGGGGATGAACTCGAGGTGCGCCTGCGTGCCGTTCAGCCAGCCCTTGCCGGACAGGCCGCCCGAGCCGACCGCGATGGTGGCCTGGATGATGTGGTAGCCGGCCCCCAAGGGGTCGGTGGTCGGGTCGAGCAGCGTCAGCACGCGGCGGCGCTGATAGTCGTGCAGCATCCCCCAGAGCGGGAACAGCGCGACGATGAACAGGCCCGCGAGCGCGCCCATCACGCGCCAGCTCAGCCCGGCGAAGAAGATCACGTAGAAGCCGACCGCGCCCACCAGCGCGGCGGTGCCGAGGTCGGGCTGGCGCACGATCAGGCCGAACGGCACGATGAGCAGCAGCGCGGCGAGCGCGAAGTCGCGCAGGCGCAGGCTCGACTCGCGGCGGTGGAAATACCAGGCCAGCATGAGCGGCACCGCGAGCTTGAGCATCTCGGAGGGCTGGAAGCGCGTCACGCCGACGTGCAGCCAGCGCCGCGCGCCGTTCACCACGTCGCCGAACAGGGCCACCGCCACCAGCAGCACCAGGCCGATCACGTAGGCCGGCACGGCGAAGCGCATCAGGGTCTGCGGCGCGAGCTGTGCCACCACCCACATCGCGCTGAGCGCGATGCACAGGCTGACGAGCTGGCTGAGCACGCGCCCCGGCGTGTCGTAGCTCGCCGAGAACAGCGCCGCGAAGCCGAGCATGGAAAGCGCGAGGATGATGACGAGCAGCGTGCTGTCGATGCCCTCGATGAGGCGCTGGGCGATGCGCTGCACGGGCAGGCGCGCGAGCTCCATCAGTCGCTCTCGCTTCCGTCCTCGAACTCGTCGACCGGCGTGGCTTCCTCGAGTTCCTTGGGCAGCTTGCCGACCAGGTAGTAGTCGAGCACCGTGCGCGTGATCGGCGCCGCGGCGCGCGCGCCGAAGCCGCCGTTCTCCACGATCACCAGCATGGCAATGATCGGGTTCTCGAGCGGCGCGAACGAGATATACAGCGAGTGGTCGCGGTGGCGCTCCTCGACCTTCTTCTCGTCGTACTTCTCGTTCTGCTTCATCGCGATGACCTGCGCGGTGCCGGTCTTGCCGCCGCTCGTGTACTCGGCCTTGGCGAAGGCGCGCGCGCCGGTGCCCTCCTTGGTCACGCCCGCCATGGCCCGCTTGATGAATTCGACGTGCTCTTTCTTGAGGGGCACCTGCGCGATCAGCTCGGGCTCGATGCTGCGGCGCTCGCGCGTGCGCGGGTTCTCGATGTGCGACAGCACGTGCGGCCGGTACATCCTGCCGTTGGCCACCACCGTCGCCATCGCCTGCGCGAGCTGGATCGGCGTGTAGGCGTTGTAGCCCTGGCCGATGCCGATCGAGATGGTCTCGCCGGGATACCAGCGCTGCTGCTCGGGGCGCTTGAAGCGCTTCATCTTCCATTCCGGCGAGGGCAGCACGCCGCGCGCCTCGCCCTCCAGGTCGATGCCGGTCGGGCTGCCGAGGCCGAGCTGGCCCATGAAGCCGGCGATCGCGTCGATGCCCATGTCGTTCGCGAGCATGTAGTAGTAGGTGTCGGAGGACACCACGATCGACTTGAGCAGGTCGACCACGCCGTGGCCGCCGGGCTTGGAATCGCGGAAGCGCCGGTCGCCGAAGACGAAATAGCCCGGGTCGTTGATCGTGCTGTTGTAGCGGCGCTTGCCGAGCTCGAGCGCGGCGAGCGCCATGAACGGCTTGAAGGTCGAGCCCGGCGGGTACACGCCGGCGATGGCGCGGTTGTTGAGCGGGCGGTCGGGGTTGGTGTTGAGGTCGGCCCAGTACTGCGGATCCGGGCCGTCGACGAAGAGATTCAAGTCGAAGCCGGGCTTCGACACGAGCGCGAGCACCGCGCCGGTGCCGGGCTCGAGCGCCACCAGCGCGCCGCGGCGCTCGCCGAACGCGTTCTCCGCCACGCGCTGCAGCCGCATGTCGAGCGAAAGCACGATGTTGTTGCCGGAAACCGCCGGCGTGCGCGACAGCGTGCGGATGCCGCGGCCCGCGGCGTCGATCTCGACCTGCTCGAAGCCGGTGGTGCCGTGCAGCTCGCGCTCGTATTTCGCCTCCACGCCGCTCTTGCCGATGTAGTCGGTGCCGCGGTAGTTGGCGTCCACCCCCTCGTCCTCGAGGCGCTGCTGGTCGTCCTTGTTGATGCGTCCCATGTAGCCGATCACGTGCGAGCCGACGTCGGCAAACGGGTACTGGCGGAACAGGCGCGCCTTGATTTCCACGCCTTCGTAGCGGTAGCGGTTGGCGGCGAATTTCGCCACTTCCTCGTCGGTGAGGCGGGTGCGGATCGGCAGGCTCTCGGGGTTGCGCGTCTCGACGGTGAGCCGCTTGAAGCGCGCGCGGTCGCGCGGCGTGATCTCGATCAGCTCGGCGATCTGGTCGATGGTCGCCTCGACGCTCTTCACGCGGCGCGGGAAGATCTCCAGCGTGTAGCCCGAATAGTTGCGCGCCACCACCACGCCGTTGCGGTCGGTGATCAGCCCGCGATTCGGCGTGATCGGCACGATCGAGATGCGGTTGTCCTCGGCCTTCGAGCGGTAGTGGTCGTGCTGCACCACCTGCAGGAAGACGAAGCGCGCGAGCAGGATGGCGAACGCGGCGAGCATCGCCGCGCCCGCGACGCCGAGGCGGAACTGGAACTGCTGCAGCTCGCGCTCGGAGTTGCGCAGCTCGCCGTGGCCGAGGAGGCTGGGCATCTAGATCGCCTGTTCGCGCGCCGGGCGGCGCTGGCGCAGAAGTAGCAGCCAGCTCGCCGCCGGCCAGAGCAGCGCGCCGGCGATCGGCCCGACGATGAGCGGCCAGCCCGGGAAGTCGTCGCCCGCCGCGAGGCGCACCAGCAGCGCGACGCCCTGCGCGGCGAGCAGCAGGGCGCCGACGTGCAGCGCCTGCAGCGCGGGGCCGAACCACAGCACGCGGCGCGACAGCCAGATGCCGAGGAACGCGAGGATCGAGTAGGCGAGCGCGTGCTGGCCGAGCAGCACGCCGTTGCCCGCGTCGGTGAGCAGCCCCAGCGTCCAGCCCACGCCCAGGCCCACCATGCGCGGCTGGCGGATGCACCAGAACAGCAGCACCAGCGCGACGAAGTCGGGCACCACGCGCAGGTCGCGCCACGGCAGGAAGTTGAGCAGCAGCGCGATCGCGAACGACACGATGATCGTGCTCAAGCGCACCGGCTGCAGGATCTGGCGGCTACCGGACAGATCCATCTTTGTCCCGATCCTTCAGCCGGCCGCGCCGCGTGCGGTCTTTCGAAGCCTCCAGCTCCACCGGGCGCGGCGGCTTCACGCTGTCGTCGGTCAGCACCAGCACGAAGCGCCCGCGATCCACGCCCGCGGCGGGGCGGCACACCACGCGCGCGAAGGCATTCTCGGCGTCGCGCTCGATGCGCAGCACGCTCGCCACCGGCAGCCCGGGCGGATAGGTGCCGTCGATGCCGGAGGTGACCAGGCGGTCGTTGGTCTGGATGTCGGCGTTCGCCGCCATGAAGCGCAGCTCGAGCGTGCCCGAGGCGCCGCCGCCGAACGCGACCGCGCGCAGGCCGTTCCTCACCACCTGCACCGGGATCGCCTGGTCGCGGTCGGTGGCGAGCGTCACTTCGGAGACCAGCGGGTGCACGCGCGTGACCTGGCCCACCACGCCCGCTTCGTCGGTGACCGGGCTGCCGGGGCGCACGCCGTGCGTGGCGCCGCGGTCGATGAACAGCTTGTGCGAGTACGGATCGCGGCTGCTGTACAGCACCTCGGCCGGGATTACGCGCGACTCGATCTTCTCCTGCGCGCCGACCAGCTTGCGCAGCTGCTCGGCCTCGGCCTGCGCGGCCTCGTAGCGCTGCGCGTCGTGCGAGTAGGCGAGCGCCTTCTCGCGCAGGCGCTGGTTCTCCTCGACCAGGCTCGCCTGCGTGGAGAAGAAGCTGCCCACGGCAGAGAGCAGCTCGGCCGGCGCGGTGGCGGCGCGCTGCAGCGGGTAGGCGGCGAGCGCGAGCCAGGCGCGCAGCCCCTCGGCGTAGCGGAAGCGCGCGTCGATCACGAGCAGTGCGAGCGAAAGCGAGGCGAAAAAGAACAGCCTGACTAGCGGTGCGGGGCCACGCTTGAAGAACGGCGGGGGAGTGTGGTCCATCCCCCGCTATTATCAGTCGTTGGTGAAGATAGGCCCGAAGTGCTCCATCTTCTCCAGGGCCTTGCCCGAGCCGCGCACCACGCAGGTCAGCGGGTCGTCGGCCACGATGACGGGCAGGCCGGTCTCTTCCATGAGCAGGCGGTCGAGGTCGCGCAGCAGCGCGCCGCCGCCGGTGAGCACCATGCCTTTTTCCGCGATGTCGGCGCCGAGCTCGGGCGGCGTCTGCTCGAGGGCCGACTTGACCGCGGAGACGATCTGGTTGAGCGGCTCGGTGAGCGCCTCGAGGATCTCGTTCGAGCTGATGGTGAAGCTCCTCGGAATGCCCTCGGCGAGGTTGCGGCCTTTCACTTCCATCTCGCGCACCTCGCTGCCCGGGAACGCGGAGCCGATTTCCTTCTTGATCAGCTCCGCGGTGGTCTCGCCGATCAGCATGCCGTAGTTGCGGCGGATGTAGTTGATGATCGCCTCGTCGAACTTGTCGCCGCCCACGCGCACCGAGCCGGAGTACACCATGCCGCCGAGCGAGATCACGCCGACTTCCGTGGTGCCGCCGCCGATGTCGACCACCATCGAGCCGGTCGCGTCGGCGACCGGCAGGTCGGCGCCGATCGCCGCGGCCATCGGCTCCTCAATGAGATACACCTGCCCCGCGCCCGCGCCGATCGCGCTCTCGCGGATCGCGCGGCGCTCGACCTGGGTCGAGCCGCACGGCACGCAGATGATGATGCGCGGCGAAGGCGAGAACAGCTTGTTGTCGTGCACCTTCTTGATGAACTGCTTGAGCATCTGCTCGGTGACGGTGAAGTCGGCGATCACGCCGTCCTTCATCGGGCGGATCGCGATGATGTTGCCCGGCGTCTTGCCCAGCATCTGCTTCGCTTCCTTGCCGACCGCCTGGATCGTTTTCTTCCCGTTCGGCCCGGCTTCCTGTCGGATCGCCACGACGGAAGGCTCATCGAGCACGATGCCTTTGCCGCGCACGTAGATCAGCGTGTTGGCCGTGCCTAGGTCGATTGCGAGATCGTTGGAGAAGTAGCTGCGGAGGAATCCAAGCATGGGCAAGGGTCGGGGCCTTTTCCGTTCTGCCGTTTTTCGTTTAGGTACCGGACCTTAGGCGTTATACCTCGGCCCGTTTCAATGGCTCGCTATGATACGCTAACGAACGCTGCGGGAGATAACGCGGCGCTCCAGTTCCTTCCGGTCCGAAAAGAATGTCGCTATCCCCCGACGACGTGCGGCGCATCGCCCGGCTCGCTCGCATCGCCCTCCAGGGCGCCGAGCCGGCGGCGGTGACCGAGCGCCTGAACGGCGTGCTGGCGATGATCGAGCAGATTCGCCGCGTCGACACCTCCGGCATCGAGCCGATGGCCCACGCGCAGGACGTGATTCAGCCGCTCCGCGAGGATTCCGTCACGGAAACGGACCAGCGCGAGCGCTACCAGGCCGTTGCCCCGGCGGTCGAGGAAGGGCTGTACCTCGTGCCCAAGGTAGTGGAGTAGGTGCTCAACGCCACGGTAAGCGAGCTGTCGGCGGCCTTGGCCGCCCGGAAAGCGTCCTCGGTGGAGCTGGCGCGCGCGTTTCTGCGGCGCATCGGCGAGCTGAAGGAGCTGAACGCGTTCATCACCGTGGACGAGGCCGGTGCGCTCGAGCAGGCGGCCCGCGCCGACGCGCTGCGCGCGCAAGGCCAGGCCGGCGCGCTCACCGGAGTTCCCTTTGCATACAAGGACATCTACTGCACGCGGGGCCAGCGCACCACGTGCGGCTCGCGCATGCTGGAGAGCTTCGTCAGCCCCTACGACGCCCACGTGGTCGAGCAGTTCAAGGCGGCCGGCGTGGTGGCGCTCGGCAAGTGCAACATGGACGAGTTCGCCATGGGCTCGTCCAACGAGAACTCGTACTTCGGGCCGGTGCGCAACCCCTGGAACCGCAAGCGCGTGCCGGGCGGCTCGTCGGGCGGCTCGGCCGCCGCGGTAGCGGCGCGCATGGTGCCGGCGGCCACCGGCACCGATACCGGCGGCTCGGTGCGCCAGCCGGCGGCGTTCTCGGGGGTGTGCGGGTTGCGCCCGACCTACGGCCTGGTGTCGCGCTACGGGCTCATCGCCTACGCATCGTCGCTCGACCAGGCCGGGCCGATCGCGCGCAGCGCGGCCGACCTCGCGCTGCTCCTGAACGTGATGGCGGGACACGACGCGCGCGACTCCACCAGCCTGCAGCGGCCCCGAGAGGACTACACGAAGGTCCCTGCGCCTTCCCTGAAAGAGCTGCGCATCGGCATTCCTCGCGAGTACTTCGGCGAGGGCCTCGAGCCCGGCGTGCGCAAGGCGGTCGGCGCCGCGATCGACTGGCTCAAGTCCGAGGGCGCGCGACTCGTCGAGGTCGAGCTGCCGCATACCGAGGTCGCGGTCGCCGCGTACTACGTGATCGCGCCGGCCGAGGCGTCCTCCAATCTCTCGCGCTTTGACGGCGTGCGTTACGGCCACCGCGCCAGCGAGTACGCCGACCTCATGGACATGTATTGCCGCACGCGCGCGGAGGGCTTCGGCGCCGAGGTGAAAGGCCGCGTCCTGGTCGGGACCTACGTGCTCTCGCACGGCTACTACGACGCCTACTATCTCCAGGCGCAGAAGATCCGCCGGCTGGTGGCGCGCGATTTCCAGCAGGCCTTCAGCCAGGTCGATTTCATCGTCGGCCCGACCGCGCCGACCACCGCGTTCGAGCTCGGCGCGCGGACCAGCGACCCGGTGCAGATGTACCTCGGCGACGTGTTCACCATCCCGGCGCCGCTCGCCGGCCTGCCCGCGCTGTCGATTCCGTGCGGCTTCGACGCGAACGGATTACCGGTCGGGCTGCAGCTCACCGGGCCGCACTTCTCGGAAGGCCGGCTGCTCGGCGTGGCGCAGCGCTACCAGCAGGCGACCGACTGGCACCGGCGCGTGCCCGCCGAGGCGCCGCTATGAGGCTCCTCGTCTTCCTCATCCCGCTCGCCGCCCTCGCGCAGGAGCAGCCGCACGAGCTGATCGGCAAGGTCGGCACGCGGCCCGCGCTCCTCATCCTGCACTCGGCGCTGCGCGCCGACGGCTCGGCGCAGGTGGCCGGCGAGTACGTGATCCTGCCGACGCTGGCGCGGCGCTTCGTCGAGGGCGAGCGCAGCCCGGAGCTCGGCGTGACGGTGCTCAAGGAAGGCTCAACGCCGATCCTGTTCGGCCGGCCGCCGACCGCCGAGCTGCGCGGCACGTGGCGCGAGGGCGTCTACAAAGGCACGCGCCTCGGTCCGGGCGGGCAGCGGCGCGAGGAGTTCGAGTTCAGCGAGGAGTTCCCGGCGCTCGACGGCCTGAGCACCAACGTGCGCTGCGAGGCGAAGGATGCGCGCTACCAGTCCCGCCTTTCGCTCGCGATCGAGAAGGGCGCGCTGAAGAGCCTGGAATGGCGCGTGGTCGAGCCGGGCGGCCAGGCCTGCAGCGTGAGCGCGGCCGAGCAGCGACCCATGCGCGGCGCGCTGCGCTTCGTCGCCGGCGGCTGCCGCCTGACCCTGCGCGATGCCGGCGAGCTGCTCGCCCTGCGCGCCGAGAACTGCGCGGCGCAATGCGAGGCCGACGCGCACTGGGGGTGGCTCTTCATCGACAAGCGCGGCAACTGCGAGCTCCTGCCATGAGCTGGGAGATCGTGGTCGGCATCGAGACGCACGCCCAGCTCCTCACCCGCAGCAAGATCTTCTCGGGCGCCTCCACCGCGTTCGGCGCGCCGCCCAACACGCAGGCCTCCGCGGTGGACATCGCGCTGCCCGGCGTGCTGCCGGTGCTGAACCGCGCGGCCGTCGAGCACGCCATCCGCTTCGGCATCGCGGTGAACGGCACCATCAACCGCCGCTCGGTGTTCGCGCGCAAGAACTACTTCTACCCCGACCTCCCCAAGGGCTATCAGATCAGCCAGTACGAGCTGCCGATCGTGCAAGGCGGCGTGGTGAAGATCGAAGGCAAAGACGTGCGCTTAACGAGAGCGCACCTTGAAGAAGATGCCGGAAAGTCCCTTCACGAAGCGTTCCGCGGCATGAGCGGCATCGACCTGAACCGCGCCGGCACGGCGTTGCTCGAGATCGTCTCGGAGCCCGACCTGCGCGGCGCCAAAGAGGCCATCTCCTACGCGAAAGCTCTGTATGACCTGGTTACCTGGTACGAGATCTGCGACGGCAACATGCAGGAAGGCTCGTTCAGATGCGATGCCAACGTGTCGGTGCGCAAGAAGGGCGGCACCCTCGGCACGCGTTGCGAGATCAAGAACCTGAACTCATTCCGCTTCATGGAGCAGGCGATCGAGTTCGAGGCCGCGCGCCAGATCGAGATCCTTGAACGCGGCGGCAAGGTCGAGCAGGAAACGCGTCTCTACGACCCTGACCGCAATGAGACGCGCTCGATGCGCAGCAAGGAGGACGCGCAGGACTATCGCTACTTCCCGGATCCGGATCTGCTCCCGGTCGTCATTACGGAAGCGATGATTTCGCGGATCAGGGCTTCGATGCGGAAATCCCGCGAGGAGCACCGTGCCCAGTTCGTGGAGTACGGCCATGTGCCGGCCGAACAGGCGGCTTTGCTCACCTCGAGTGTGGCGATCACGAGCTTTGCTTTGGACACTTTCAAGGATGCGCCGCGCGAAGCGATTCCAGCGCTTGCCAACTGGATCGTCGGACCGCTTGCCGCGCGCATCAATGACGAGGCGCTCGATTTCTCGCAGAGCAAGGTAACGCCGGATGCGCTGCGAGCGTTGTTCCAGCGCGTTTCGGACGGCACCATCTCGAACACCAGCGCGGTTGGAAAGGTGCTGCCGGCGATGTGGTCCGGCCAAGGCACGCCGGACCAGGTCATCGAGAAGCTGGGGTTAAAGCAGATCAGTGATTCGGCGACGCTCGAAAAAGCGGTCGACGAGGTGCTAGCGAAGAACGAGAAGCAGGTGGCGGACTACCGGGCGGGCAAGGAGAAGGCGTTCAACGCGCTGGTCGGCCAGGTGATGAAGGCCACCCAGGGCAAGGCCAACCCGGCGCAGGTCAACGCGATCCTGCGCGCGAAGCTGAAGGGCTGACGGGCCTCTTGCCGGTTGCTTCCTGGTAGCGGCGCTTGTCGTCGTCGTAGCGCGCGTTGATGGCCTGCGCCTCCTTCTTCTTCGCTTCGAGCAGGCTCTGCTGGGCCTTCAGGTCGATCTCCGCGTTGGTGATCTCTTCCTTGAGCCGCGCCGGCGGCGCGCCCTTGGCCGCGTCGTTGTACAGCGCGAGCTCCTTCTGGAACTGCTGCTGGCGCTTCTGCAGGTCGGCGATGCGCTTCTCCACTTCCTGCACGCCCTTGTCGTGGTTGCGCAGGTCGCGGTTGCGCGAGTCCTCGATGTCCTTCTCGCTCGTGTAGGTGGCGAGCAGGGCGCGCGTGCGGCGGATGTGGTCCTTCTCCGCCAGCTCCAGCTCCCTTTTCTTCTCGGCCTCGGCCTCCTTCGCGAGGCGCGCCTTCTCCTCGCCCTCCAGGTCGATGCGCTTCACGACCAGGCCCTGCTTGTTGATGAGCTCGAGCGGGCGGCCGAGGCACGCGTCGGGGATGGTCTGGCCGTAATACTTCTTGCCGTCCTTGCCGACGCAGCGGTAGGTGTACTGCTCCTTGTTCTGCGCGTGCGCGGCGAGCGGCGCGAGCAGCAGCGCGGTTGCGGCAAACATCGTGGTCGTGGTTTTCATCGCCACCCTCCCATGAGCGCGAATCCGGGCCATTCTACCTGTAGAATCGGCGCCGCTTATGCACTTCGCCGACAAGGCTTTCGTTGCCGAGACGACGGCCAAGATGCTGCTCGAGGTCAAGGCTGTGCTGTTTTTCTCGGACAAGCCGTTCATTTTTACCTCCGGCTGGGCGAGCCCGGTCTACATCGACTGCCGCAAGCTCATCTTCTATCCACGCATCCGCACGCAGCTGGTTGACTTCGCCTCCGGCATGCTGGCGCGCGACGTGGGCTTCGAGCAGTTCGACGTGGTGGCGGGCGGCGAGACCGCCGGCATTCCGTACGCGGCGTGGATCGCCGAGCGCCTCGGCCTGCCGATGCAGTACGTGCGCAAGAAGCCCAAGGGCTTCGGCCGCAACGCGCAGATCGAGGGCGACGTGCGCGAAGGCGCGCGCACCCTGCTGGTCGAGGACCTGACCACCGACGGGCGCTCGAAAATCAATTTCTGCCAGGCGCTGCGCAACGCCGGCGCGATCGTCGACCACGTGTTCGTCAACTTCTACTACGACATCTTTCCGGAGTCGAAGAAGATCCTCTCCGAGCTCAACGTGCGCCTGCACTACCTCGCCACGTGGTGGGACGTGCTCGCCGTGGTGAAGAAGGGCGGCTACCTCGAGTCGAAGCAGGTCTCGGAAGTGGAGAGCTTCCTGCACGCACCGGCGCAGTGGTCGGCGACCCATGGCGGCGTATCGGCCTTCCCATCCGCCTAGGGGGGTGCGGGGGAAGATTTATCCTCCCCTGCTCCTCTCGTGAGGGTCATCACCCTCAACGTCAACGGCATCCGGTCGGCGGCGAACAAGGGGCTGTTCCGCTGGCTCGCGGGGCAGCGCGCCGACGTGGTGTGCCTGCAGGAGATGAAATGCCAGGAGGCCGACCTGGACGAGAAGCTGCACGGCCTGAAGGTCTACCAGACCTGCCACGCGTTCGCGAAGAAGAAGGGCTACAGCGGCGTCTCCTTATATAGCCGCAAGACCGCGGACGAGGTGCGCCGCGGCTTCGCGCACCGCGAGTTCGACGCCGAGGGGCGCTACATCGAGGCGCGCTTTGGAAAACTGTGGGTGATCTCGATGTACATGCCCTCCGGCTCGGCCGGGCCGCATCGTCAGGCCTCGAAGTTCCGCTTCCTCAAGGCGTTCCTGCTGCACCTGAAAAAGCTGAAGGAGCGCAATCACGAGCTGATCCTGTGCGGCGACTGGAACATCGCGCACAAGGAGATCGACCTGCGCAACTGGCGCTCCAATCAGAAGAACTCGGGCTTCCTGCCCGAGGAGCGCGCCTGGCTCACGCGCGTGTTCGACGAGCTCGGCTTCGTCGACGTGTTCCGCAAACTCAACGACAAGCCCGACCAGTACACCTGGTGGTCGAACCGCGGCCAGGCGTGGAAGAAGAACGTCGGCTGGCGCATCGACTACCAGATCGCCACGCCCGGCGTCGCCGCGACCGCGCGGCGCGAATCGATCTACAAGGCGAAGCGCTTCTCCGACCATGCGCCGCTCGTGATCGACTATGACTGGCCGCTGGACTGAGGGCGTAGCCGGAGGACTGCGGCCTTACCTCGAGCGGGCGCCCCTCGCGGCGCTCGCCCTCGGTGTCTCGTCGGGCTTCACTTTCGCGATGATCGGCGCGACGCTGAGCACGCGGCTCGCGCAGCACGGCGTGACGAAAAGCGCCGTCACCGCGTTCGCGCTCACCTTCCTCGCCTACAACTTCAAGTTCCTCTGGGCGCCGATGGTCGACCATGTGCGCCTGCCGCTCATCGGCAGGTTCGGCCAGCGGCGCAGCTGGCTGTGGCTGGTCGGCGTGCTGGTGGTCGCCGCGGTGACTTTCCTCGGCTTCGCCGACCCGCAGCAGTCGCTCTACATGGTGGCGGTCGCCGCGATCACGCTCGGCGTGGCGGGCGCGACGTTCGACATCATCATCGACGCGTATCGCATCGAGCTGCTCGAGCCGCGCCAGCTCGGCGCCGGCTCGGGCATGTCGCAATACGGCTGGCGCATCGGCTCGGCCGCGGCGGGCGCGCTCGCGCTGGTGCTCGCGGCGCGCATCGGCTGGACCGCCGCGTACATCGCCTGCGCGGCGTTCGCGCTGCCCGCCATGCTGGTCGGCGTGGTGATGGGCGAGCCGGCGCGGCACCGCGAGCCCGCGCGCGCGCACGGCGTGGTGGAAGCGCTTATTGCGTACTTCAGCCCGCTGGTCGAATTCATCCGCCGCCAGGGCGCACTGGTGGTGCTGCTTTTCGTGCTGATCCACAAGATCGGCGACACGCTCGCCAACCTCACGCTGCGGCTGCTGTTCCAGGACCTGGGCTTCAGCAACGACGAGATCGCCTTCTACGACATCGGCGTCGGCTTCGCCGCGCTGCTTGCCGGCATCTTCGTCGGCGGCATCCTCTATGCGGGCCTGGGCATGAAGCGCTCGGTGCTGATCAGCCTGGTGCTGATGGCGATCTCCAACCTGAGCTTCGCCGGCCTGGCGGCCGCCGGCCATACCAACCTCGGCATGGCGGCGGCGGTGGGCTTCGAGAACTTCGCGAGCGGCATCGGCGGCGTGACCGTGGTCGCGTACCTGTCCGCGCTTTGCAACCTGCGCTTCACCGCCACTCAGTACGCGCTGCTCTCCGCGCTTGCGAGCATCGCCGGCCGCTTCCTCACCGGCACCACGGCGGGCGGCCTGATCGGCGCGATCGGCTACGTCAACTTCTACCTGCTCACCACGCTGATCGCGCTGCCGGGCGTGTTCCTCTTCTGGTTCATGATCCGCTCCGGGCTCGCCGACGTGTCGATGGGCTCGGCCGGCACCGAAGGCAAGAGCTAGGCTACTTCGGCTCCAAGGTCACCGTGACCGATGGGGTTGCGGATACCGTGATGGCGACGCTCTTGACCTTGAACCCGAGCCTGGCCTCGATCTTCTCCTTCGCCACCACGGCCTTGTCGATCCAGTCGTCAACCGAAAGACGATCGAGATCCCTGAGCCTCATCGGCAATGGCTGCTGTCTCTTCACGGCCTTCCTCCCTGATTGGATGCCTGAGCGGACAACTTATTGAGCCGCGCCGCGCCGTGCAATCCCGTTCTTGCGGGGGACAGCGCATTCCGGGACGCGGCGATAAAAAGATCCGGCGGCTAGCTCGGCCCGGGTTCGAAGTCCTCGCCGAGCTCGAAATCGCCGCGCTTGAAGGCGGCGATGACCTCCTTCGCTTCAGCAACGCGCGTCTCCGGCACCCTCAGGCGCGCCCCGCGCAATGCCGGGATGAGCAACGCGTCGGTCTGCACGAGCTGCGCGTCGGCGACCTCGGCTGGAATCCCCGCGTTCTGCAAGAGCGAACGCAGGATATGCACCTCGGCGAAAGACAGGTATTGCGCGACGACGACCCAGTCGCCCTGGTACTCCGGCTCGCGGGCAGGCGGCAGCTTGCGCGGTAGCGTGAGTCCGCGCGCGCGCACTTCGGCCATGGCGATCGACTGCGCAAGCTCGGTGAGCTCGCCGGAGGCGCAGCGGCGCAGCAGCTCTTCGTCCGCGAGCTCGCCGAACATTTTCTTCAGGCGCCCGCCTTCCGGATCGGTCACCATGGATTGCGCTGCCAGACCGAGTAGGTGAGCGCGCAGGCGAAGCTGACCCAGGCGAGATAGGGAAGGAGGAGCGCACCGGCCAGGGCGCGGATGCGCCAGAACGCGGCGACGGTGGCGACGATGAGCGCCCACAGGACGAGGATCTCGGCGAAGGCGAGCCCGCCCTGGCGCCAGGCGAAGAAGATCCAGGTCCACAGCGCATTCAGGGCCAGTTGCGCGAGGAAGAGGACGAGGGCGAAGCTCCAGCCGCGTGCGCGCCAGACCAGCCAGGCGGCAAGCCCTTGCAGCAGGTACAGCACGGACCAGACCGGCGCGAAGAGCCAGCCGGGCGGCGCCCAGCTCGGCCGTGCGAGCTGCGCGTAGAACGCGCCCGCGTCCGCCGACGCGACCGCGCCTACGCCCGCCGCGGCGAAGCTCGCCAGCAGCCAGGCTGCAAGGGCCAGCGCGTCCCTAGTCGACATGCCGGAAAAGATTATCGACCCTGCGCGCGAGACGCGGGGTGAGGTCGATGATGCGGTCGATGGTCGCGCAGATGTGCGCGACGGCCGCGGCGGGGTTGGTGCGGTAGTCGGCGACGGCTTCGTGCAGGTCGAGGAGCGCCGCCGGCGCTTCGCCGCAGCATTCGAGGAAGACCGGCACCTCGACGCCGAAGCGCGCACGGATGAAGTCGCGATGGTCGAGGCTCATCGCGACGACGAGATCTGCCTGCTCGATGATGTCCTGTGTGAGCGCCCGGCGCCGGTGCGCGCGCACGTCGAAGCCCTTGGCGAGCAGATAGGCCGACACCTCCGGCGGCACGAGATCGTCGCCCTGCGCCGTGCCGGCCGAGGCGACCACGAGGTCCGGCCGCCGGGCGCGCAGCGCGTATTCCGCGGTGAGGCTGCGAAATACGTTGCCGGTGCAGACGAAGACTATCCGGCCGTGCAACGGTAGACCGCAAGGCTGCCGAGCAGGTTCGGCATCATCGTCACCGGCTTGCCGTCGTGCAGCACCAGGCGCTCGCGGATGCGCACGCCGACGCGCCGGCACAGGTCCTCGAAGTCCGCAATGGTGCAGTGGTGGACGTTGGGCGTTTCGTACCACTGGTAGGGCAGGGTCTCGGACACCGGCATGCGCCCCAGCGCGATCTGCAGGCGCGCGTTCCAGTGCCCGAAGTTCGGGAAGCTGACGATGCCCTCGCGCCCGACGCGCAGCATCTCGCGCAGCAGGAACTCGGTGCGGTGGATGGTCTGCAGGGTCTCGGAGAGGATCACGCAATCGAACGAGCGGTCGGCGAAGAGGGACAGGCCGCTCTCCAGGTCGACCTGCAGCACGTTGACGTCGTTCGCCACGCACGCGAGCACCGCCTCGTCCTCGATCTCGACGCCGTAGCCCGGCGCCCCGCGCTCCTTCCACAGCGAGCGCAGCAGCGTGCCGTCGCCGCAGCCGAGGTCCAGCACGCGCGTGCCTTTCGCAACCCACTGGATGATCGCCTGCTGGTCCGGTCTCACAGGTCGATGTTCTGGAAATAGGAGCGCAGTGCGCCGTGGTAGCGCGGGTCCTCGAGCAGGAACGCGTCGTGCCCGCCGGGCGCGTCGAGCTCGAGATAGGAGACGATGCGCCGGTTGTCGAGCAGCGCGCGCACGATCTCGCGCGAGCGCGCCGGCGTGAAGCGCCAGTCCGACTTGAACGACACGACGAGGAATGCGGCCTGGGCGCGCGCCAGCGCCTTGGTGAGGTCGCCGCCGAAATCCGCCGCCGGGTCGAAGTAGTCGAGCGCCTTGGTGATGCGCAGATACGTGTTGGCGTCGAAGTAGGTGGAGAACTTGTCGCCCTGGTAGCGCAGGTACGACTCGACCTCGAAGTCGGTGCCGAAGTCGAAGCCGAGCGCGCCGCGGCGCATCAGTCGGCCGAACTTCTCCGCCATCGCCTCGCCCGAGAGATAGGTGATGTGGCCGATCATGCGCGCGATGCGCAGGCCGCGCGTCGGCACCACCCCCTTGTCGTAATAGTGGCCGCCGTGGAAATCCGGGTCGGTCATGATGGCCTGGCGCGCCACCTCGTTGAACGCGATGTTCTGCGGCGTGAGCTTCGCCGCCGCGGCGATCACGATCGAGTGGCGCACGCGCTCCGGGTAGGACAAGGTCCACTGCAGCGCCTGCATGGCGCCGAGCGAGCCGCCGATGATCGCGGCGAAGCGCTCGATGCCGAGGCGATCGGCGAGGCGGCGCTGCGCTTCCACCCAGTCCTCGACCGTGACGACCGGAAAGTCCGCGCCCCACGGCTTGCCGGTGGCCGGATTGATCGACGCCGGGCCGGTCGAGCCGAAGCAGCTGCCGATGTAGTTCGAGCCGATCACGAAGAATCGGTTGGTGTCGAGCGGCTTGCCCGGCCCGACCAGGTTGTCCCACCAGCCGATGTTGCCTTTGTCGCCTTCATAGAACCCGGCGACGTGATGCGAGGCGTTGAGCGCGTGGCAAACCAGCACGGCGTTCGACTTCGCCGCGTTCAGCGTGCCGTAGGTCTCGTAGGCGAGCTCGAAGGCAGGCAGCTCGGCGCCGCCGCGCAGCTTGAGCGGCTCGCCGAAATGCGCCTTCTGCGCGGTGGCCGCGCCGACGGAGCCGGGATCGTGGGGAGCGTTCATGTCTCTTTAGCGGTATTTAT
>DASVFV010000130.1:0-2913 GCA_036379875.1 Burkholderiales bacterium | reverse complement strand
GTCGGCGGAACGCAAGCGGCTGCTGTCGAAGTGGGACAAGGAAGTCAAAGCACTACCCAAGTAATCTGGATCGCTGCCACGGCGGCAGGGCTTGCCCTGCTGCCGTGGTACTCGGTCGAGGGTTCCTGGTGGAGCGCGCCGGCGCTCCTGCACGGCTTGCGCGGCAAGCCGTGGTTGCTTGCGCTGTTTGTGCCGGTGCTTGCGCTCCTCGCCGCGCGTCCCTGGCGCATGCCGCCGGCGCAGGCGAGCACGGCGCTGGTGCTTTCAGGACTTCTGGGACTCCTGTTGCTGCTCGCGCAGGGCTTTCTCTTCCGCCATCCCAGCATCACCCCGCCGGGCTGGCCGACGCAGCCCGGCATGGGCTACGGCGCGCTGCTCGTCGCGGCGGGCTTCCTCATGCTGCTCTGCCTCGGCCTGGCGGCGCGCGGCTTCTGCCGTGGCGACGCCTTCGTGGTCGGCTCGATCGGCCTGGTGGTGGCCTCGATCTCGGCCTTCGTGTTCTTCCCGCTCTTCATCATGCTCGCGAGCGCGTTCGAGGGCGGGGGCTTCATCGCCAGCTTTTTCGACCGCTCGGTGTGGGGACTCGACTGCCTGTACTCGGGCCTGCGCTGCGGCGTGGCCTGGAACACGCTGTTCCTCGCCGTCGTGGTCGGCGCCGGCTCTACCGTGCTCGGCCTCACCTTCGCGCTGATCGCGGCGCGCACCGCGTTCCGCTTCAAGGGGTTGCTGCGCGTGATGAGCGTGCTGCCGATCATCACGCCGCCCTTCGTCATCGGCCTGGCGGTGATCCTGCTCTTCGGCCGCGCCGGCGCGGTGAGCGAGCTGATGCGCGACTGGCTCGATATCCCGCGCTCGCGCTGGATCTACGGCCTGGCGGGCGTGGCGCTCGCGCAGCTGCTCGCTTTCACGCCGATCGCGTTCCTCGTGCTGGTCGGCGTGGTGCAAGGCATCAGCCCGTCGCTCGAGGAGGCGTCGCAGACCCTGCGCGCGCGCGGCTGGACGACGTTCCGCACCGTGACCCTGCCGCTGCTGCGGCCCGGGCTCGCCGCGGCGTTCCTGCTCGGCTTCGTCGAGAGCATGGCCGATTTCGGCAATCCGCTCGTGCTGTCGGGCAACTACGAGGTGCTGTCGGTCAAGATCTACTTCGCCGTGGTCGGCGCCTCGCACGACCAGAGCCGCGCCGCGGTGCTGGCGCTCGTGCTGCTGATCTTCACCCTCGCCGCGTTCTGGGCCCAGCAGCGCTGGCTCGGGCGCGCCTCCTATACCACCGTGACCGGCAAGGGCGACGCCGGGCTGCCGGTGCCGCTGCCGCGCGGCCTGCGCTGGCTGTGCTACGGCGTCGCGATCCCGTGGGCGCTGCTCACGCTCGTGATCTACGCCACCATCTTCGTCGGCGGGTTCGTCAAGTCGGTCGGGCGCGACTACACCTTCACCCTCGCGCATTTTCTCGCCGCGTTCGGCGTCGAGGCCACGCAGCGCGGGCTGCATTTCTACGGCGCGGGTTGGAACTCGCTCATCACCACGCTCAGCATCGCCACGGTGGCGGCGCCGCTCACCGCGGCGATCGGCCTGCTCACTGCGTGGCTGCTGTCGCGCCAGGACTTCGCCGGCAAGCGCGCTTTCGAGTTCGGCACGCTGCTCAGCTTCGCCATTCCCGGCACCGTGGTGGGCATCAGCTACATCCTCGCCTTCAACGTGCCGCCGATCGAGATTACCGGCACCGCCTCCATCCTCATTATTTCGTTCGTGTTCCGCAACATGCCGGTCGGGGTGCGCGCCGGCATCGCCACGCTGTCGCAGATCGACAAGTCGCTCGATGAAGCCTCGCATACGCTCGGCGCGCGCTCGGCGACCACCATCCGCCGCGTGGTGCTGCCGCTGCTGCACCCGGCGATCGTGGCGTCGCTGGTGTACAGCTTCGTGCGCGCCATGACCGCGGTGAGCGCGGTGATCTTCCTCGTCACCGCGGAGTACAACATGGCGACCGCGTACATCGTCGGCCGCGTCGAGGCCGGCGAGTTCGGCATCGCGATTGCCTACTCGTGCGTGCTGATCGTCATCATGCTGGCGGTGATCGGCCTGATCCAGCTCGGCGTCGGCGAGCGCAAGCTCGGCCGGCGCGAGAGCGTCGCCACCATCCCGGCGGCGGCATGAAGCAATCTGCCGCGGTCGAGTTCACGAACGTCATCAAGCGCTACGGCTCGGTGACCGCGGTCGACAACATCTCCTTCACCATCGAGCCGGGCACGCTTTGCACGCTGCTCGGGCCGTCGGGCTGCGGCAAGACCACGACGCTGCGCCTGATCGCCGGCCTGGAGATGGTGAGCGCCGGCACGATTACCATCGGCGGGCGCGATGTGACCTCGGCGCCGGCTTCCGAGCGCGACGTGAGCATGGTGTTCCAGTCCTACGCGCTGTTCCCGCACATGAACGTGCTGGAGAACGTGGCTTACGGGCCGAGCGTGAGCGGCGACCGCGACGCGAAGGACAAGGCGCGGGACAAGCTGCGCATGGTCGGCCTCGAGCAGTTCGGCAGCCGCATGCCCTCCGAGCTTTCCGGCGGCCAGCAGCAGCGCGTCGCGGTGGCGCGCGCGCTGGTGCTCGAGCCGCAGGTGCTCTTGTTCGACGAGCCGCTCTCCAACCTCGATGCGAAGCTGCGCCGGCGCGTGCGCGAGGACATCCGCGATCTGCAGCAGAGCCTGCGCCTTACCGTCGCGTACGTCACGCACGACCAGCAAGAGGCGCTCGCGGTCTCCGACCGCATCATCGTCATGTCGAACGCGCGCATCGCCCAGATCGGCGCGCCGCGCGACCTGTACGAGGCGCCGCGCGACCGCTTCGTCGCCGACTTCATCGGCGACGCCAACCTGGTCGAGGCCGAGCTCGGCGCGCACCGCGGCAGCCGCGCGCCGG
>DASVFV010000129.1:0-16036 GCA_036379875.1 Burkholderiales bacterium | reverse complement strand
CGTATTAGTATTCCCTTAAGTCAAGGAGGGAGCGATACATGATGGGCCAACGAAGAGGGCTGCTGCGGGGGGCGGGGGCGCTGCTGCTCGCCGCGCTGCTGAAGCCGGTCGCCGCGCTCGCGGCATGGAACAAGGCGGCGTTCTCGTCCAAGTCGAGCGCCGATGCGCTGAAGAGCCTCGGCACGCCGGGCGCCGAAGCCTCGAGCGGGATCGTGATCGAGGCGCCGCAGATCGCCGAGAACGGCGCGGTGGTGCCGGTCGAGATCACCAGCAACATCCCCGGCACCACCTCGATCGCGGTGCTGGTGGACAAGAACCCCTACCCGCTGGTCGGCAAGTTCGACTTCATGGACGGCGCGCTGCCGTACGTGAAGGTGAACGCCAAGATGGGCGAGACTTCCGACGTGCGCGTGGTCGCCACGGCGGGCGGCAAGCACTACCAGGCGACGAAGGAGATCAAGGTGACCATCGGCGGGTGCGGAGGCTGACATGGCGGGACCGATGAAAATGAGGGCCACGCTGGCGGGCGGCTATACCGACGTGCGCGTGCTGATGACGCATCCCATGGCCACCGAGCAGCAGACCAAGGGACAGCCGCACTTCATCCAGAACCTGACCGTCAAGCTGAACGGCAAGACGGTGATCGAGGGCGAGATCAGCCAGGCGGTGTCGCGCAACCCGGTGTTCTCGTTCCGCTTGAAAGGCGGGGCGAAGGGCGACAAGATCGAGGTGAGCTGGCTCGACAACAAGGGCGACACGAACAAGACCGAGAGCGCGGTCGCCTAGAACGACGAGGAGGAGGAGCATGATGAAGCGCGCATTTGCGTGCGCGGCCGCGCTGGTATTTGCGCCGGCGCTCGCGCAGCAGTCCCCGTACGCCGATTACCAGCGCATGGCGCGCGAGAGCGCGCCGGTCGAGCTGTTCGAGCTCGGCGGCGAGGAGCTGTGGAAGAAGCCGCAGGGCCCGAAAAACATGTCGCTCGAGAAGTGCGACCTCGGCCAGGGCCCGGGCGTGCTGAAGGGCGCCTACGCCAGCCTGCCGCGCTACTTCGCCGACGTGGACCGCGTCATGGATCTCGAGACGCGCCTCCTGCACTGCATGATGACCCTGCAGGGACGCAGCCGCGAGGAGGCAACCAAGCGCGTGTTCGGCAACGCCGACCGGCCCTCCGAGATGGAGTACCTCTCGGCCTACATCGCCGGGTACTCGCACGGCATGCCTTTGCGCCCGGGGATGAGCCACGCGAAGGAAATCGCCGCGTTCGAGCTTGGCCAGAAGATGTACTTCCACCGCGCGGGCGCGTGGGACTTCTCGTGCGCCTCGTGCCACGGCGAGCAGGACAAGCGCATCCGCATGTCGGAGCTGCCGGTGCTCTACAAACCGGCGGTGGCGCGGCCGCTGATCGCCACCTGGCCCGCGTACCGCGTCTCCAACAGCCAGTTCAAGACCATCCAGTGGCGCATGAACGATTGCTACCGGCAGATGCGCATGCCGGAGCCGGTGTTCGGCTCGGAAGCCATGGTGGCGCTCGTCCAGTTTTTGACGGTGACCGCGCAGGGCGAGCCCTACCGCGGCCCGTCGATCAAGCGCTAGGGGGAAGCCGATGAAAAAGACCGTTTTGCTTCTTCCCGCCGCCGCCGCGCTGGTGGCGTGCGCGACCCCGGTCTCGGTGGGCGAGCGGCCGAGGCTCTCCGCCGGCGACCTCGACCAGGTCCACGCGGTGCTGAAGCGCGACTTTCACGCCAACGGCCAGGCCACGATGGACCGCATCCAGCTCGACGAGCTGCAGCGCGCCTGCAACCTGCACGCCGACAACCCGCCGCCGGAGGTGGCGAAGCGCATCGAGGAGGCGCAGCTCAAGGCGGTCAAGTTCCCGAGCGACGGCTTCATGGGCGACTGGAAGCGCGGTGAGCGGATCGCGCAGAGCGGGCGCGGTGCTATGTGGAGCGACAAGCCCGGCGTGCAGGAGGGCGGCAGCTGCTACAACTGCCACCAGATCTCGCCGCGCGAGGAGGCTTTCGGCACCATTGGCCCGAGCCTCGCCGGCTTCGGCAAGGTGCGCGGCAACCGCCCGGAGATCCAGCGCTACGTGTACGGCAAGATCTACAACGCCAAGGCCTACAACGCCTGCTCGCAGATGCCGCGCTTCGGCCATTCCGGCTCGCTGAACGAGCAGCAGATCAAGGACCTGGTCGGCCTGCTGCTCGATCCGGCTTCTCCGGTAAACCAGTAGTTCCGAGGAAGCGGCGATGTTGCCGTCCCGTTCCCAAGGGGCGGTAATGTTGTCGTCCCCGCGCAGGCGGGGACCCCATTTCTTTTTGAGGACACTTTTCCGCGTCGGCCGTGACAGGAGTTAGGGCTCCGTCCCCGAATTCGCGTTCGGTCCGGGTCATCGATACCGGCATCCGCAGCGGGCGCGAGAACGTAGCGTTCGACCAGGCGCTGATCGAGGCGCGCAACGCCGGCCGCGTGCCGGAGACCGTCCGCTTCCTGCGCTTTCGCCCGGCGGCGCTGGTCGGCCTGCACCAGATCCTCTCGCACGAGGTGCGCCTCGAGTACTGCGCGCGCCACGGCATCGAGGTCGGGCGGCGCATCACCGGCGGCGGCGGCCTGTACCTCGACGAGCAGCAGGTGTGCTGGGAGCTCGCGCTCGAGCGCGGCCGCCTGCCCGGCGACCTGGCGTCGATCGCGGCGCGCATCTGCACCGCGGCCGCGGCCGGGCTGCGGCGCCTCGGCGTGCAGGCCGAGTTCCGGCCGCGCAACGACATCGAGGTGAACGGCCGCAAGCTGTGCGGCACCGGCGGGGTGATCGACGGGGCGACCCTCTTCTTCCAGGGCACGCTGCTCGCCGACTTCGACCCGCAGCGCATGATCGAGGCGCTGCGCGTGCCGGTCGAGAAGCTGGCGCGCCGCGACCTCGACGACGCGCGCCGGCGCGTCGTCACGCTGCGCGAGCTGCTCGGCGGCGTCCCGCCGCTCGCCGAAGTCCAGGCCGCGCTGCTCGCCGGGTTCGAAGAAGGCCTGGACCTCAAGCCGCAACCGGGACAGGTGACGCACTACGAGGAGGAGCTCGCGCAGCGGCTCTACGACGAGCAGCTCGGCACCGAGGAGTTCGTGCGCTCGCTCGATGCGCCGGCCGAGGGCGAGGACCTGGTGTCGGCCACGCTGGTGCGCAAGGGCGGCGCGCTGCGCGCCGACCTGCGCCTCGAGCGCGGCCGCATCCGCGAGGCGCTCGTGACCGGGGACTTCTTCCTCAGCCCGGCGCGCGCGCTGCTCGACCTGGAAGCCGCGCTGCGCGGCGTGGCGGCGGCCGAAGCCGGCGCGACGGTCGAGGCGTTCTTCGCGCGCAGCGCGTGCGAGCTGGTCGGCCTCTCGCCGCTCGACTTCCGCGAGGTGGTGGAAAGCGCGCTCGCGCAGGTCAGGCTGAAGGTGCAGGGCCGCGAGTTGCGCGGCCATTGGCGCGGCGCAAGGTCCTCCACGAGCCTGGTGTTCCTGCACGACGCGCTCGGCAGCGTGCGGCTGTGGCGCGACTTTCCCGACCAGCTCGCGCGCGCGACCGGCTGCGGCGCGCTGCTCTACGACCGCTGGGGCTCGGGCGAGTCCGAGCCGCTCGCGCGCCCGTACTCGAAGGACTATCTGCTGGACGAAGCCTTGCACGCCTTTCCGCAGGTCCTCGAGCAAGCAGGAATAAAAGAAGCACTGCTGGTTGGCCAGTCCGACGGGGCATCGATCGCCCTCGCCTACGCCGGCGCGCACCCCGCGCGCGTGCGCGGCGTGATCGCGCTCTCGCCGCACCTCTCCGTGGAGGCGAAGACGCTCGCCGCGATCGGCGAGCAGATCGCCGACTACGCGAAAGGCGACCTGAAGGCGCGCCTCGAGCGCCACCACGGCGCGCGCACCGAGCGGCTCTTCGCGCGGCTGGTCGAGGTGTGGACGGCGAAGCCGCCGGGCGCGGGCTGGGGCCTCGAGCCGTACGTCGCGCGCGTGCGCTGCCCGGTGCTCGCGATCCAGGGTGAGGACGACGAGTTCTTCAGCGCGGCGCAGCTCGAGGCGCTCGCTCGCCTGGTACCAGGGCTAGAAGTGCTGCGGATCCCGGGCGCGCGCCATTACCCGATGCACCAGGCGAGGAACGAGGTCCTCGCCGCCGCCATCGCCTTCATCCGGCGCGCGACAGGCGCCAGTACTGGTACTTCATCGCAGCCGCAGAGCCCGCCACGATCGCGATGAAGGTCAGGATCGAGCCGAGCGCGAGCGTCGACACGCCGGTGATCGCCGCGCCGATCGTGCAGCCGAGCGCGGTGATGCCGCCGAAGCCCATGAGCAGGCCGCCCACCACGTGGTTCGCCGTGTCCTCGGCGTCGCGGAAGCCTTCCCAGCGGAAGCTGCGCGTCGCGAGCGCGTAGGCCGCCGAGCCGGCGATCACGCCGAGCGCGGAGGCGATGCCGTAGGTGACGATCTTCGACTTATCGGTCCACAGCATCAGGTACTCGAGCGTGTACGCGACCGGCGAGACGAACGAGAACGACTCCATGCGCCCGCTGTTGGTGGCGACGAACGCCTCCTGCAGCGTATTGGGATCTTCCGCGACGTGGCCGACCACGCCGCTCACGTACCAGCCGCCGACCACCACCAGGCCGGTGACCACGCCGCCCAGCGTGTAGTCGAAGCTCGCGCGGAAGTCCCTGCTCGAGTAGACGAAGGCGATGAGCGCGGCGCCGATCAGCGCGGCGAGGCCTGCGCGGCTGAAGCCCAGCAGGGCCGGCAGGTCCTGGCCGGGCGCGAGCGTGATGGCCGCGCGCTCGAGCACGCCGACGCGGAACGCGCCGAACAGCCCGCGCAGCGTCATGTAGGCGGCGATGCCGAGGAACACGTACACCACCAGCGACTTGAGATTGCCCGTGCCGACGCGAATCAGCGTTTTCGAGCCGCAGCCCGAGCCGAGCGTCATGCCCACGCCGAACAGGAAGCCGCCGACGAGGTGCGACAGCCACAGGAAATTCGCGCCGGTATAGATCGACTTCGACAGGTCGACCAGCCCGGCGGCGTGCAGCGCGCTCGAGCCGACGAGCGCGACCGCGATGGCGAGCAGCCACATGCGCATGCGGCTCGTGTCGCCCATGTTGACCCAGTCCGACACCGCGCCCATAGTGCAGAAGTTGGTCTTGTTCGCCACCGCGCCGAAGATGAAGGCGAGCGCGAACGCGCCGCCGGTGACGTAGGGCACGAGCTGCGCCGGGTTCGCTTCGTTCATAATGAAGCCATGGAGCTGATCGCCCGGCTGGAGGTTCTATTGCAAAGCGAGGCGAGCATGTTCCGCGCCCAGCTCCTGCGCGAGGACATCGCGCGGCTGAAGAAGCTCGAGGCGCTCGCGCAGAGCGCGCCCGACGCCGAGGCGTTCCGCAAAGCCGGCATGCGCATCGGCTGGACGCAGGGCGACGCGCGCACGCACGAGCTGCGCGAGCCGCTCGTGCGGCTGCTCGACGCGGTGTACGCGTCGCGCGAAGAGGAGATCGCCGCGGCGTGGGAGGCGCTGCACCGCGCGCGCATGGAGAAGCTGGTCGGCTGCCTGTCGACGCCGGTGCCCAAGCCGGTCGATCCGTAGGCCGTCGCCCCCGCGAAGGCGGGGGCCCCGTTTAGAAAAAACCGAAATGGGGTCCCCGCCTTCGCGGGAACGACCATCAATAGCCTTTTCAAATTCTCCTACGCCTTCACCCGGCTGCAATACACCTCGTACAGCGCGGCGAGGAGCGCGGGCGCCTCGCGCCCGGCGAGCGAGTAGAGGATGGTCTGTCCCGAGCGGCGCGTGGTCACGAGGCCGCGGCTCCTGAGCAGCGCGAGGTGCTGCGAAAGCGCCGACTGGGTGACGTGGCCGACGCGCTCGAGCTCGCCCACCGACTTCTCGCCTTCGGCGAGCTGGCACAGCACCATCAGGCGGATCGGGTGCGCCATCGCCTTGAGCAGCCCGGTGGCGCGCAGCGCGCGCGCCTGCAGCTCCTCGAGGTTCATTTCCGAGACCTCGCGCGCGCTCACGTCGGGCAGGCCGGCGCGCAGCCGGCGAAGCCGTCGGCCGCCATCTTGGCCTCGTACTTCGGCGCCACCTGCGCGCCGGGCGTGAGCGTGCCCTTGACCTCGCTCCAGTTGGCGGGCTTCAGCACCACCAGCCAGCCCGCGCCGTAGGGATCCTCGTTGGCGAGCGCGGGCTTGCCGGCGAGCGCCTCGTTCACCTCGGCCACCGTGCCCGCGACCGCCGACTTGGCCGGGCCGACCCACTTGCCCGACTCCACGGTGGCGCACGACTTGCCGGCGTCCACCCCGCGCCCGACCTTCTTCGGCGTGTAGGCGACCAGCTGCCCCGCCATCGCGGTGGCGACCGCCGTCATGCCGAGCTTCACGTTGCCGTCGGCGAGCTCCTGGTACCAGATGTGGTTCTCCACGTCGTAGAGCAGCTCGTCGGGCAGGTTGCAGCCGCGCACGTTAGCCATGCGTTTCCCTCTCCTCGCGCAGGGGGCGCGAAGCGCAGCAGAACTCGCCCAGGCCGGCGACTTCCAGCTTGCCGCGCACGAATAGCCGCAGATGCTCGACCAGCATCTGCATCATCGATTCGGTCCTCGCATCGCGCTTCTCACCCAGCAGATTGTAGTGATAGGCAATCTCGCGGCAAGTCTCGCGGCAGGCGTTGAAGCTCGGTACGCCGCGCGCCCCCTGGCGGTGCAGCGCGAGCAGGCGGAAGCCTTCGACCGTTTCCGCGCCCGGCGCTTCGCCGCGCGCCCTCAGCCACTCCTCGAGCACCGCTTCGGCCTGGGCCAGCAGCTCTTCCCTCATACGAAACGGTCGAGGACTTCCATGCCGTCCGAGACATTCTCGTGCACCCCCAGCCTGCGCGGCGAGACGCCGAGCGCCACGCCGAGGAGCTGGGTGAAGTAGAGCATCTTCACTTTCGTCTTCACGCCGAGCACTTTCTCGGCGCGCACCTGGTGCATCTCCAGGCCGGAGTGGCAGGTCGGGCACTCGGTGGCGATCACGTCCGCGCCGGCGGCTTCCGCGGCGCGCAGGATGTTGAGCACCAGCTTGGTGGAGGTGTCGCTGTCGGAGAGCGTGTGCGCGCCGCCGCAGCACGCGGTCTTGAGCGGGAAGTCGACGTTCTCGGCGCCGGCCGCGGCGAGCAGGTCGTCCATGAAGTGCGGCTGCGCGATCGACTCGCTGCCCGGCCCGGCGTCCTTCTCGGGGAAGATGTGGCGCGGGCGCGTGTACATGCAGCCGTAGTAATTCGCCACCTTCAAGCCCTTGAGCGAGTTCTTCACGCGCTTCTTGAGCTCGTCCTCGCCCACGCCGTGCTTGATCCAGTCGAGCGCGTGGATGGTCTCCACCTGCCCGGCCCGGTAGGCCGCGTGGCCGGCCTTCTTGGAGATGCGCTCCACCACCTCGCGCGCGGGCGCGTCGTGCGCGAGCTCGTGCTCGGCCTTCTTCAGGTTGTGGTAGCAGCCGTTGCACGGCGCCATGACCACGTCGTGCTTCATCTCGTTGGCCGCGATCGACATCACGCGGCTGGAGAGATAGGTCTGCACCTTCGGGTCGACGTTCTTCGCTTCCATCGCCCCGCAGCAGTTCCAGTCCTTCACTTCCTCGAGCTCGAGGCCGAGCGCGCTTCCCACCACCTTGGTGGACTGGCTGTAGGCGTGCGCCGTGCCTTCCAGCGCGCAGCCCGGGTAGTAGGCGACTTTCTGGTACTTACTCAAGGTTGAGCGCCTTTCGCTGCTTGGTTTCCTGCTCATCGATATATTCCTGTAGCGCTGCGCTGGCCTTCGCCCAACGCTTCGTTCGCGGGGTGAAAAGCGTGGACCACGCCATGCGCAAGCCTTGCAGGACCGGCAGCCGCCGCGCCACGCGCTTCACCATCTCGAGGAGCCACTCCTGCTTGAGCGGCTGGCCGGTTTTCGCGAAGAAGTTGCGGATCACGCGGCCTTCCTCGATCTTGCCGGTCGCCACCACCTGCTCGGTGAACTCCTCGTCGAAGATCTGCGATTTCGACTTCGGCGTATGGCCCTTGAGCGCGAGCCAGTGCGCGGTGGCCTTCATCACGCCCTCGGGCACCACGTCGCGCGGACACGCCGAGGTGCACTTGTGGCACGACACGCACTGCCAGATGATGTCCTTGTCGCGCAACAGCTCCGACTCCATGCCCATGCGGATCAGATAAATCCAGAAGCGCGGGTTGAAGTCGGGATTCTCGGCGTTCACGGTGCACGAGTTGGTGCACGAGCCGCACTGCCAGCAGCGGTGGATGTGCTCGCCGCCGGGCAGCGCGGCGATCTCGTCCTGCAGGCGCTCGTTGTAGTCGGTGACCACGCGCGACTGGATGAAGGTGCTCCAGTGCCCGGACACGTCGACCCCGTCGAGCACCAGCTTGTCGTGCGTCTTCAGGTTCTCCGGCCGGATGAGCGACTTCTCGTGGATCATGCGAAGGCCTTCAGGCGCTCGAGGCCGTCGAGGCCGAGCAGGCGCCGCACGTGCAGCATCGGGTCCTCGGGCGTGGCGAAGTCGGCGCGCAGATAAGTGCCGCCTCGCTCGCCGATGTAGCCGGCGTAGACCTGCGCCATCAGCACGTCCACGTAGAACAGCACGTCGCGGAACACGCCGTTGGCGGTGAGGTACTCGGAAAGCTCCTGGCGCAGCTGCACGAACGTGTCGTAGCTGTCGGGCACCTCGATGCTGATGCCGTCCACGTCGTCGCCGTGCCAGATCTCGCGCAGCACGCCGGTGTTGGTGCGCGCGTCCCAGACCCAGCGCGTCATGAGCGGATAGCGCTCGGGATCGGCGTAGTGCAGCACTTCGGCGGCGAGGTCGCGCACCCAGCGGTGCTCGCGGTCGTCGGGGAAGTTCGCGCAGAAGCGCCGGACTCGCTCTTCCACCTGGACTTCCCTGTCGAAAAGCGCTTCGATGCGTTTGCGCATCTCGGCGAACCAGTGCGCCTGCGCGTACTGGCCGACGCGCCGGCGCACCGTGGACATGTGGGCGCACAGCGTGCGGAAGGTCTTCAGGTCGAGGCTCTCGAGCGCGCCGGCGAACAGCGCGGACTTGGCGCGCAGCGCGTCGACGTAGGCTTCGACCCCGCCCTCCTCTTCCGAACGCGACACCAGCGCCTCGAGCGCGAGCTTCAGCCTCGGCCCGGAAAGGTCAAGCTGCAACGGCGGCCTTCTGCGCCACGCACTGCAGCGCCGCCATCGCGGCGGCCTTGCCCTGGGCGATCGAGTCGTCGATGGTCTCGGGCCCGGTGGCGGCGCCGGCCACGAACACGCCCGGGCGCGAGGTCTCGCCGAGCGCGCCGTACGAGTGGCCCTTCGCGATGTGGCCGTGCTCCTGGAGCTTCACGCCGAACACCCCGGCGATCGACTTGTTCTCCACGTTCGGGTCCATGCCGATCGCGTGCACCACCATGTCGAACGGGATGGTGATCGGGCGCTTCACCAGCGTGTCCTCGCCCTTCACGATCAGCTTCTGGCCGTCGGAGGTCACCTCCGCGATGCGCGCCTTGATGTACTTGACCTTGAACTCCTCCTGGCTCTTCCAGTAGTAGTTCGTCTCGTACAGGCCGTAGGTGCGGATGTCCATGTAGTAGATGTACACGTGGCAGTCGGGCAGCTCCTCGCGGATCTCCATCGCGATGTTGCACGACACCGTGCAGCAGATCTTCGAGCACCACTCGCGCCCGATCTGGCGGTCGCGCGAGCCCACGCAGAGCAGGATCGCGACGCGCTGCGGCTTCCTGCCGTCGGAGGGGCAGCGGATGCCGCGACCCGAGGAGATCATCTGCTCTACCTGCGTGGTGGTGACCACGTCGGGAAACGTGCCGAAGCCCCACTCGGGCTTGTTCACCGAGTCGAAGTGCGTGAAGCCGGTGGCGAGGATCGCCGCGCCGGCCTCGACCGTCGAGCCGTCGGAAAGCCGAGCGCTGAAGCTGCCCGCCTCGCCGTCGAAGCTTTCTACGCGGCAACCGGTTTTCACTTCTATTTCTTTTCGTTGTTGAACCCTGCTCACCATGCCGCCGATCGCGTCCTTGGCCCACTCGCCCGAGGGCACGAGCTTGGCGTAGCCCGACAGGATGGGCGCGCCGCCGAGCTTGGCTTCCTTCTCAACCAGCACGACGCGCTGCCCGATGGAAGCGAGAGAATGCGCCGCCGCCAGCCCGGCGGGGCCGGCGCCGACGACAAGAATCGGCTTGTTCACTGGATCGCCTTCACCGGGATGTAACCCGGGCCGGAAGTGATCATGCGGCGCGGGTCGTAGAGGTTTTCCTGCTTGCCGGCCTTGATCTCGTCCAGGTACGCGACGAACTCGGCCTTCTTCGCCTGCCAGTCGATACCGAGCTTCTCCATCAGCGTCTCGGTGGGCGAGGCGTGCCAGTGCGACTGCACGATCTTGTAGGGATGCGCGCCGCACACCAGCGCGGCGAACTGGCAGTCGGCGAGCACCGGGACCTCGACTGCCTTGCCGGCGGCCTTGCCGATCCACTGGTTCTTGTCGAGCGTGGTGATGCAGCCGGTGTCGTGGCCGATCATCACGTCGGCCCTCGCCTCCTCCACCGCCACGCGCACCTTGCGGTCGATGGCGAAGGAGCGCGTGAACTCGCGCTCGGAGATGATGTGGCGGAAGCCGAAGCCGCAGCAGTCGTACCAGGTCGAGTAGTCGATGACCTGCGAGCCGAGCGCCTGCATGAGCCCGGTCGAGTTCGCGAGCCGGTTGCCGCCCAGGATGTGGTCGTCGTAGATCGCGTCCTCGGGCACCATCTTGTAGACGTGGCAGGCCGGGTGGATCACCGAGCGGATGCCGCTGCAGTCGATGGTGCGCATCTGCGCGATGCGATCGCGCATCACGTGCAGCCACTCGGAGTAGTGCACCACTTCCTCGGGGATGAGCAGCTTGCCGTCGACCAGGCGTCCGAGCTTGCCGAGGATCGCCTTCACGCGCTCGCGCAGCTTGGCCGAGCGCAGCAGGTAGGCGCGCACTTCCTTGTAGTTGCCGAACGAAGTGCCGCAGTGGACGAGCGGATAGTAGTACGCGTCGGGCAGCCCCTGCGCCTTGGCGGCGACGTAGGCCTGGTGGAAGTTGCGCAGGAAGACCGCCGCGAGGCTCTCCAGGTTGCCGATGCCGGAGCCGTGGTAGTTCCACGCCGTGCACGAGGTCTGGTCGGTCTCGTCCAGGTACTCGATGTTCATCTGGTTCATGAGCCAGAGGAGCGAGGCCGGGTAGCCCGGGATGTTGCCGCACTGGCCGCACGACTTGTGGTGCCAAAGGCGCGTGGTGGGGATCTTCTTGTCCCAGCCGTACAGCGTCTTCACCATCATCGGCTGGTGCTCCTCCGAGATCCGATGCACCACGATCTCGCCCTCGCGCTCGAGCTGCCACATCAGGTCGCGCACGTCCTCGACGCGGTCCTTCTGCGTGAGCATCGCGCGCTTGTCGATCTTCAGCTCCACCCAGGAAGTGGCGATCTTCGCCTCGCCCGGGGAGAGATTGGAGTCGCGCCATTCCGCGCCGTGGCCCGTGAATCGTTCATTCATTGAGGAAATCCTTCCAGTCTTCGCGCTTCTCTTCCATGATGTCGACGATCACGTCGTAGAGGTTCTCGTCGATGCCCTCGAGCTGCTGCAGCACCCCGGTCATCTCCCAGATGGTGTAGAGCTCGATCGAGGTCTTCAGATTCACTTCCCACGCGGTGGCGGTGGTGTTGAGCGTGGGCATCGGGATCGCCTTGCGCAGCAGCTTGAGCGGCGCCTCGACCTTGGAGATGTTCGGCCCCCAGTCGGCGAAGTGATCCTTGTTGATCATGTCGGGCGAGAGCTGGTTGCCGGTGGAGATCAGCTTCAGCATCACGCGCGAGAACGGCCGCAGCACGTCCTTCGCCGACTTCATCTGGTGCTTGATCGCGGTCTCGCGCATCAGCATCACCAGGCCGCCCGGCGAGTTGCCGAACGGGCAGCGCGCCGCGCAGGTGTAGCACTGCGCGCAGGCCCAGATCTTCTCCTGCATCGCGTCGTAGATGCCTTCCAGGTTCTCGGTCCACAGCAGCTGCACGATCTCGCGCGGCGAGAAGTCGTAGTAGTGCGCGGCCGGGCAGGTGGCGGTGCAGATGCCGCAGTTCAGGCAGCCGTTCAGCTCGTGGTCGAAGCGCAGGTCGGACTGCAGGTCGGCGAAGATCTGCTCGAGCTTGGCGCGCGGCAGCGGCGCCTTCTCGCCGACCGGGTCGCCGATGTGCTTCTGGACTCGGGTGCCTGGCCCGTGCGACATCAGTAGGTCATCACCTTGACGTCGTCGTTTTCCATTACTTCCTCGATGAGGTGCGCGCCGCCGATCACGCCGGCGCACTCCGGGATCAGGTCCTCCTGCTTCATGTCGAAGAGGTCGAGGTTCGGCGAGCAGCAGTAGAACTTGACCCCCGCCTCGTGCGCGTCCTTGATGAAGTCGTAGACCGACTTGGGCGAGCCCTCCTTGACGAAGAGCTTCTCCGCCACGCCCTTCTTCATGAGGCGTCCGGCCGTGGCGGTGCAGATCACCTCGACCTCGTAGTCCATCGCCGCCGCGACCGAGGCCTGGAAGATCGGTGCGCCGAGCTCCTCACCATGCCGCGGATCGGTGTTCGCCATCACGATGACGAGCTTCTTGGCCATCCTCAAGCCTCCTCGGAATATGCTCAGAATATATTAGAAAAAGCTTAAGAGTCAACGCATCCAGCCCATCATCGCCACCACGCCGGTCATGATCGGCACCAGCGCGTCCTCGATCTGGCGTTGCACCGCGCGCAGCCGCGCCAGGCCGCCCTCGATCTCCCCGGGTACCTGCTCGAATTCCATGATCAGGTCTTCCACCATGGCGACCTTCAGGCCCGGATGCCCGGCGAAGCCGAGGGCCCGCTCGCCGACTTGCCACAGCGCGGGGCGCTCCTTTGCGTCCACGGCGAGGACCCTGGCCCCGGGCGGAGGCGCCGGCCAGTCCCTCATATAGATAGCGAGCGGATACTCCGCGGGCAGGTAGCCGCCGAGCGCCTGGTCATCGGTTCTCCGCGCGGTGCCGACGGAGAACTCGAGCTCGGTCGGCTGCGCCGTTCCGCCCGCCGCGAGCGCGAGGATCTGAGCGCCCAGGCCGATGCCGAGGATGGGAACCTGCCGTTCCAGGCACGCCTCGACCAAAGCTATTTCCGCAGAAAGCGTAGGAACATTCCGGCCGCCGGCGCTACCCCATGGCCCGCCGCCGAGCAGGATCAAGCCCTGGTCGATCGCTGCGGCTTTCGGCAATGCCACCTTGCCGGTGAAGGGCCGCAGGTACTGGAAGCGGATGCTGCGACCCTCGAGGTGATCCTCGACCAGCCCGAGGTACTCGGCCGAGGTGTGCTGGATGATCTGGACCGTCAAGTCTTCAACTGTTTTCTGATTTTTCTCAAATCCATTTTGTTCGGCTGGAACGGATAGCTCGCGATGTTGGACGGCGGCGAATCGCCGTAGGGCCGGTCGCAGGCCGACACGTCGTCCGCGAACTTGCCCGGGCAGCCCGAGGTGCGGAACGCGACGCCCTCGCCGACCACCTGATCTATTTCGCTTTGCGGGAAACCATAATCGGTCACGCGCCCCGCCTCGTCGAACTTCATGTTCTCGACGCGCCCGCCGCGGTAGTCGATGAGGTACCTGGCGAGCTGCACGCGGCGCCACTGGTCGCGCGGCGTGGCCGGCAGGTGGTCCATGAGCGAGCCCTTCTCCGGGAAGAAGCAGAACATGTGGCTGTGGCCGCCCAGGTCGACGAGCTTCTGCACCAGCTCGAGCACGTCGCGCTCGGTCTCGCCCATGCCGACGATGATGTGCGCGCCGAATTTCTGCGGCCCGAAGATCTCGCGCGCGTCCATGAGGATCTGCCAGTACTTCTGCCAGGAATGCGGCGACTGCACGCCCTTGCCGCGCGTGCGCTCGAAAATCTCGGGCGTCGCCGCGTCGAGCGCCACGGTGAAGATGTCGGCGCCGAGCTCGTGCAGGCGCTCGACGTCCTCGCGCGTCATGGTGGTCGGGTTGGAGAGGATCGACACCGGCAGCGTGCCCGGGTCGATGCGCGCGGTCCACTTCTTCAGCACCGTCACCGTGTCCGCGTCGGAGCGCGGGTGCGTGATCATCGAGATGCACATGCGATGGAACGGCGTGCTTTCGCCCGCCTTCGCCACGATGTCGATCGTCATGTCGAGCGGCACCGCCGGCCAGTCGACGCGGATGAAATTGCGGTCGGCGTAGTCGCGCTCGGCTTCGCGATGGCGCGCCAGGCCGCAATAGGCGCAATTCGCACGGCAGCCTTCCGGATAGGTGAGCAGCAGGTTCAGGCAGCGCGTGCATTCGCAGCGGTACATCTTCCCGCTCATGATGCCGAGCGTGAGCGCCGCCGCAGTCGACATCTGCACGTACTCGGGCGAGCGCATGTTGGGCGTGAGGATGTTGTAGTTCGGCCGGTACACGCCCTGCGGCGCCACGTCGTTCGTTTTCACGCGCGCGCCGTTCTTGAGCTCGATCGGGATGACGCCGGGCGTGCGCGGCTCGAAGCAGTTCATTGCCAGTACTCCGGGTAGGCGATCCAACTGCGCCTCAGGTTTTGTTTTTCCATGGACGAGCTCAACAGCTCGCGCCGGCGGGCGAGCGCCCGATCGAGCGCCGCGCGGTAGACGTCCTCGAGCTCGTCCTCGTAGTCCTGGAACCTTCCGCTCGCGGCTGCCTGACCCGCGAGCCGCCCCGAGTGCACCGCGGCCGCGATGCCCGCACCGGTGACCGGGTTCGCGAGCCCGGCGGCGTCGCCCGCCAGCAGAACGGGGGTTCGTTCATGGAAGCCCCATGGCTTCAGCATGCCGCCGACCGGGATCGCGCCGCCGGTCAGGCTGAGAATTTCCCCGCACACGCGCCCGGCCTGCGAAGCGTGCAGGCGCGAGACGATCGATTTCAGCCGGCCCTTGTGCGCCGGGCTCACTCCGGCGCCGAGGTTCGCCACTCCGCCTTTCGGGAACAGCCAGCCGTAGCCGCCCGGGATATCGGCGGAGAGGAATATGTCGGTCGCGCGGTACGGCGCCTTCAGCCCGACGGTGATCTGGCGCGTCTCCACCAGCTCGCGGTTCACGCTGCCGATCGCTTTGCCGGCGCGCGAGCGCGGGCCGTCGGCGCCGATGATGACGCGCGCCTTCAGCTCGGAGATTCTGCTCACGAACGAAGAGAAGCGGATCTCGGCGCCGGCGCTGCGCGCCGCCTCCACTAACGAGGCGTCGAACGCAGCGCGGTCGAGCATGCGGCCGGGAAAATCGCCGCTCCGATCGGGCGCTTCGTCTTCGACGAAGGTGGCCATCGCCGAGATTTCCTGTCTCACCACGTGGTTCGCCACTTGAAGGAGCGCTGGCACGAGCTCGGCGCACTGCACCGGGCGCCCGGCTTCCCGCTTGCGGTCCACCGCGATCACCTTGCAGCCGCGCCGCGCCGCCTCGGCGGCGGCGCTTGCGCCCGCCGGACCGAGGCCCAGCACCAGGACGTCCGCGGTTTCCATTACACCTTCATGGGGTGAAGCTTGATGGTCCGCCCGGTCTTGATCGAGCAGCAGGCGTGCTCCTGCCCGGCGGGCCGGCCGATGGCGTGCGCGACGGCGACCGTGCCGTCGGCCGGGAAGGCAATGCCGTCCAGGCCCGCCATCACCGCATAGGCGTCGGTCACGCGACGGTGCATGCCGGGCGGGCGCGCGCAGCCGAGCAGCACCTCGCGATCGGGGATGCGCGCTCTTGCCTCGAGAAAGATGCGGCCCACGTCCGAGCTCGCGGGTGTAACGAAGGTGCCGGGCTTGGCATAGAACGGCATGATCACCACCAGCACGAGCGAGTGCACGCGGTGGCGGCTCACGATGTCGAGCGCGTTCGGCTCGCCGAGGATGCGCCCGTAATGCAGGCCGATCACGATGTGCGGCACGACTTCCATCGAGGTGGCGCACAGCGCCTCGAGCGTGGCCTCGAAATCTTCCACCGGCCGCTCGAGGTGG
>DASVFV010000128.1:0-2101 GCA_036379875.1 Burkholderiales bacterium | reverse complement strand
CAGGGACACGAGACCGTCCTTCCCGACGTGGTGGGCGGCATCCTCGGTCTTGATTCATCTTCCATAGAGCTCAAAGCAAGCGATCCGAGCGGGCCGGCGCTGATCGGCGGCGGCACGGTGGGCTCGCGCACCATGATGTCGCACGGCGGCGCGCTTGCCGCCACGGCGAAGGAAGTGATCAAGAAAGGCATCGACCTCGCGGCCCGGGCGCTGGAAGTCGCGCCGCAAGACGTCGAGTTCCGCGACGGCAAGTACCGCGTGAAGGGCACCGACCTCTCGATCACGTTCAAGGAAGTGGCGCGCCGCTACGGCTCGCAGCTCGACACGCGCGGCAGCATCCCGACGCCCACCGCCTTTCCCGGCGGCGCGCATGTCGCCGAAGTGGAGATCGACCGCGAAACCGGCGAGGTCGACGTGGTGCGCTACGTCGCGGTGGACGACAGCGGCCGCGTGCTCAACCCTGTGCTGCTGGAGGGGCAGCTGCACGGCGGCATCGTGCAGGGGCTGGGGCAGGCGCTCGCCGAGCATTGCGTCTACGATCCGGCGAGCGGCCAGCTTCTCACCGGCTCGTTCATGGACTACGCGATGCCGCGCCCGGAGATCATGAAGCGCGTGGAGCTCTACGACCATTCGGTGCCGTCGCCCACCAACCCGCTCGGCGTGAAGGGGGCGGGCGAGGCGGGCACCACCGGCGCGCTGCCGGCGGTGGCGAACGCGGTGATCGACGCGTTGCGCCCGCTCGGCATCCACCAGCTCGATTTCCCTTTTTCGCCGGCCCGCGTATGGTCGGCCATGCAACGGAGCAAGAACCCATGAACCGCTATGGCATCGGGCAGCCGGTCACGCGCGTGGAGGACCAGCGCTTCCTCACCGGGCGCGCGCGCTACGTCGACGACATCCAGCTTCCCCGCATGCTGCATGGGGCGGTCGTCATGTCGCCCCACGCGCATGCTCATATAAGAAGCATTGATTTTTCCAAGGCCATGCAGGTTCCGGGGGTCCATCTGGTGCTCACCGGGGAAGACGCGAAAAAGGACAAGCTCGGCGGCATCCCGCCGCTCTTCATGCCGGAAGACATGGGCGGGCCGAAGGGCTATCGCACCTTCCGGCCGATCCTCGAGGCGTCGAAGGTGCGCTACGTGGGCGACCGCGTGGCGTTCGTGGTGGCCGACACGCCGGAGCTCGCGCGCATCGCGGCGGAGAAGGTCGAAGTGGAATACGAGCCGCTGCCGGCCGCGGTGGGCGTGCAGGACGCGGCGAAGGATGGCGCGCCGAAGGTGTGGGACGACAACGCGCTCGGCAACGTGGCGTTCCCGCTCATGATGGGCAACAAGGAGGCGACGGAGGCCGCGTTCGCAAGGGCGAAGCACACCGTCTCGGTGCGGCTCCATAACAACCGCATCACCGCCAACGCGATGGAGCCGCGCGCCGCGCTCGGCGACTACGCCGACGGCTCCTACACGCTGTACACCAGCTCGCAGAACCCGCACGGCGTGCGCTCGATCCTGGCGGGCGCGGTGTTTCGAATGCCGGAGAACAAGCTGCGCGTCGTATCCCCGGATGTCGGCGGCGGCTTCGGCATGAAGGGCGACACCTACCCGGAGGACGCGCTCGTGCTGTGGGCCTCGCGCCGCCTCGGCCGGCCGGTGAAGTGGGTGGCGACGCGCACCGAATCGCTGCTCGGCGACAACCACGGCCGCGACCAGCTGGTGAGCGCGGAGATGGCGCTCGACGAGAGCGGCAGGATCCTCGCGATCCGCATGCAGGCGCTGCACGCGGTGGGCGCATGCGTGACCAACGCCGGCGTGGTGCCGGTGCTGTGCGCGCTGCGCAACATCCCGAACGTCTACGTCGTGCCGGCGATGCTGGTGGCGAGCAAGGCGGTCTTCACCCACACCACGCCGCTCGGGCCTTACCGCGGCGCCGGCCGCCCCGAAGCGGCCTACGTCACCGAGCGCCTGATGGACGAAGCCGCGCGCAAGCTCGGCCTCGACCCGGTGGAGATCCGCCGGCGCAACTACATCCCGCCCAGCGCCATGCCGTACAACACCACCGCCAACTGGACCGTAGGCGGCGCGGTGGGCTGGACCTATGACTCGGG
>DASVFV010000127.1:0-2251 GCA_036379875.1 Burkholderiales bacterium | reverse complement strand
GCGCAGGAGCAGAAGTTCGTCGAGGCCGAGCTCGGCCGCCAGGCGGGAGGGCAAAACGCCGCGTTCAAGCAGGGCCGCGGCTGCGGCCACTGCAACGGCACCGGGTTCCGCGGCCGCATCGGCGTCTACGAGATGCTCGAGATGACCGCGCCGCTGGTCGAGGCGATCGCGAAGGACGACGTCACGGGCTTCGCGCGCGCGGCGCAACAGGAAATGGCGGGCCAGACCTTGGTCGACTACGCGGGCGCGCTGGCCGCAGCCGGCCGCACGACGCTGAACGAGGTCATGCGCATCAGCCAGTCCGAGGAGTAGGGTGCCCCATTTCGCCTACCAGGGCCGCAATGCCCGCGGCGAACTCGTAAAAGGCGTTCTGGAAGGCGCCGACAGCGGCGCCGTGGCCGACCAGCTGTTCAACACCGGCATCACGCCGGTGCATATCGGCGAGACCTCCGCCGGCGCCAGCGCCGCGCTGCCGGGCGGCCGGCTCAACATCCGCTTCGGCGAGCCCAACGTGGAGCTCGCGGATCTCATGCTGTTCTCGCGCCAGATGTACACGCTGCTCAAGGCCGGCGTGCCGATCGTGCGCGGCCTGGCCGGCCTGCAGGAGTCGGCGCAGAACCCGCTCCTGCAGCGCACCCTGGGCGAAGTGCGCGAGAGCCTCGAGTCGGGCCGCGAGCTGTCGCTCAGCCTGCGCATGTACCCGAAGATCTTCCCGCCGTTCATGGTGAGCATGGTGCGGGTCGGCGAGATGACCGGCCAGCTGGACGAGGTGTTCCTGCGCCTCGCCGAGTTCTTCGCCTTCGAGAAGAAGATGCGCGAGGACATCAAGGCGGCGCTGCGCTACCCGAGCATCGTGATCGGCGCGCTGCTGGTGGCGATGTTCATCGTCAACATCTTCGTCATCCCGGCGTTCGCCAAGATCTTCGCCAGCTTCAAGACCGAGCTGCCGTTCGTCACGCGCCTGCTGATCGGCACCTCGGAGCTCTTCGTCGGCTACTGGCCGCTGATGATCGCGCTCGCGGTGGCGGCGGGGTTCGGCTTTCGCCTCTGGATCGGCACGCCCGGCGGCCGCTACCAGTGGGACCGCCTGAAGCTGCGCCTGCCGGTGGTCGGCGAGCTGATCCACAAGGCGACCCTCGCGCGCTTCTCGCGCAGCTTCGCGCTGTCGGGCAAGAGCGGCGTGCCGATCGTGCAGGCGCTCGCGGTGGTGGCGAACGTGGTGGACAACGCCTACCTCGAGACGCGCATCCTGCAGATGCGCGACGGCATCGAGCGCGGCGAGAGCATCCTGCGCACCGCGGTGGCGGCCGGGGTGTTCAACCCGGTGGTGCTGCAGATGGTCGCGGTCGGCGAGGAGACCGGCGAGATCGACGTGCTGATGAGCGAGATCGCCGACATGTACGAGCGCGAGGTGGCGGTGGAGGTGGAGGGGCTGACCGCCAAGTTCGAGCCGATCCTGCTGGTGTTCCTCGGCGTGCTGGTGCTGATCCTCGCGCTCGGCGTGTTCCTGCCGATGTGGGACCTCGCCTCGGTGGCGAGGGGGGGGTCGGGTGCGCGGTGAGCGCGGCTTCTCCCTCTTCGAGCTGGTCATCGTCATCGTCATCATCAGCGTGCTCCTGGTGGTGGCGGTCGACCGGCTGCTCAGGCTGCGCTTCGAGGCCGAGCGCGCCACCGTGCAGAGCGTGGTCGGCGCATTGCGCAGCGCGCTGTACGTCGAATTCGCGGCGGCCGCCGCGCGCCAGGAACTCGCGCGTATGGACGTGGCCGCGGGTAGTAACCCGATGCTGCGCCTCGCCGAGCAGCCCGACGGCTACGCCGGCGAGTTCTTCGGCGCCGACCCCGCCTTGTTCGAGCCCGGCACCTGGTATTTCGATACGCGCGAGCGCGCGCTGGTGTACCTCGTGCGCTTTCCGGAGGCGTTCGTGAGCCCGCTGCCGGGGCCGCCGCGCCTGCGCCTCGCGGTGCAGCCCGATTTCGACGACCTCGATCGCAACGGCCGCTTCGACCCGGGGCGCGACCCGGTGCGCGGGCTGAAGCTGGTGCCGCTCGAGCCGTACTACTGGAAGAACGAAAGGGAGAAGAACAAATGAAAGCCATCGTCGACCTCGCGGTGCAAACCCTCGGTCCCGTGCTCTACATCGTGCTGCTGATCGGCGCGGCGCTCGGCCTGGTGGTCGGCATCCTGCTCGTCTTCGACAGCGCGCGCGTGATGCGCTGGAACGGCGCGCTCAACACCTGGTACTCCACGCGC
>DASVFV010000126.1:0-5689 GCA_036379875.1 Burkholderiales bacterium | reverse complement strand
CGCCCTCGACCCGGAGATGATGCTGCTCGACGAGCCCACCGCCGGCATGACGCACGAGGACGTGGAGCGCATCACCGCGCTGGTGAAGCGCGTGTCGGCGAACCGCACCGTGCTGATGGTCGAGCACAACCTGTCGGTGGTCTCGACGCTCTCGCACACCATCACGGTGCTGGCGCGCGGCGAGATCCTCGCCGAAGGCGACTACGCCGCGGTATCGAAGCACCCCAAGGTCGTGGAGGCCTATCTTGGCCGTGCTTGAGGTGAAGGGCCTGCACGCCTGGTACGGCGAGTCGCACATCCTGCACGGCATCGACTTCGAGGTGCGCGAGGGCGAGGTGGTGACGCTGCTCGGCCGCAACGGCGCCGGCAAGACCACCACGCTCAAGTCCGTCATGGGCATGGTGGGCAGGCGACAAGGATCGATTGTTTTCCGCAACCAGCAGATTGGAAAGCTTTCATCCAATCGCATCGCGCGCCTCGGCATCGCGTTCTGCCCCGAGGAGCGCGGCATCTTCGCCAGCCTCGACGTGGAGGAGAACCTGCTCTTGCCGCCGCAGGTCGCCGAGGGCGGGCTGTCGGTGGACGAGGTGTTCAAGCTCTTTCCCAACCTGCGCGAGCGGCTGCGCAGCCAGGGCACCAAGCTCTCCGGCGGCGAGCAGCAGATGCTCGCGATCGGGCGCATCCTGCGCACCGGGGCGAAGCTGCTGCTGCTCGACGAGCCGACCGAGGGCCTCGCGCCGGTGATCGTGCAGCAGATCGGCGCCACCATCGCGCAGCTGAAGAGCCGCGGCTTCACCATCCTGCTGGTCGAGCAGAATTTCCGCTTCGCGCAGACCGTCGCGGACCGCCATTACATCGTCGAGCACGGCCGAGTCGTCGACATGGTGCCCGGGGCCGAGCTCGAGGCGAACATGCACCGGGTGCACGAATATCTAGGCGTTTAACCAAGGAGAGAAGGATGTTCCAGCTGAAGAAGTTGAGTGCAGCAATGGCCCTCGCGCTCGCCGCCGCCGGCGCGCAGGCGCAGGTCTCGGGCGGCGTGGTGAAGATCGGCGTGCTGAACGACATGTCGAGCCTCTATGCCGACATCGGCGGGCCCGGCTCGGTGACCGCGGCGCGCATGGCGGTGGAGGACTTCATGAAGAGCTCGAAGTCCAAGCTCAAGGTCGAGGTGGTCTCGGCCGACCACCAGAACAAGCCCGACGTCGGCTCGGCGATCGCGCGCCAGTGGTACGACTCGGACGGCGTGGACGCGATCTTCGACGTGCCGACCTCGTCGGTGGCGCTGGCGGTCAACCAGGTGACGCGCGACAAGGGCAAGGCGTTCCTGGTCACCGGCGCGGCGAGCTCGGACCTGACCGGCAAGGCGTGCTCGCCGAACACCATCCACTGGCTCTACGACACCTGGATGCTGGCGAACGGCACCGGCAGCGCGATCGTGAAGACCGGCGGCGACACCTGGTTCTTCATCACCGCGGACTACGCGTTCGGCCACGCGCTCGAGCGCGACACCGCGGAAGTGGTGAAGAAGAACGGCGGCAAGGTGCTGGGCGCGGTGCGCCATCCGCTCAACACGCAGGACTTCTCCTCGTTCCTGCTGCAGGCGCAGTCCTCCAAGGCCAAGATCATCGGCCTCGCCAACGCCGGCGGCGACACCATCAACTCGATCAAGCAGGCCGCCGAGTTCGGCATCGTGAAGGGCGGGCAGAACCTCGCCGGGCTGCTGGTGTTCATCACCGACGTGCACGGCCTGGGCCTCAATACCGCGCAGGGCCTGATCCTCACCGAGGCCTGGTACTGGGACCTGAACGACTCGAGCCGCGCGTGGGCCAAGCGCTTCGCCGCTCAGAACAACAACAAGTACCCGTCCATGGACCATGCCGGCGTGTACTCGGCGGTGCTGCACTACCTGAAGGCGGTCGCGGCGCTGAACAGCGACGACGGCACCAAGGTGATCGCGCAGATGAAGAAGACGCCGACCGACGACCCGCTGTTCGGCAAGGGGCGCATTCGCGAGGACGGGCGCAAGCTGCACGACGTGTACCTCTTCGAAGTGAAGAAGCCGGCGGAGTCGAAAGGCCCGTACGACTACTACAAGGTGCGCGCCAAGATCCCGGCCGACCAGGCGTTCCGCCCCGAGAAAGAAGGCGGCTGCTCGCTGGTTAAGTAACGCAGCAAAAAGATGACCGAGATCTTCGGCATACCGACCCAGGCCCTGTTCGGGCAGCTGCTGATCGGGCTGATCAACGGCTCGTTCTACGCGCTGCTCTCGCTCGGCCTGGCGGTCATCTTCGGCCTGCTCAACATCATCAACTTCACGCACGGCGCCCAGTACATGCTGGGCGCCTTCTGCGCCTACCTGCTGCTCAACAAGCTCGGCGTCGGCTACTGGTGGTCGCTCGCGGCTGCGCCGCTCATCGTCGGCGCGCTGGGCGTGGCGATCGAGCGCCTGATGCTCAAGCAGCTGTACAAGCTCGACCACCTCTACGGCCTGCTGCTCACCTTCGGCCTCGCGCTCATCATCCAGGGCGTGTTCCGCAACGAGTACGGCTCCTCCGGCCAGCCCTATCCGATCCCGCAGGAGCTCACCGGCAGCCGCAACCTCGGCTTCATGTTCCTGCCGATCTACCGCGCCTGGGTGATCGTGGTCTCGCTCGTGGTTTGCCTCGGCACCTGGTTCGTGATCGAGAAGACCAAGCTCGGCGCCTACCTGCGCGCCGCCACCGAGAACCCGCAGCTCGTGCAGGCGTTCGGCATCAACGTGCCGCTCATGATCACGCTCACCTACGGCTTCGGCGTGGCGCTCGCGGCGTTCGCCGGCGTGATGGCCGCGCCGATCTACCAGGTGAGCCCGCAGATGGGCTCCGACCTGATCATCGTGGTGTTCGCGGTGGTGGTGATCGGCGGCATGGGCTCGATCATGGGCTCGATCCTGACCGGCTTCGGCCTCGGCGTGATCGAGGGCCTCACCAAGGTGTTCTACCCCGAGGCCTCGAACACCGTGATCTTCATCATCATGGTCCTGGTGCTGCTGGTGCGGCCCGCGGGCCTGTTCGGTGCGCAGAAATGAGGCACCAGAAAATCGCCTTCGTGCTGATGGTGGCGTTCTTCGCCCTCGCGCCGCTCGTGCTCTACCCGGTGTTCCTGATGAAGGTGATGTGCTTCGCGCTCTTCGCCTGCGCCTTCAACCTGCTGATCGGCTTCGGCGGGCTGCTCTCGTTCGGCCACGCCATGTTCCTCGGCACCGCGGGCTACGCGACCGCGCACGCCGCCAAGGTGTGGGGCTTCCCCACCGAGCTCGCCATCCTGTTCGGCACCTTCTGCTCCTTCCTGCTCGGCATCGTGACCGGCGCGCTCGCGATCCGCCGCCAGGGCATCTACTTCGCGATGATCACCCTCGCGCTCGCGCAGATGCTGTTCTTCTTCTACCTGCAGGCGCCCTTCACCGGCGGCGAGGACGGCATCCAGGCCGTGCCGCGCGGGCGCCTGTTCGGCCTGCTCGACCTCGGCAACATCTGGAACATGTACCTCACCGTCGCGCTGGTGTTCCTCGGCGGCTTCCTGCTCGTGTTCCGCATCATCTACTCGCCGTTCGGCCACGTGCTGCAGGCGATCCGCGAGAACGAGCCGCGCGCGATCTCGCTCGGCTACAACACCACGATGTACAAGTTCCTCGCCTACGTGATCTCGGCCACGCTCGCCGGCCTGGCCGGCGCGACCAAGGCGATCGTGTTCCAGCTCGCCTCGCTCACCGACGTGCACTGGACCATGTCCGGCGAGGTGGTGCTGATCACGCTGCTCGGCGGCATGGGTACCGTGTTCGGCCCGGTGGTCGGCGCGCTGGTGATCATCACCATGGAGAACTACCTCGCGCAGCTCGGCGCCTGGGTCACGGTGGTGCAGGGCGCGATCTTCGTGCTCTGCGTGCTCACCTTCCGGCGCGGCATCGTCGGCGAGATCGCGAACCTCATCCGCAAGCCGCTCTGAGCAACCCGGCGGAAGCGCTCCTGAAGGAAGTGTTCGGCTATTCCGCTTTCCGCGGGCAGCAGGCCGAGATCATCGCGCAGGTCGCCGGCGGCGGCGACGCGCTCGTGCTGATGCCCACCGGGAGCGGCAAGTCGCTCTGCTACCAGATCCCGGCGCTCATGCGCGAGGGCGTCGGCGTGGTGGTCTCGCCGCTGATTGCGCTGATGCAGGACCAGGTGGCCGCGCTCGCCGAGCTCGGCGTGCGGGCCGCGTTCCTCAATTCGACGCTGAGCGGCGCGGCGGCCGCGGAAATCGAGCGCCGCACGCAGCGCGGCGAGCTCGATCTCCTGTATGTGGCGCCGGAGCGCCTGCTTACCGCGCGCTGCCTCGAGGTCCTGGCCCAGAGCCGGCTCGCGCTCCTCGCGATCGACGAGGCGCATTGCGTATCGCAATGGGGGCACGATTTCCGTCCCGAATACCTGCAGCTCGCGATGCTGCGCAAGCGCTTCCCGGGCGTGCCGCGCATCGCGCTCACCGCGACCGCGGACCTGCAGACGCGCTCGGAGATCCTGCACAGCCTCGAGCTCGCCGATGCGCGCGTATTCGTCTCGAGCTTCGACCGGCCCAACATCCGCTACCGCATCGTGGAGAAAGACGACGCGCGGCGCCAGCTCCTCGATTTCATCCGCGCCGAGCACCCCGGCGAGGCCGGCATCGTGTATTGCCTTTCGCGCAAGAAGGTGGACGAGACCGCCGCGTTCCTCGAGGCGCAGGGACTGACGGCGCTCGCCTACCACGCCGGCATGGACGCCGAGACGCGCCGGCGGCACCAGGAGCGCTTCCAGCGCGAGGATGGCGTGGTCATGGTCGCCACCATCGCGTTCGGCATGGGAATCGACAAGCCCGACGTGCGCTTCGTCGCGCACCTCGACCTGCCGAAAAGCGTCGAAGGCTATTACCAGGAGACCGGCCGCGCCGGGCGCGACGGCGCCGCCGCAGATGCGTGGATGGCCTACGGCCTGCAGGACGTCGTGCAGCTGCACCGCATGATCGACGAGTCCCCGGCCGGCGAGGCGCAGAAGCGCATCCAGGCCGCGAAGCTCGACGCGATGCTCGGCCTTTGCGAGACCGCGGAATGCCGCCGGGTGCGCCTCCTTGCGTACTTCGGCGAAGCCTCCGGACCCTGTGGCAACTGCGACACCTGCCTCGACCCGCCTGCCGCGTTCGACGGCACCCTCGCCGCGCAGCAGCTGCTCTCTTGCGTGTACCGCACCGGGCAGCGCTTCGGCGCCGCGCACGTGATCGACGTCCTGCGCGGCGAGGCGACCGACAAGGTGACGCAGCGCGCGCATGACCGGCTCTCCACCTTCGGCATCGGCAGTGAGCGCAGCGCGCGGGAATGGCGCGCGATCGTGCGGCAGTGCATCGCGCAGGGCGTGCTCGAGGTCGACCACGATTCATATGGCGCATTGCGGCTGACGGAGCAAAGCCGCCCGGTGCTCAAGGGCGAGCGCAGCCTGATGCTGCGCGCCTGGCGCGATGCCAAACGCAGTCGTCGCCGCTCCGGCAGCGCCGCGCCGAGCGCCGATCTTCCGGCCGAAGCGCGCGACCTCTTCGAGCGCCTGCGGGCATGGCGCGTCGATGCCGCGCGCCGGCACGGCGTCCCGGCGTACGTCATCTTCCACGACAGCACGCTGAAGGAGATCGCGCGCATGCGCCCCTC
>DASVFV010000125.1:0-10741 GCA_036379875.1 Burkholderiales bacterium | reverse complement strand
ATTTCTCTATGCGGAACGGGGCAGGACGAATGACGCGATCGCGATGCTCGAGCGCGCGGCGGCGCTTTCCCCCGACGACCCCGCCACGCTGTTCAACCTCGGCTTCGTGCTGCAGAAATCCGGCCGCCACGAGGAGGCCATCGCGCGCATGAGCCGCGCCGTCGAGCTGCAGCCGTCCCTGGACCGCGCCTGGTACGGCCTCGGCATCTCGCTCATCCACACCGGCCGCTTCCGCGAGGCGATCGAGCGCCTCACCGAGGCGGCGCGCCTGCAGCCGCTCAACCCGTTCCCGCGCTACCAGCTCGCCGCCGCCTGGTTCAAGCTCGGCGAGCCGGACAAGGTGCGCGCGGAGTATCGCAAGCTGAAGAGCTTCGATCCGAAGATCGCCGCCCACGTGCGCGAGGACTTCGGCGTGCCGAAGGACGGCGACGAAGTCGCCTAGCCGCTTCTCTTGCGCTCGAGGAGCGACGAGCAGTCGTAGCCGGACGCGCACATCTGCGGCAGGGCCCAGAACACGATCGCGACCCAGGCGAGCAGCACCAGGCCGAAGGCGAGCAGCGGGACGTGCGCGTCGAGCACCACGCGCGGCGCGATGCGGCGCGTGAAGCGCAGCAGCGGGTCGGTGACGATGGCGAGCACCTGGTAGAACACGTTGTCCATGCGCCGGCGCCCGGCCAGCAGCCAGAGCAGGCCGCGCCCGAGCAGGAACATGCCGGCCAGCTCGGCGAGCGCCTTCAGCATCACCACCAGCAGCAATTCGGTTTGCATAAAAAATAAAGCCCGCTTGCGCGGGCTTTAGGGTGCCGCAAGCCGCTCAGGTCGCGCGCGTGTCGATGTCGCCCGCGAGGTTCGGGTAGCGCACGTGCTCCACCAGCTCCTGCACCTGCCGCTCGGGAGCCGGCGTGAGCAGGCTGACGATGATGATGGTCGCGATGCCGATCGGCACGCCGAACACGCCCGCCGAGATCGCGTTCATGCCGAACCACTGGTAGGAAGCGATCGGCGCGGTGATGCCGAACAGGTCGCGCAGGAACGGATACGTGACGCTCATGTAGTACATGCACACGCCGAGCCCCACCACCATGCCGACCAGCGCTCCCCACTTGTTCGCGCGCTTCCAGAAAATACCCAGCACCAGCGCCGGGAAGAACGCGGAAGCGGCGAGCGAGAACGCGGCGCCGACCAGGAACAGGATGTTGCCCGGCTTGTACGAGGTCACCCACGCGGCCACGATCGCCACCACCAGCAGCAGGATCTTCGACACCGTGACGCGCCGCGCGGTGGAGGCCTTCGGATCGATCATCTTGTAGTAGAGGTCGTGCGAAAGCGCGTTCGCGATGGTGAGCAGCAGGCCGTCGGCGGTCGACAGCGCCGCCGCCAGGCCGCCCGCCGCCACCAGGCCCGACACCACGTACGGCAGGCCGGCGATCTCGGGCGTGGCGAGCACGATGATGTCGCCGCCGATCGCGATCTCGGCGAGCTGCACGATGCCGTCGAAGTTGAGGTCGGTGATCGTCAGGAGCGCCGGGTCGACCTGTCGCCAGGCCGCCGCCCAGGCCGGCAGCTGCGCGAACTGGCTGCCCACCAGGTGCGAGTACACGTCGTACTTGGCGAGCACCGCGAGGCACGGCGCAGTGAAGTAGAGCAGGAAGATGAAGAACAGCGACCAGAACACCGAGTTGCGCGCCTGCCGCACGCTGGGCGTGGTGTAGTAGCGCATCAGGATGTGCGGCAGCGCCGCGGTGCCGAACATCATGCAGAACACGATGCCGAGGAAGTTGAGCCGCGCGGTGTCGCGCGCCTGCTCGGTGGCGCCGGGGAACGGCTCGGCGTGCTTGCGCGGCGGATTGGCGTTCGCGCCCAGGTTGCGCCGCGCCGACCAGTACTCCTGCGCCTTGGCCGGATCGGTGGGCGTGTTGTTGAGCGCCTGCGCGATCGACTTCTGCACGTGGTCGGGCGCGTTGTCGGCCTTGGCCTTGGCCAGGCGCTGCTCGAGCGCCGCGCGGCGCTCGGCGGCCGCCTTGGCCGGATCCTTCAGCGCCGTGCTCGCCTCCGAGGCGGCGGCCTTCGCCAGCTTGCGCACCTCCTGCTCGGCCGGATCGGCGGTGATCTTCTTCTCCAGGTCGCCGACCTTCTGCAGGGTGTAGCCGTAGGCGATCTGCGGGATCGGCACGCCGGTGTGCTTCACGCCCAGCCAGACCACCGGGGTCAGGTAGGCGATGATCAGGATGATGTACTGCGCGACCTGCGTCCAGGTGACCGCGCGCATGCCGCCCAGGAACGAGCACACCAGGATGCCGGCCAGGCCGACGAACACGCCGATGCCGAACTCGAGTCCCGTGAACTTGCTGGTGATGATGCCCACGCCGTAGATCTGCGCCACCACGTAGGTGAACGAGCACAGGATCGCGGCGAAGATGCCGATCGAGCGCACCGCGTTGCCGCCGTAGCGCGCGCCGAGGAAGTCCGGGATGGTGAACTGGCCGAACTTGCGCAGGTAGGGCGCGAGGAACAGCGCCACCAAGACGTAGCCGCCGGTCCAGCCCATCACGAACGCGAGGCCGTCGAAGCCCGACAGGTACAGCGTGCCGGCCATGCCGATGAACGAGGCCGCGCTCATCCAGTCGGCGCCGGTCGCCATGCCGTTGAAGAACGCCGGCACGCGGCGTCCGGCCACGTAGTACTCGGCCGCGTCCACGGTGCGGCTCATGATGCCGATCGTGGCGTACAGGCCGATGGTGGCGAACAGGAACCAGTAGCCGATCCAGGCGCGCGACATGCCGACCTGCTCGGCGATCGCGAGCAGGATCACGAAGCCGATGAAGCCGCCGGTGTAGATCGAGTAGTACTTCTTGAGCTGCGCGGCGAACGCGCGGTTGCTGCTGACGGCGGTGCTCATGCGTCCTCCCCTTCGTGCACGTCGTATGCGACGTCGAGCTTGTTCATGTAGCGCGCGTAGATGCCGATGATCACCACGTAGACGATCAGCGAGCCCTGCGCGGACATGTAGAAGCCGAGCGGGAAGCCGAAGAAGGTGACGTTATTGAGTTCTCTTGCGTACCAGCCTTCCACGAACGTGACCACGAACCAGATCGCGAGCAGGATCGCCGTGATCACCAGGTTCTTGCGCCAGTACTCGCGGTGCTTTTCTGTGAGCTGCACTCGAGCCTCCCCTAGTAGTTTTGCTAGCTGCTGCCGCCCCGATGCTACACCGTCAGCCCCTGGGAGCCTCCATTAGGGAAAACCCTATGATGCGCTGCACCAACTCCGCCACCGAGTCCACCGCCATCTTCTCCATCACCTTGGCGCGGTGCGCCTCCACCGTCTTCACGCTGATGTCGAGCTCGGCGGCGATCACCTTGTTCGCCTTGCCCTCCACGATGCGCTGCAGGACGCCGCGCTCGCGCTCGGTGAGCGCGGCGAGCCGCTCGGCGAGCTGCGCGCGGCGCGCCTTGCGGCTGCGCTCCTGCACGTCGCGCTCGAAGGCGCGGCGCACGATGGCGAGCGCCTCGCGGTAGTCGAAGGGCTTCTGGATGAAGTCCACCGCCCCGCCCTTCATGGCGTTCACCGCGGTGCGCACGTCGCCGTGCGCGCTCATGAACACGATCGGGATGCCGATGCCCTCGCGGCGCAGATAGTCCTGCAGCTCCGGGCCGCTCATGCCGGGCAGTCGCACGTCGAGCACCAGGCAGCCCGCGTCGCCGCTCCGATAACTCTGGATGAACGCGGCGGCCGAGCCGAAGGTGCGCACCGCGATGCCGTTCGAGGCGAGCAGCCACTCCCAGAGCGAGCGGATCGACTCCTCGTCGTCCACCACGTAGGCGGTCGGCACCTGGTTCATGCCGCCTTGGCCGCGCCCTCGGCGAGCGGCAGGGTGAAGGAAAAGCAGGCGCCGTGGCCGGCGCGGCTCGCCACCCACAGCCGCCCGCCGCAGTGCTCGATGATGCGCCGGCTGATGTAGAGGCCGAGGCCGCTGCCCTCGGCCTTGCCGCTCGGCGGGTCGCCGGCCTGGCGGAACTTGTCGAAGATCAGCTCCTGGTGCTCCGCGCTGATGCCCGGCCCGTTGTCGCTCACGTCGATGCGCAGCGCGCCCGCCTCCTCGGCGAGCGCGATCTCCACGCGCCCGCGCCCCGGCTCGACGAACTTCGCCGCGTTGGACAGCAGGTTGACCAGCACCTGGACGATGCGGTCGCGGTCGGCGCGCACGCGCGGCACGCGCGCCGGCAGGCTGCACAGCAGGCGCGCGTCGCGCTCGCGGAACAGCTGGCCGGTCGCCGCCGCGGTGTCCTCGATGACCTGGCGCAGGTCGATCAGCGACTCGTGCCACTGCGCGCGCCCGGACTCGAGGCGCGACACGTCGAGCACCTGGCCGATCAGGCGCGACAGGCGCGCGGTTTCCTTGATCACGATGCCGAGGAAGCGCGCGCGCTCGGCGGCCGGCAGCTGCGGGTTGTCGTGCAGGATCTCGGTGAAGCTGCGGATCGAGGTGAGCGGGGTGCGCAGCTCGTGCGACACGATCGACACGAACTCGTCCTTCATGCGGTCGAGCTCCTGCAGGCGCGCGTTGGCGGCGCGCAGCTCCTCGGTGGCGCGCTCGAGCTCCTGCGACTTCTGCTCCAGGCGGTGGCTGTAGAGCACGATCTGCGAGGCCTCGTCGAGCACGGTGCGCACTTGATCGAGCGTGAGCGCCTCCTCCTTCACCACCGAGGCGAGCATGATATGCGCCGACGAGGCGCCGATCACGCCGGCGAGCTGCTTTTCGACCAGATGGATTAATTCCGTTTCAGGAATTTTCTGTCTGGAAAACTCGCCGAACGCGTCGCTCGCCGCCTTCAGGCCGACGAAGCGCGCCAGCACGTTGAAGAGCTCCGGCGCCGAGGCGGTGCCGCGCCGCGGCGGCGTGCCCGGATGGCGGAACACGTCGACGAACAGCGTGGCCTGGCGGCGCTCTTCCGCGCCCGGCGCCTGCGCGAGCGACAGCCCGACGTAGCAGCCGATGTTCGCCACCATGCTCCAGATCATGGCGTGCGTGATCTGGTCCAGGCCGGCCACGCCGAACAGCGCGAGCGGCTTGAGCAGCTCGATGCCGAACGGGCCGTGCTCGAGGAAACCGATCGGCAGCCATTCGGAGCGCGCGAACGCCGGCAGGAGCAGCGTGTAGCACCAGACGATGAAACCCGCGCTCAGCCCTGCCAGCGCGCCGCGCCGCGTGCCGCCCTTCCAGAAGATGCCGCCCAGCGCGGCGGGCGCGAACTGCGCCACCGCGGCGAACGAGATCAGCCCGATCGAGACCAGCGCGTAGGCCTCGCCGGCGATCTTGAAGTACAGGTAGCCGAGCAGGAGGATGAGCACGATCGCGCCGCGCCGGATGCCGAGCAGCAGGCCGGTGAGGTCGGCGCGCTCGCTCAGGCGCAGCGCGCGCATGCGCAGCAGCACCGGCATCACCAGGTCGTTGCACACCATGGTGGAGAGCGCGATGGTCTCGACGATCACCATGCCGGTGGCCGCCGACAGCCCGCCGATGAACACCACCAGCGCGAGCAGCTCCTGGTTCTGCGACATCGGCAGGGTGAGCACGAACGAGTCGGCATCCACCGCGCCGTCGGGGAAGTGCAGCAGGCCGCCGAACGCGATCGGCAGCACGAACACGTTGATCGCCAGCATGTAGAGCGGGAACAGCCAGATCGCCTTGCGCAAGTGGCCCTCGTCCTTGTTCTCGATCACCGTGACCTGGAACTGGCGCGGCAGGAACATGATGGCGAGCATCGACAGGATGGTGAGCCAGATCCAGCTCGAGTAGTCGCCGGCCACCCCGCCGAAGGGCGCGAGCATCGGCGCGAGCTCGGGCTCGGCGGCGACGCGCGCGAAGATGTCGCCGAAGCCGCTGTACAGGCCCCAGGTCACCCAGGCGCCCACCGCGAGGAAGGCGAGCAGCTTGACCAGCGACTCGAAGGCGATGGCCGCCACCATGCCCTCGTGGTGCTCCGCGTTGTCGATGTGGCGCGTGCCGAACGCGATGGTGAACGCGGCGAGGATCAGCGCCACCCAGAGCGCGGTATCCGCGAGCGGCGGCAGCGCGCCCGCCACCGTGGTGAAGCTCGCCGACACCGCCTTCAGCTGCAGCGAGATGTAGGGCAGGATGCCGATCACCGCGATCACCGTCACCACGCCGCCGAGCAGCGCGCTCTTGCCGTAGCGCGAGGCGATGAAGTCGGCGAGCGAGGTAATGCGGTTCTGCTTGCTGATGCGCAGGATCTTGCGCATCACCACCCACCACAGCGCGATCATGAGCGTCGGGCCGATGTAGATCGGCAGGAAGCCCACGCCGTTGTCGGCCGCGCGCCCCACGCTGCCGTAGAAGGTCCACGCCGTGGCGTACACCGCGAGCGACAGGCTGTAGATGTACGGGCTCGCGATCACCGAGCGCCCGGCGTCGGCGCGCTGGTCGGCGTAGTAGGCCACCGCGAACAGCAGCCCGAGATAAGCGAACGCGATGGCGACGACGACCGGGGTTTCGAGCACCGCGCGCTACTCCCGCCGGCCCTCGATGGCGAGCGCCATCAGCCCGATCAGCGCCCCCCAGGCGACGAAGAAGTACGCGTACAGCACCGGGATGCCCGCCACGGTGGCCGGCACGTTGAACACCGCCAGCACCGGGTAGCTGAACAGCACCAGGCCGAGCAGGCAGAGCGCCGCGAGGCGCTGCCCGCGTACGTCGAACTGCTCCATGTGCCCCTCCTCGGCGAGCTACATCATACCTAGCGGAAGCGCAGCCTGACCAGTTCCGCGACGTTGCGCACGCCGAGCTTCTCCATGATGCGCATCTTGTGCACTTCCACCGTGCGCGGGCTGATGCCGAGCGCGGCGCCGATCTCCTTGGCGTGCTTGCCCTGCACCGCGTGCTCGAGCACCTCGCGCTCGCGCGCGGTGAGGCGCGCGAGCTTCTGCTCGTCGGCGCGGCGCAGCTCGGCCTCGTCCAGGCGCCGGGTCTCGAGCGCGAAGGCGGTGTCGATGGCGCCGCGCAGCTGCGCGTCGTCGAACGGCTTCTCGACGAAGTCGACCGCGTGGCCGAGGAACGCGGCGCGCGCCGCCGGCACGTCGCCATGCGCGGTGATGATCACGAACGGCAGCGCGCTGCCGCGCTCGCGCACGCGCCCCTGCAGCTCGATGCCGCTCATGCCCGGCAGGCGCAGGTCGGCCACCACGCAGCCCGACCAGGCCGGGTCGAAGGCGGCGAGGAAGCTCTCCGCGTCGGCGAACAGGCGCGTCGCATAGCCGGCCAGGCCGAGCATCAGCGCGAGGGAATCGCGCACCGAGGCGTCGTCGTCCACCACGTAGACCGCGAGCTCAGCCATGCGCCTCCACCGGCAGCACGAGGCGGAACTCGCCGTGCGGCCCGGGCACGGCGTCGAGCGTGCCGCCGTGCGCCTCGGCGATCGCGCGGCTCACCGCGAGGCCGAGGCCCATGCCGCTCGGCTTGCCGGACACGAAGGGCTCGAACACCCGCTCGCGGTCCGCCGCCGCGAGGCCCGGCCCGTTGTCGGTCACCACGATGCGCACGTGCTGCGCGTCGTGGCGCTGCGCGCGCACCCCGATCGCCGCCGCGGCGCGCCCGTCGAGCGCCTCGTGCGCGTTGGCGATCAGGTTGCGCAGCACGAGCTCGATCTGCAGCCGGTCGACCAGCAGGTCGGGCAGGCCGGGCTCGACCTGCAGCGCCAGGTCTTCGGTGCGCACGCTCTCCAGCAGCCGGCCGATCGGCACCTGCTCCAGGCGCGTGCGCCCTTCGCGGAACAGGTCGCGCAGGCGCCGCACCACCTCGGAGGCGCGCTGCGCCTCGGCGAGCATCTTCGCGAGGATCGGCCCGAGCTCGGCGCTGCGGCCGGCGGCGGCGAGCATCTGGCCCGAGCGCGCGTAGTTGGTGAGCGCCGTGAGCGGCTGGTTCACCTCGTGCGCGATCGCGCCGGCCATCTCGCCCGCGGTGGCGAGGCGCAGCGACTGCTTCAATCCCTGGTTGGCGCGCTCGCGCTCGTCGGTCATCACGCCCAGGTAGAGCGCGGTCAGGGTCAGCGCCGCCACCAGCGCCTGCAGCTCGATCACCGGCAGGCTCTGCACCGGGTGGTGGTGGATGCCGAGCACCACGCCGATCTGCACCAGCGCCACGGCGAGCACCCCGCCGCCCAGGCCGTGGCGGATCGCGGTCCAGATGAGCGGCGGGAAGACGAGGAAGAAATGGTGCGACGGGTCGCCGCCCAGCCCGGCGAAGATCAGCCAGAGCGTGACGCCGAGCAGCGCCACCTGCACGTACGTCTCCCAGCGCCGCGCGAGCGCGGCGAGCGCGCTGCGGCCGGCCGGGTCGGCCGCCACGAGCAGGAGCGGCGCCGTCACCAGCACGCCCACGCCGTCGCCGACCCAGAAGCGCAGCCAGGCCGCGAACAGCGCCGTGTCGCCGAGCGAGCCGGTGGCATAGAGCACGCCGACGAACGCGGCCGCGACCATGGCGCTTCCGGGCACCACCGCGGCGATGAACACCGTGAGCTGGCGCAGGGTGTGCAGGCCGGGCCGCGGGCGCAGCAGCGCGCGCAGCACGTACGCGATGCCGGCGTAGCCGGCGGCGAGCGTCAGCGCGGTGAGCAGCGAGACGCCGACCGGCACGCTGCGGATCAGGAGGTCGGCGAGCAGGATGGTGGCGAACACCGCCGGCGCGTGCACCAGGCCGCCGAGCAGCATCCAGGCGATCGCCAGCGCGGGCTGGGGGTTCCAGGGCGTGATGTTGAACGGCCCGAGCGGGTGGATGTAGCTCACCCAGTCGAGCAGCAGATAGCACGGCGCGAACACCGCCGCATCGCGCAGGTAGCGCAGCAGCCTCATGTACGTAGTTTCCCATACGATTTCCTCCGACTGCCGCCGGCGCGCGCGGCCGCCTACATTGCCGCCATGGGACTCCTGGAAATCACCGCCGCGGCGCTGTTCGCGCTCGCCGTCGTGCACACCTTCTCGACGCGCTATTTCGAGCACCTCGCCCATACGCGCACCGCGCACGCCGGGATCTGGCACCTGCTCGGCGAGGTGGAAGCGGTGTTCGGCTTCTGGGCCATCGTGCTGGTGCTGTTCATCGCGATCGCCTACGGCTGGGGCCACTCCTCCGAGTACCTCGACGGCCTGCAGTTCACCGAGCCGATGTTCGTGTTCGTGATCATGGTGATCGCGGCGAGCCGCCCGGTCATGCAGCTCGCGCGCGACGGCTCGCGCATGCTGGCGCGCGCGCTGCCCGCGCCGGCCGGCACGGCCTACTACTTCGTCGGCCTGTCGCTCGTGCCGCTGCTCGGCTCGCTCATCACCGAGCCGGCCGCGATGACGCTCGCCGCCCTGATGCTGCGCGACACCGTGTTCCGCGCCGGCGTGTCGAACCGCCTGAAGTACGCCACGCTCGGCGTGCTGTTCGTCAACGTGTCGGTGGGCGGCACGCTCACCCACTTCGCCGCGCCGCCGGTGCTGATGGTGGCGGCGAAATGGGGCTGGGACACCCCGTTCATGCTGTCGGTGTTCGGCGCCAAGGCGGCGGTCGCGGTGCTCATCAACGCGCTCGCCGTGACGCTGCTTTTCCGCCGCGAGCTCGCCGCGCGCGCGCATGCCCCGAGCGCGCGCGGCGAGCCTCGCGTGCCGGCGCCGCTCGTGCTGCTCAACGTGCTGATCCTCGCCGCCGTGGTGTTCACCAACCACCACCCCGAGGCGTTCATGGGCCTGTTCCTGCTGTTCCTCGGCCTCGCGGAGGCGTACCGGCGCCACCACGACCGGCTGCTGCTGCGCGAAGGGCTGATGGTGGCCTTCTTCCTCGCCGGGCTGGTGGTGCTGGGCGGGCAGCAGCGCTGGTGGCTGCAGGACCTGCTCTCGCGCCTGGACGAAACCAGCCTGTATTACGGCGCCGCCGCGCTCACCGCGATCACCGACAACGCCGCGCTCACCTACCTCGGCTCGCTGGTCGAGGGCGTATCGGAGGACTACAAGTACGCCCTGGTGGCGGGCGCGGTGACCGGCGGCGGCCTCACCGTGATCGCCAACGCGCCCAACCCGGCCGGCTTCGCCATCCTCAAGGAGCGCTTCGACGAGCAGTCGATCAACGCGCTGGGCCTGTTCGCCGCCGCGCTGCCGCCCACGCTCGTCGCGGTGCTGTGCTTCCGCGGCGTGCGCGGCCCGGTGGGCGAGTTCTTCCACCCCGGCGTGTGGTGGGACTGGCTCGCCTCGCTCGACCGCTCGTTCCTGTTCCTCCTCATCCTGCCGTTCGTCGTCGCCGTGGTCGGCCTGTGGGCCGAATTCAGATCTCGCAAATAAATGGGGACGGACCCTATTTTTCGCAAACGCACTTGAATCTCAAATGAGAAAAATGGGGTCCGTCCCCATTTATTAGATTTCGACGCGCGTGCCGAGCTCGACCACGCAGTTGGTCGGGATGTTGAAGTAGTCGGTGATGTTGCCGGCGTTGCGCGCCATCGCGGAGAACATGTGCTCGCGCCAGCGCGCCATGGTGCCGGTGCCGCGCGCTGCCGGCACGATCTTCTCGCGCGAGAGGAAGAACGAGGTCTGCATCAGGTCGAATTCCAGCCCGAGCGCGCCGCACAGCTCGAGCGCGCGCAGCACGTCGAGCCGGTTCATGAAGCCGTAGCGCACGCGCACGCGCCAGCAGTTGTTGCCGAGCTTCTCCACCCGCACCCGATCCTCGAACGCCACCCACGGCACGTCGCGC
>DASVFV010000124.1:0-2629 GCA_036379875.1 Burkholderiales bacterium | reverse complement strand
CGCGCGTGCCCGAGGTGCGCAGCGCGGGCGCGCGCCTGCTGCACACCGCCGAGCGCGCCGCCGCCGCGCTCGCGCGCGACGCGAGCGGCGTCGGGCGCTTCGTCGATCTCGCCGGGCGCGAGCGCATGCTGTGCCAGCGCATCGCCAAGGACCAGCTGCTGATCGCCGAAGCCTATGGCGACGGCGCGGTGCGCGAGGAGATGGCCTTCGCCTGCGTGGAATTCGGCCGCGCGCTTTCCGAGCTCAGGTCCGCGCCGTGCAACACCGGCGAGCTGCGCGAGGCGCTCGCGATCGTGACGGTGGCCTGGCGCGTGCTGCTCGAGCTGATGCGCGCCAGGGGCGGCGCGCGCGACCAGGTGCTGGCGAGCGCCGAGGAGATCCTGCAGCGCATGGAGCACATCACCTCGCTCTACGAGCGCCTCGGCGCGACGAAGCACTAGCGACCCGGTGAAGTACGTCCTCGCGCTCGACCAGGGCACCACCAGCTCGCGCGCCATCGTGTTCGACCAGGAAGGGCGCGCGGTCTCGCTCGCGCAGCGCGAGTTCCGCCAGATCTTTCCGCAGCCCGGCTGGGTCGAGCACGAGCCGAGGGAGATCTTCGAGACCCAGCGCGCCGTGGCGCGCGAGGCGGTGCGGCAGATTCCCCTGCACGACGTGATGGCGGTGGGAATCACCAACCAGCGCGAGACCACCATCGTCTGGGACCGCCAGACCGGCGAGCCGATCCACAACGCGATCGTCTGGCAGGACCGGCGTACCGCGCCGCTCTGCGCGGAGCTGAAGGCGCTCGGCGCCGAAAGCCTGGTGCGCGAGCGCACCGGCCTGGTGATCGATCCGTACTTCAGCGGCACCAAGATCGCCTGGCTGCTCGACCACGTGCCCGGCGCGCGCCGGCGCGCCGAGCTCGGCGAGCTCGCCTTCGGCACCGTGGACACCTGGCTCGCGTGGCACCTGACCGGCAACCGCACGCACGTCACCGACGTGTCGAACGCCTCGCGCACCCTGCTCTACAACATCCACATGAACGACTGGGACGAGGAGCTGCTGCGGCTGCTCGACATCCCGCGCCCCATCCTGCCCGACGTGCATCCGTCGGCGCACGCGTTCGGCATGCTGCCCAAGGGCGTGCTCGGCGAGCCGCTCGTGATCGGCGGCATGGCGGGCGACCAGCAGGCCGCCATGTTCGGCCAGGCCTGCCACCGCGCCGGCATGGCGAAGAACACCTACGGCACCGGCTGCTTCATGCTGCTCCATACCGGCGACAAGGTGGTGGAGTCGAAAAGCGGCCTGGTGTCCACCTCGTGCGCGCAGACGCGCGGCAACGAATACGCGCTCGAGGGCAGCGTGTTCATCGGCGGCGCGGTGGTGCAGTGGCTGCGCGATGGCCTGGAATTTTTCCAGAGCTCCGCCGAGGTCGAGCGACTGGCCGCGAGCGTTCTCGACAGCGGCGACGTCTACCTGGTGCCGGCCTTCACCGGCCTGGGGGCACCCTACTGGGATCCCGAGGCGCGCGGCGCGCTGGTCGGCATCACGCGCGGCACGACCAAGGCGCACGTCGCGCGCGCGGCGCTCGAGTCGATCGCGTTCCAGAGTGCGGAGCTCCTGGAGGCGATGCAAAAAGATTCCGATCAGAATCTATCTGAACTTCGAGTCGATGGCGGTGCTGCGGCGAACGACCTGCTGATGCAGTTCCAGGCCGACCTGCTCGGCGTGCCGGTGGTGCGGCCCAGCGTGCTCGAGACCACCGCGCTCGGCGCGGCCTACCTCGCCGGTCTCACCGTCGACCTGTGGAAGTCGCGCGAGGAGCTGGCCTCGCACTGGAAGGCCGAGCGCCGCTTCGAGCCGCGCATGGAGGCTGCGGAACGAGAGGAAAGAATGGCGCGCTGGCGCGAGGCCGTGATGCGCGCGCGCGGCTGGAGCGTGTCGGGAGCTTCCCGATAGTTCGGCAGCGCGCCCGCCCCTAGACTGCGGGGCAAGAAAATGCCCCCGCGCAGCATCCGCACGCACCTTTTCCAGGTGCTCCTCGCTTGCATGCTGCCGCTCGGCCTGTTCGCCGCGGCGCTGCTCTATTTCCACTGGCAGGCGCAGGAGGAGCAGCGCGAGCGCGCGCAGATCGAGTCGGTGCGCCTGCTCGCCGCGGCGGTGGACAACGCGCTGGACAGCACGGCGCAGCGCCTGGCGATTTTCGCGCGCCTGTGGGCCAGCCATCCGGCCAGCGACGAAGTGGTCTACCAGCAGGCGCGCGCCGCGCTCGACGCCAATCCCGACTGGGACAACATCGTGGCGTTCCGCGCCGACGGCAGCGGCGTGTTCCGCGCCAATGAGCCGCTCGGCGCGGATGTTTCGTACATGCAGCTGCTCGAGGTCTGGCGGCCGGTGCTGGAAGCCGGCCGCGTCGTCATCACCGACATCTATGTCAGCGCGTACACCGGCGCAAAGACCGCCGCGGTCGGCGTGCCGGTGATGCGCGGCGGCGAGGTGACGCACGTGCTCGCCGCGAGCCTCAACATGCGCTGGTTCGACGGGCTGCTCGCGCGCCAGGGGCGCGGCGGCCTGGCCGGCATCTTCGATCGCAACTTCAAGTTCGTGGCGCGCACGGTGGAAGGCGACCAGCGCCGCGGCACGGACG
>DASVFV010000123.1:0-2260 GCA_036379875.1 Burkholderiales bacterium | reverse complement strand
TCGCGCATCCAGCACGAGATGCCGGACGCCTGCTGCGCCGCGTACGAAAGCAGATGCCGTGCTTGCTTCTCGTTCACTTTTGCCAGCAGGCCTGCCGCCGCCGCGGCGCCAAAGGTCGGGCCATAGCTGTGCGTCGACAGGCCATCCTCGCGGAACTTGAAGGCGTTGAGCGACATGGTGAGGCGCGTCGCCACGTCGTAGCCGAGCGCCACCGCGCGCAGCAGTGCTTCGCCGCCCCTCGCTTCCCTCTCCGCCATGGCAAGCGCGGCCGAGACGATGCCGCAGCCCGGATGCATGACCGAAGGCGCGTGCGAATCGTCGGTCTCGTCGGCATGCGCCGACATGCCGTTCGCGAGCGCGGCGTTGATCGCGGTGGTGACGAAGCGGCTGCCCACCACGCACGCCTCCTTCGTGCCGCCCAGCGTCTTCACGTACGCGATGGCCTTCCTGCCGGGCAGGAGGCGCGAGCCCGACAGCATCGCCGCGATGGTGTCGAGCACGTGGTGCTTGGTCCGCTCCAGCACTGCCGGCGGCAGCTTTCTTGTCCCGGCTTGCGCGATATAGCGACTCAAACGCTCCATGACGTCGGAGATCATGGAAGATAACCGCCGCCGTTGACGTGGATCGCCTGCCCGGTGATGTAGCGCGCGTCCGGGCCGCACAGCATGCGCACCATGGCCGCGATCTCCTCCGGCTCGCCGCGCCGCCCGATCGGCGGCGGCGCGCGCCGGTGCGCCGGGCGGTCGGGCACGCCCGGCAGGCCGCGCTGGCTCTCGATCGTGCCGGGCACGACGCAGTTGACGGTGATCTGGTGCGGCGCGAGGTCGAGCGCCAGCGCCTTGGTCATGCCGGCGAGGCCCGCCTTGGCGGTGATGACGTGCGCGCGCTCCGAGGCGCCCTTGTGGCCGGTCTGCCCGCCTATGTTCACGATGGTCCCGCCGCCCGCCTTGATCAGGTGCGGCAGTGCCGCCTGCGCGCACAGGAACGCGCCGTCCAGGACGATAGAGAGCACCTTGCGCCATTCCTCGTACTTGATTTCCGCAAATGGAGTTTCGAAACGAACTGCGGCGTTGTTCACCAGGAAGTCGAGCCGGCCGAAGCGCTTCACCGTCGCCTCGACCAGCGCCTTCACTTCTTCGGGCTTCGTCACGTCGGCGATGTGCAGCGCGGCGTTCGAGCCGATCATCTCGACCGTCTTCTCCGCCTCGGCGCGCGAAGTACGCGCGTTCACCATCACCGACGCGCCGCCCGCGGCGAGCGAGCGCGCGATCGAGCGGCCGATGTTCCGCGCCGCGCCGGTCACCAGCGCGACCTTTCCGGCAAGCTCGGTGCCGGGCCTCATTCCAACGTTGCTTGTCATGGATCGATTCTAGCGACTCACCTGCGGGAGCCAAGTGGCGAGCGGCGGATAGAAGATGATCATTGCGATGAGCAGCATCACGCAGGCGATGAAGGGCATGCCGGCGAGGTAGATGTCCTTCATCGTGGTGCCGGGCGGCGCGACGCCCTTCATTACGAAGAGCAGCAGCCCGAAGGGCGGCGTGGTGTAGCCGATCTCGAGCGCGAGCAGCATGATCAAGCCGAACCAGGTGAGATCGAAGCCGAGCGTCTTGGCGAGCGGGAAGAAGATCGGCGCGGTGAGCAGCATCTTGGACAGCGGGTCCATGAAGCTGCCGAGGAACACGATCACGCCGATCATCACCAGCAGCATGCCGAGCGGCGCGAAGTCGAAGCTGATCGCCCAGTTCATCAGGCCGCTCGAGGCGCCGGTGAACGCGAGCACCTGCGCGAAGGTGGCGGAGCCGAGGATGACGAGGAACGCCATCACCGTCACGCGCAGCGCGCCGTCCAGCGATTGAATTAATGCTTTTAGAGTCAAGTCCCCGTAACAGGCTGCAAGGACGATCACGGAGACCGCGCCCAGCGCGGCCGCCTCGGTGGGCGTCGACCAGCCCGTGATCATGACGAGCACGGAGAACACGATGATCACGATCATCGGCACCACGTCGACGAAAAAGAGCCGCACCTTCTCGCGCAGCGTGACGTCCGGCGCCGCGTGCATCGGCGCAGCGTCCGGATCGACGACCGTCCAGCCCCAGATCAGCACGCCGTACATCGCGGCGAGGATGAAGCCCGGGATCACGCCGGCGATGAGCAGCGCGCCGACGTCGGTCTGGCCGAGCGTGGCGAGCAGCACGGTGAGCGCCGAGGGCGGGATGATCACCGCGAGCCCGCCCACGCCCATGATCGGGCCGAGCGA
>DASVFV010000122.1:0-15953 GCA_036379875.1 Burkholderiales bacterium | reverse complement strand
CGCAGGAAGCTGAAGCCGAGGCCGCGCACGAAGAGCAGCTTGTAGAAGGCGCCGGTGCCCACGCCGAGGAAGCCGTCGTAGAAGCCGATCACGCCGCTCCCCGACGAGGCCAGCGCCATGGGCTTCTCCCTCGTCTCCAGCGTTTCCTTGCCCGCGCCGCTCGCCCAGGTGTAGAGCAGCAGCGCGGCGAGGATGAACGGCAGGGCTTTCTTCAGGGGCTCGGCCGGAATCAGCGTCACGGCGTAGGCGCCAGCGAGCGCGGCAACGAAGGCGACCAGCATGCAAGGCGCCACCACGCGCCATGGCGTGCGCATGGAGCGCGCGTACTGGATTGCCGCGCCGGTGGTGCCGATCGCCGAGGCCAGCTTGTTGGTGCCGAGCAGCGGCGGCGGCGCCACGTTGGGCATGAAGGCGAAGAGCGCGGGCAGCTGCACCATGCCGCCGCCGCCGATCACCGCGTCGACCACGCCGGCGCCGAACGCGGCGACGCCCAGCGCCAGCCACAGCAGCAGCGTGGCGCTATCCGCCTCCACGGTAGCCGACCACGATGAACAGCAGCATGCTGATGCCCATGAAGGCGTAGCCGGCGACGTTCAGCTGGCGAGCCCGCGCCGCGCCGATGGTGCCGCGCACCTGCAGCACGCTCGCCGCGGTGGAGAAGATCGCGCCCAGCACGGCGAGCGTGATCACCGCCTCGCGCGTGAGGAGCAAATCCACTACTGCTTGCTGACGCGCTTCGAGTAGGCCTCGACGAAGTCGGCGGCCGCCTTGCTGCCGCGCGAGAACGACTTCATCGCTTCCTCGTGCAGGATGGAGAGCGCCTGCATCTTGATCTCGTTGGCGCGGTCGTTCTCCACCAGGTCGAGCTGGGTGCGCGGGCGCGGCACGTCGATCTCCAGCACCGCGCGCACCTGCGTCGGGATGTTGGACATGATGAGCAGGCGGTCGGCGAGAAAGATCGCCTCGTCGATATCGGTGGTGACGAAGAAGTTGGTGCGGCGGGTCTCCTCGAAGAGCTTGGAGTAGTACTCCCACATCAGCTCCTTGGTCATCGCGTCGAGGCCGCGGAACGGCTCGTCGAGGATCATCACCGCCGGGTTGTTGATCATCGCGCGCGCCAGCTCGGCGCGGCGCTGCATGCCGCCGGAGAGCTGCGCCGGGTATTTCCTGCGGAACTGCGCCAGGCCCACCTTGTTGAGCAGGAATTCCGCCATGTCGCGCGTTTCCCGGGTGGCCTCGCCGCGCGCGCGCGGCCCGTACATCACGTTGTCCCAGGTGTTCATCCACGGAAACAGCGCCGACTCCTGGAACAGCACCAGGCGATCGCGCCCCGGGCCGCTCACCGGCTGCCCGTTGATGGTGATGCTGCCGCTGTCGGGGGTCTCGAAGCCGGCGAGCAGGCGGATCAGCGTGCTCTTGCCGCAGCCCGAGGGCCCGATCATCACGGTGAGCTTGCTGCGCTCGATCTTGAACGAGCAGTCGCGCACCACCTCGGTGCGGAAGGCGGCGTCGCCGTAGCTCTTCGAGACCTGCGCGACCTCGATCTCGCCGGCCTTGATGCTCGCGCGCAGCGAGCCCGTCGCGCTCGGAACCGCGCTCATCGCAGCCTCAGCCAGGGCGTGACCAGGATGCCGAGGCGCCGGATGATGGCGCTCGAGATGTAGCCGGCGATGCCGATCGAGATCATGCCGACCACGATCAGCGGGTAGGAGCCGCCGATGTACGAGTTCCAGATGAAGAACCCCAGGCCGCCGCCGGCGCTCGACTGGATCGCGCCGCCGCCGCCCGAGATCATCTCGGCCGCCACCACCACGTTCCAGGTGATGCCGATGCCGACCTCCATGCCGACCACGATCGAGGGCAGCACCCCCGGCAGCACGATGCGGCGGAAGATGTCCCAGTTGCTCGAGCCCATCGAGCGCGCGGCCTGGAAGAAGCGCATGTCGATCGAGCGCGCGCCGCCGATCACGTTCAGCATGATGGTGTAGATCGCGCCGAGGAAGATCACGAAGCCGATCGACAGCTCCTGGGTCGGCCAGAAGATGATCGCCGCCGGCACCCAGGCGAGCGGCGGCACCGGGCGCAGGATCTCGAACACCGGGAAGGTGACGTCGTTGAACACCCGGCTGGTCGCCATGGCGAGGCCGATCGGGATGCCGATGATCATCGCCGCGATGAAGCCGGACAGCACGCGGCGCGAGCTCTGGTACCAGCTGTACCAGTAGCCCTGGTCGGTGAGCAGCGGGATCCACGCGTCCAGCACCTTGGTCGGCGCCGGCGCCTGGCCGACCCACGGCCAGTTGAGGCGCGAGGCGATCTCCCAGAAGCCGATGAACACCGCGATCGAGATCACGGCGCGCACCAGCGGGTTGGAGAACAACGACTTGCCCGGCTTCTTGACGGGCGGGCGCACTGCGGCGCTTGCGACTGCGCTCATTCCTGACGTCCCCTCGCGTAATGCATCTTTACATCTCCTTTTCGCCGGCTTCGAACGCCTTCACCGCCTCCTCGTGCACCGCGCTCACCGTCTCCTCCATCAGCTCGCGGAAGCGCGGGCTGGTGAGGACGCTGTAGTTGCGCGGATGCGGGATGTCGACCTCGAGGATTTTCTTCGGCCGGCACGGCCGCGTGGTCATGATCGCCACCCGATGGCCGAGGAAAATCGCTTCCTCCAGGTCGTGGGTGATGAAGAAGATCGTCACCTTGTTCTTGTAGTAGATCTCGAGCAGCGCCTCGTGCATCACGCTCTTGGTGAGCGAATCGAGCGCGCGGAACGGCTCGTCGAGCAGCAGCACCTTCGGGTCGTTCATCAGCGCGCGCACGATCTCCACGCGCCGGCGCATGCCCGAGGACACCTCGCCGGGGTAGTTGTGCTCGACGCCGGCCAGGCCGGCATCGGCCATCATGCCGCGCGCCTTTTCGGCGGCTTCCTTCTGGCCCATCTTGCCCTGCACCACCGGGCCGAACGCCACGTTCTCGAGGTTGGTCTTCCACGGGAACAGCGCCCCGTTCTGGAACACCACCACGCGGTCGGGCCCCGGATCGGCCTTGGGCCGGTCCGGGCCGCACAGCATCTCGCCGTCGAGGTAGATCGCGCCGCCGGTGATGTCGTGGAAGCCGGCGATCGCGTTCAGCAGCGTCGTCTTGCCGCAGCCCGAGGGCCCGACGATCATGCAGATCTCGCCCGGGCGGATGTCGAGCGAGCAGTCGGCCACCGCCTGCACCTCGCCCTCGCGCGCGTGGTACACCTTGTCCACGTGCTCGATGCGGATCGCGCCCTTGGTGGCGCTTTGATTCCGGGCGTTCATCGCCCGCCTCCCAAGGCCAGCTCGCGCACGCGCCACTGCATCATGTAATCACCCGCCAGGCGCACCAGCGCGCTCGACGCGTAACCGACGATGCCGACCGAGATCATGCCGATGATGATCACTACGTACTGCACGTTCACGTACGAGGCGAGGATCAGGTAGCCCAGGCCGTACTCGCCCGACACCATCTCCGCCGCGACCAGCGAGAACCAGGCGACGCCGACCGAGATCTGCAGCCCGGTGAAGATGAACGGCAGCGCTCCGGGCACCACGATGTGGCGGAAGATCTGCCACTTGCTCGCGCCCAGGCAGGCCGCCGCGCGCGGGTAGGCCTCGTCGATCGACTGCACGCCGAGCATGGTGTTGAGCGCGGTGGCGTAGAAGGAGGCGAGCGTGGTGAGGAAGATCACCGGGGTCTCGTCGCCCTTGAACATCACGATGGCGAGCGGCACCCAGGCGAGCACCGGGATCGGTCGCAGCATCTCGAACACCGGGAAGGTGTATTCCCGGAACACCCTCGACCAGCCGAGGAACAGGCCGAACGGCACCCCGAGGGCGGTCGAGATGAGGAACGCATACAGCACGCGCCGCATGCTCGACCAGATGTGCACGTAGAAGTCCGGCGTGTACAGCGACATGCCGTACACCGGGTTCGGATTGAACCACTCGATCAGCACCTGGCGCGGGCCGGGCAGGCTCGCGAAGCGCCAGACCTTGAACACCTCCGAGAGCAGGAACCAGGCGCCGAAGAACAGCGCGAACCCGACCAGCATCAGGTAAGGCGTCGGGCTCTTGATCCACCTGGAGAGCCGGTACATGAACATGTCCCACGCACCGATCTCCCCCGCCGACGACGACTGCCTGGTGTTCGCCATGCGCCGTCAGTCCTTGCGCCAGCTGGCCGGCAGGTTGATCTTGCCGCCCGGGTACTTGGACGGGTCCTGCGCCTCGATCCTGGCGAGCGGCACCTTGAGGCCGCGCCGCTTGAGGATCTCGTCGGTCCAGCTCGAGTCGACCAGCTCCTTCGGCAGCTCCGCCATCGGCAGCACCTTGATCTCGTGCAGGAACGCGACCGCGTCCTTCATCATGTTGCGCACGTCGTCGTTGATGCCGTAGTACATGATGTTGCGCACGTCGCCGCCGCCCATGCTCTTCGGATACTTGCCGGCCATCGACATCCAGAGCACTTCCTTGCTGAAGCCCTGGGTGTTCTTGTGCGCCATCTCCACCACCTTCATGTAGTTCTCGGGCTTGGCCCAGAACAGGTTGGCGTCCAGCTCGGCCTCCAGCCAGCCCTTCACCACGTCGGGGCGCTGCTTGATCAGCTCGTGCTGCATGGCGAGGAAGCCGCCGTCCAGCTTGCCGATCATCTTGGTGTCGCCGATGCGCTTGGCGATGCCCTCCATGATGATCTTCGAGGCGGTCGGCTCCCACATGATCGAGCCGTCCAGGCGCCCGGCCTTGAAGTTGGAAGTCTGCACCTCGATGTTCTGGTTCAGGTACTGCTCGGGCTTGATGCCGTACTTGCGCATCGTCTCCTGGCCGCTGCGGTCCGTGCAGCTGCCCTTCGCCACCGCCACGCGCTTGCCGCCCCACCACTTCACCGCCTCTTCCGGGCTCTTAAAGTCGGGCGCCTCGTTGCGCGACAGGAACACGCTGCACTGGTCGTTGGCCAGTCCGAGCACCGCCACCATGCGCAGCTCGCGGATGTTCTGCTTGCTGATCGCGACGATGGTCGGCATGTCGCCCATGTAGCCGATGTCGTTCTTGTCGGCCAGCATCGCGTTGCCGACGATCGCGCCCTGCAGGCCGATCTCCCACTCCACCGTCGAGCCGGCCGGCAGGTACTTCTTCCACAGCTCCATCTCCTTCTGGATCACCGCGGACCAGGCCTGCGTGTAGTAGGGCTGGTAGCCGATCGTCAGCTTGATCGGCGTACCGGGCTTGCCGTAGTCCTTCGCAAACGCCGCCGGCACGGCGAGCGCCGCGCCCACCAGCGCCGCGGCCGCGTACCTCTTCAGTGCCTTCCTCATGACTCCACCTCCTCCGTTGACGATCGATTCACCAATAGAACTTCACGTGATACACGGCCACCAGCACCGCCATGAACAGCACGATGAACGGCAGGTACGGCACGACTTTCCACCAGAGATTCATAAACGGAATGGCAGCGGGTGAAAGAAATCCACCACGTACAGCGCGCCGACGACCCCGGTCACGCCGCCCAGCATCAGCTTCAGGAAATGCTCCGGCACGTACATCTGCGTCTTGGAGGCCGCCCACGAGCCGAAGATGCCGCCCGCCGCGGCGAAGAAGCCCCACGCCCATTCCGGCGCGATCGGCGCCGCGCCGAACGCCGGCAGGATGAAGTTGTAGGTGAGCAGGCCCACCGCCGACAGCACGATCACGTAAGGAATGGTCGCCGCCACCAGCACGTACATCGGCAGCGCGTAGAGCGAGGCGAAGATCGGCACCAGCAGGAAGCCGCCGCCCACGCCGAGCGCGGAGGCGAACATGCCGACCCCGGCGCCCACGCCGAACAGCGCCACCATGTTGAGGTCCCAGTTCTGCTCGCCGAACGAAACGCGGATGCGCAGGCCGTGCACGCGCGCGCCGATCGTCACCTTCTGGCGGTAAGGGTCGGCCGGCGGGCGGCGCGCGGTGCCGTGGAACGCGGCGTAGCACAGGTGGATGCCGGCGATCGCGAGCGCGATGCCGACCGCGAAGTGGAACACGTCGGCCGCGGCGAGCAGGCTGGAGCGCAGGAACGGCCCGATCAGGCCGCCCGCCACGCCACCCGCGCACACCGCGGCGGCGAACTTGAGGTTCCACTGCCCGCTGCGGCGGAAGCCGAGCAGCGCGCCGAACGGGTTGAGGAAGGTCAGCACCTGCGTGGAGGGCGTGACGCTCGCGTTGACGAACTGCAGGATCGACATCGAGTAGGGCAGCGCGAAGATGCCCGCCGCCTCGCCCACCACCGCCATGGTGTAGCCGGTCCACACGCCCATCCAGATCAGGTGCCACACCGGTACGCGCACCTCGGCGACCGGGAACGCCCGCTCGGCGCCCGGGATGAAGCCGTGCTGCCAGTAGGCGGCGAGCACGCCGAGGAGCAGCGCGCCGCCGATCAGCGGCGCCTGCTGAAACCAGAATTCCCGCGCGAGCGAACCCTTCGTCAGGGGGAGCGGGGTGGTCGCGGCGGTGGCGGCCGTGTTGTCCATCATTTCGCTCCCGCCACCACGAAGAAGCGCGCGATCAGCCCGGCGAGGCGCCGCATCGTCACGTAGCCCGACTTCGGGTCGGACTCGAGCAGCGCGAGCGCCTGCTTTCCGTTGATGCGCAGCAGCACCGCGTCTTCGATCACGCGCGCGCTCGCGATGCGCTGCGGATGGCTCTCGAGCAGCGCCGCCCAGCCGAAGATCTCGCCCTTCTTCAGCATGAAGCCGGCCGGGTCGCGGCCGATCTGGAACTCCACGCGCCCGGAGTCGAGCACGTAGAAGTCGTCGGCCGGGTCGCCCTTGCCGTACAGGCGCGTGCCGGCCGCATGCGTCTCGCGCTTCGCCAGGCCGACCAGCTTCTCGAGGAGCGCGCTATCGAGCCCGCTGAACAGCTCGCCCACGTCGAGCGCGCTCGGCTGGCCGCTCAGGTACAGCGCGTCGCCCTCGCGCACCAGCGGGTAGCGCTGCAGCGGCGCTTCCGCGATGCCCTGCGGCGCGCCGCTCTTCACGTCCCATTGCCACAGGTGCATGTGGCAGGTGAGGGTCTGGCCGTCGAACAGGCCCTCGCACAGCGGCACGTCCTGGTGCGGGCACATGGCCTGGAAAGCGACGAACTCGCCGCCCGCATTGGCCACCACGAGCTTCAGCCCGCCCTCGGCCTCGCATTCTCTGAGGGTGTTCTCCGGCACGTCGGCGACGCGGCACACCATGGCTTTGGGCATCAGCTGAATTTGTCGTAACGGATGTTGTCGGTGGTGAGCCGCGCGTCGAGCAGCAGCACGCGGATCGCCGCGTCGACCGCGGGCGGCGGGCCGGCGAGGTAGGCGCGCACGTTCTGGTACTTGCCGGCCATGGCGCGCTTCGCCACCTCGTGCACCAGGCCGCGCTCGAAGCGCAGCCTGGTGTTGTTCGGCGGGTCTTCCTCCGACAGCGCGATCGTCACGTCGGCTTGCGGATACGCGGCCAGCTCGTCGAGGAAAAACACGTCGCGCATCGTGCGCACGCCGAAGAACACGTAGACCTTGTATTTGGAAAAATAGTCCGCGGCCTTGGCGCGCGCCAGGATGGACATCATGCCGGCGATGCCGCTGCCGCCGGCGATGCACAGGATGTTCTTCGCGATCGCGGGCTGGAACGTCGCCTTGCCGAGCGGGCCGACCATGTTGAGGCGCGCGCCGCGCGCCGCGCCCGAGAACAGCCACTCGGAGAACCCGCCGCCGGACTTCTTCTTGGTCACGAACGACAGGCGCCGCGCCGCGCCGCCGTAGTTCACCATCGAGTAGCCGCGCATGCCTTGCACGCCGGGCGCGCCGACCGCCATGAACTGGCCGGCGTCGAACTCGCACGGCGCGTCGAGCTCCACGTCGAACGCGCTGACGTCGTGCGTAAGCGCGCGCACCTCGCTCACCGTGCCGGCGCGCGACATGACGCGCGTGGTGCCGGGCTCGACCGGATAGACGAAGCTCGCCACCTCGATCGACACGTCGCCCTCGGGCGAGCACTGGCACATCAGGAACTCGCCCGCGTCGGGCTTCAGGTACTTGCGCCCGGGCGCGCTCGGCCAGCCGTCGGCGATCCTGCCCTCGACCAGCTTGGCCTTGCAGGTGCCGCAGGTCCCGGTGGCGCACTCGTAGGGCAGCCCGGCCTGCGCGCGCAGCCCGGCGTAGAGGATCTTCTCGCCGGGCGCGGCGTCGAAGTGGTAGGCGCGGTTGCGAGCGTTGACCTGGACGCGCATCAGAACGGGACGTGGGTGCCGAAGCCGAGCTGGCGCGTGTCCATCTTCACCACGCGCTGCGCGAGCCTGGGCGTCCCGCCGTCGAGCTTCACCGTGTCGATGAGGCGCGCCACGGAATAGAGCTCGGTCGCGCCGCCGTCCAGCTGAGTGCGGAACACCTGCAGCGCCGACACCACCTCGGCGCTCGTGCCGTTCATCTTCACCGTGTACACCGTGGCATGCCGCGTGAGCGGCGAGTGGTCGCTGTTGTGGCGCGGCAGCTGCGCGAACAGGGTCTCCATGCCCTTGCGGTCGTGGTCGAGCCAGGTCATCTCCTTGCGGATCTCCGGGCTCCAGGCCGTCACCTTGTAGCGGAAGTCCGCGTCGCACAGCTCGAGGAACGACTTGAAGTCGCGGTCGTCGAGCGCGAGGCAGGAGCGGTAGACCAGCTCCTCGATCTGCTGGCGCTGTTCCATGGCGGTGCTCACGCCGCCACGCGCGCCGCCGACGGGCGGTTCTCGCGGTAGGGGTCGAACGCGGGCCGGCCCATGCGCCGGGTCCACTCGGCGTAGAAGTGGCGCATGCCCACCTCGTCGTGGATGGTGCTGTTCTCCTCGCGGCCGTGGATCACCCAGCGGCTGTCGGTGCCCTCGCGCATCGCGCGGCCCTGGCCGTGCACCGCGAGCAGGTCCTCGTGCAGGTTGCGCCCGAACGGGCCCCAGATCGTGTTGTGGTCGAAGATGCGCTGCGCGCGCTGCTCGGGCGTGTCGCTCTTCAGGCCCAGGCCGCGGAACTCGATCGCCACCTTGTTCGGGCCGAGCGGGATCGCGGTGTCGATGCGCAGCACCGAGGTGCGCAGGTTGTAGGTCATGCCGGGAAAGAGATCCACCATGTACCAGCCGCCCGGCGCGAGGCCCGGCCAGCCCACCGCGCGCACCTTCGAGCCCTCGTACTTGTCGTACTGGATGTTCATCGAGCCGACCGTGGCGTGGCCGTTCGGGAACGCGGTGTACTTCCGGTCGTAGTAGCCGGGCTGCATCATGCCGGTGATGCGGTTAAAGTAGTGCACGAAGTCGTGGTAGAACTCGCTGTTGGTGTCGTGCCACAGCTTGTAGTTCGTATCGACGACGGCGCGGTTGAAGTGGAACACCTCCATCGGCTCCACCATGTAGGGCGCGAGGATGTCCATCGCCGGGCCGATGTAGTCCCTGAGCGAGCCGCTCGCGTCGTCGATGTTCACCCAGGCGAAGCCGCCGAAGCCCATCTCGCACTTCACCTCGCGCAGCGACGCGTCCTCCTTGCAGAAGCGGTCCTGGTAGCCCTGCTCGGCGCGCGAGATGTCGATGCAGTTGCCGCGCGCGTCGAACGACCACTGGTGGAAGATGCAGGTCATGCGCTTCGCGTTGCCGGCCGGGTCGTACAGGATGGTGTTGCCGCGGTGCGGGCAGATGTTGTAGAAGGCGCGCACCTTCTGGTCGTCGCCGCGCACGATGATGAGCGGCACGCCCGCCGGATGCTGGAACAGGCGGTAGTCGTAGGCGTTGGGAATCTCCGACTCGTGGCAGGCGATGATCCACGAGGGCTTGAACAGCTTCTCCAGCTCCTCGGCGAAGATCTCCTGGTCGGTGTAGATGCGCGAGTCGACGTAGTGCGTGGTCGGCAGCTTCGGCGGCGCGCTCCAGTCGGCGGCAGTTTTGGCCATGCGTTTCTCCTTCAGCAAAAATCCGTGTTGCCCGTGACGCGAAACGGCCGGGACGCACCCGGCCGTGTGCCGCGCCAGCCTACTTGCAGTTCGACATGCAGCGCGCGGCCTGCGTATCGGGCCGGTCGTCGATGATGAATCCATCGCGGTTCGGCATCTGCACCTTCGGCAGGCTTTGCGCGTCCATCACCGCGTCGGCGGGCACCAGGCCGTTCAGGTTCAGCACGTAGGCGGTCAGCGCGTAGACCTCGTCGTTGCTCAGGGTCTGCGGCTTGTCCATCGGCATCGCGCGCCGCGTGTAGTCGAACAGGATCGGCGCGTACGGGTACATGCTGCCCGGCGTGAGGATGCGCGGCGCCTTCGTCATGCTGCCCATGCCGCCGAACAGCGCTCCGGGGTACTGGAAGGCGGCCCCGCCCTTGCCGTCCGGCCCGTGGCACGCGGCGCATTTCTGCGCGTAGATCTCGCGGCCCTGCGCCACCGAGCCGCGGCCGGGCGGCAGGCCGGCGCCGTCGGGCGTGCGGATGTCGATGTTCCACGCCGCGATGTCGCTCTCGGCGACCGGCTTGCCGAAGCGCGGCTTGTCGGGCAGCGGCTGCACCGCGTGCGGGCCGGACGAGCCCATCGGAATCCCGGCCGAGGTCTTGGCCTGCATGCCGCTTCCACCGCCACCCGTGCCGGCACACGCGGCCAGCAGGGCCGCCGAACCGATCAACGCCAAAAACTTAGGCTTGGCCGATGACATTGCGCACCTCCCCGATGGCGTTGACCGACCACGGCTGGATCGCGTTGTGGTGCTGCACGAAGCCCACGATCGCGCGCGTCTTCTGGATGTCCTGCACGGTCGGCTGCACGTAGCCGTTCGAGTCCACCGCGCGGCTCATCAGCGTGGCGGGCTGGCCGTCCCAGTTCCACGCCGCCTTGAAGCGCGTCAGGCACTTGTCCATGACCGGCTCCTCGAGCTTCGCCTCGCGCCAGGTCTTGCCGCCGTCGGTCGACACGTCGACCGCGCGGATCTTGCCCGAGCCCGACCAGGCAAGCCCGGTGATCTCGTAGAAGCCGGGGCCCTTGAGCTTCATGCCGCCGGAGGGATTGGTGATCACCGACTTCGTCTCCATCACCATGCTGAACTGGCGCCACTTGCCGCCCGGCATCGGGTCGGTGTAGCGCGCGGTCTCGCTGCGGAAGTGCCACGGCTGCTCGCCGAGCTTGATGCGGCGCAGCCACTTCACGCTGATGTTGCCTTCCCAGCCCGGCAGCAGCGCGCGCACCGGGTAGCCGTTCTCCGGCCGCAGCGCCTCGCCGTTCATCGCGTACACGATCATCGCGTCGTCGAGCATCTTCTCGATCGGCGCCGAGCGCGTGTGCGCGGAGGCGTCCGCGCCTTCGAGCGCCGCCCACTTGGCCTTCGGGTCGATGCCGGCCTCCTCGAGCAGCGTGGAGGCGAGCACGCCGGTCCACAGCGCGCCGGAGAGCAGTCCGTGCGTCTGCTGCACGGTGGTGGAGGCGGGCTTCAGCCAGTCGGTGAGCCCGTTGCCCGAGCACTCGAGGAAGTAGAAGCGCGACACCGACGGGTAGCGGTGCAGGTCTTCCATGGAGAACTCGAGCGGCTGCTTCACCAGGCCGTGGATGACCAGCTTGTGCGTGCGCGGATCGATGTCCGGCGTTCCGGCGTGATGGCGCTCGTACACCAGGCCGTTCGGCGTGATGATGCCGGGCTGGTGCTGCAGCGGCGTCATGCTCCAGTCCGACAGGTTCTGCCGGTTCTTGAACACATCGGTGCGCCGGCGCTTCACGTGCGCCTCGAACTTCGAGGGCATGCCGTACGCCGTCTCCTCGATGATGCGGCCGGGCTCCTGGTTGGTCTGCGGAACTTGCAGCGGCGCGGCGCGCGCGCCGCTCGCGGCGGCGAATGCACCGCCCGTCAACGCGGCGGTCTTGCGAATGAAATTACGGCGGCTGTTGCTCGACATGGGTCCTCCTCCCGTGTGGGCAAATTGAGTATGCGCCTAGGGATTCTCCGCAGGCAAGATCGATAAGCATCGAGCGTTTCTGCAGGAAACAATTTGTGCATCGCAAGTACACTCGTGTTCGCAATGGGGCATCTGGCAGAGCGTTATCGCGATCCGACCCGCTCGGGCGTCTACCGCGCCGGCGACGGCGCCGTGCCGCGCGCCGCGGCCCGGGAAGCGGGCGCCGGCCCCCGGGTCCTGATCCTCGAAGGCCTCGACACCCTCTCCGCCGAGGACCTCCAGCCCCTTCTTGGTGCGCTCGAGCGCATCGCCGCGGCGCACCGCGAGCGCGGCACGCCGTTCTTCGCGGTCCTCATCGACCCGCGCAAGCGGCTGCCGCTGCCGAACCTCTACAAAGAGAAGACTTAAGGCCGCTTAGCTGCAGGAGGGCGCGATGAGGGGCGGCGGCATCACGATGCGCCCCTGCGCGTCGCGCTCGAGAAGCGCGCAGGTCTCGCGATAGCGCGCCGGCAGGTGCGGCGCGAGCTCGGCGAGGCACGCGAGCTCGAGCTGCGCCAGGTAGCCGCACTGCAGGTGCTCCGCGACCGCGGCGCCGTGAGTGGTGAAGCTCGGCCCGACGAACATCCCCTCGCGCTCGAATCCGAACACCGCCTCCGACACGGGCAGCGTGCCGCCGAGATGCGACTCGCTCGCGAGCGGCGCGTCGAAGCGCACGCGCAGGCGCGAGCCTTCGAGCGTCTCCCTCCAGCGTTTCTCCACGCCGAATGCGGCGAAGCCGAAGTTGCCGGCGTGCTGCGCGGTGTTCGGCCCGCACCGGGCAAGCGCTTCGCGGGCGAGCTCTGCAAGTTGCCTGCTCAGTTTGGCTTCTAATGAAATGTTCTTGCCGCCGAGGCGAAGCGAGACTTCGTCGGCGTTCGCGCATGCCGCGAAGAAAAGCGCGGCGAGCAAAGGCGCCCGGCTAATAGGTCCCACGGAACGCGTCGAAGCCCGCGACGTAGGTCATGTTGGTGATCGCGTGGTTGCGGTTGACGAGCGGCCGGTTGAACAGGCGGTGCTTCATGCTGCGCACCTCGTGCTCGATCTGGAACAGCTTGCGGCCGTCCTTCGGGTCGACGATCCACTGGAAGCGCCACTCGTTCTCGTCGGTTTCCATGGTGACGAGGCCGCGCTCCTTCAGCCAGTGGTAGGGCGAGCCGAAGTCGGCGATGTAGACCTGGATGTGGTGGTTGTCGTACGCGGGCTGCTCTTTGGATGTCTCGGTGAAGTGCAGCTTCTGGTTCTTGCCGACGCTCACGGTGGCGCGGCCTTTCTTCGCCTGCGCCGGCGCCTTCATCACTTCCTTGTAGAAGCGCGCGATGCCATCGGCCGAGCCGGGCGGCACGTCGAAGTCGACGTACACGATGCCGAGCTCGATGCTGCCGTACTCGGGCGACGGCGCGTGGCAACGCACGCGATTTCCCCAGGGGCAGGTCGCCGTCACCGCATCCTTTTCTCTGGTGAAGCTGAATTTATTGGGAAGGTCCGGCGCGACGCGCTTCATCTCCCGGCCGGCGTGCTCGAAGCGCTTCACCAGGTCGTCGAGGCTCGGCACCACGAAGCCGATCGTGCCGCGCACCACCTCGGGCTTGGAGCCGCGGCTCGGCAGGTGGCACTGCGTGCGCCCGAAATTGACCCACATGTTCTCGAGGCCGGTGAAGAGGTACGGGTCGCGCGTGCCGCCGATGCCGGTGACGTAGAAGAGCGTGGCGAGGCGCTGGTCGTCGATCACCACGTTGAAGTGCTCGAGGTGCACGATGTTGCCCACCGCCTGCGCGTCGCGGTCGAACTGCTTGACCTTCTCGGGTGCGTTCATGGCGCTAGTTTATTCCCCAGACTCGTTTGGCGAAATCGGGATAGTCGGGCGCGACCTGCCGCGCCACCGGGCCGCGCAGCAGGCCGAGGTCCGCATCGGTGGGCGGCGCTGTCTGTTTCGCATTCCCCGCTACTTCATAGTCGAAACCGGTGTTCTGCCGGATCGAATCTAGGCTCTCGCCGTCGTGGAAGCTTTCCAGCCGGAACCGATCCTTCTGCCAGGAGAACAGCGCGCGCCCGGTGAGGAGGGCGAGCGGCGTGCCGCGCGCCGAGACGAAATCGACCCTGGGCACCAGGGTGCGGCGCGAGTGCTCCTCGCGGAACAGCACCACCTTGGGCACCACCGGATACATATAGGCCGAGCCGAAGCTGCCGGGAAAGCGCCGCCCGTCGGCCTGCACCAGGTTGATCGCGCCGCTGCCGTCGATCTGCGCGCCGCCGAGGAAGAACACATCGATGCGCCCCTGGCCGGCGAGGTCGAAGAGCTCGCGCGAGCCTTCGCTGAACGGATTGGCGGCGCGCTTCTGCTGCAGCGAGATGCGCAAGCCCGGCACGCGCTGCTTGAGGAGGTACATGCCGGTCGCGGGGATCGGCGACGAAGCGCCGATGGCGGCGTGGCGGGCCTCGCCCACCACGCGCGCGATCACGCAGGCGAGAAGCTCTTCCTTGGCGTAAGGACCCATTCGTCCAGGTAGCGCTGGAAGCCTTCGCGCGTCTTCGCCGCGCGCGCGTAGGCAAGCACGTGCGCGTCGTCGATGCCGTAGACGCCGGGCACGCCGAACGGCCAGGCGCCGCGCGGCGCGTGCGCGGCGCCGCTCACGTAGATGGACGAGATCACGCCGGGCGCGAGGACCTCGTCCTCCAGCATGTCTCCGGCTTTGTGTTCTTCATAAGTGACGAATGTGCTGCGCGCCGCGTGCGCGACGGTGGCGAGCTCGCGGCGACGGCCGACCCAGACGTTGCCCCCGTCATCCGCCCAGCGCGCGTGGAAGATCGCCACGTCGGGACGCAGCGCGGGAACGAGCACCACGTCGCCCTCGGCGCGCCAGTCGGTCCTTTCCTTCATGAGATCCGAGCCGAGAATTCCGCCGATCGGCATGTAGGGCACGCCCTTCTCGGCGGCCTGCAAGGCGGTGTGCACAGCGGGGCACGTGGCGTTGCGGACCTTGATTTCGCCTTTCTCCGCCGCCTCGGTGAAGCGCGGCGCAAGGCCCGCCTCGCCGAGCGACACCGCGCTGGTCTCCACTTCCGCGACGCAGCCCGCGCCGATCAGGAGGTCCGCGGCCATGCCGAGGATGGGGACGCCAAGCAGTCTGAGGCCCCTGGATTTTTTTCGAATCAGCGCCCGCACGAGCTCCATGGCGACGAGCGAGTAATCCGGCGGCATGGCGACGAGCGCGCCGTCCGGAATGAGGGCCGCCAGCTCGTCAGCCCGTGCCGCCAACCGTGAGCCCCTCGATCTTGAGCGTGGGCTGCCCGACGCCGACCGGCACGCTCTGGCCTTCCTTGCCGCAGGTGCCGATGCCGGTGTCGAGCGCGAGGTCGTTGCCGATCATGGTGACGCGCGTGAGCGCGTCGGGCCCGTTGCCGATCAGCGTGGCGCCCTTCACCGGGTGCGTGACCTTGCCGTTCTCGATCAGATAGGCCTCGGCGGCCGAGAACACGAACTTGCCATTCGTGATGTCGACCTGGCCGCCGCCGAAGTTCGTGGCGTAGATGCCTTTCGGCACGCTCCTGATGATCTCGGCCGGATCGTGCGAGCCGGCCAGCATGTAGGTGTTGGTCATGCGCGGCAGCGTAAGGTGTGCGAAGGACTCGCGCCGGCCGTTACCGGTAAGCGGCATCTTCATGAGGCGCGCATTCAGGCTGTCCTGCAGGTAGCCGCGCAGCACGCCGTCCTCGATGAGCACGTTGCGCCGGGTCGGCGTGCCTTCGTCGTCGACGGTGAGCGAGCCGCGCCGCCCGGGCAGCGTGCCGTCGTCCACTACCGTGACGCCGGGCGAGGCGACGCGCTGGCCGAGGCGGCCGGCGAACGCCGAGCTGCCCTTGCGGTTGAAGTCGCCCTCGAGGCCGTGCCCGACCGCCTCGTGCAGCAGGACGCCGGGCCAGCCAGGACCCACCACCACGGTCATCGTGCCTGCGGGCGCCGGCCGCGCTTCCAGGTTGACCAGCGCCTGCGATACGGCC
>DASVFV010000121.1:0-16699 GCA_036379875.1 Burkholderiales bacterium | reverse complement strand
TGGTCGACGACGACCGGGATTTGCTGCAGCTGATCGCGATGAGGCTGCAGGCGTCGGGGTATGCGGTGACGGCGGTGGAGTCGGGGGAGGCGGCGCTGGCGGCGCTGGCGGTGTCGCGTCCGCAGGTGGTGGTGACGGATCTGCGGATGCAGGGCATGGACGGGATGGCGCTCTTCGATGCGATCCATCGCGATTCGCCCTCGCTGCCGGTGGTGATCCTGACGGCGCACGGGACGATCCCGGAGGCGGTGACGGCCACGCGCCGGGGCGTGTTCTCGTTTCTGACCAAGCCCTTCGAGCCGAAGGTGCTGCTCGACACGGTGGCGGAGGCGATGAGGCTGTCGAGCCCCTCCTCGCCGGGGGAGGTGGAGGACTGGAGGGCGGAGCTGATCACGCGCTCCTCGGCGATGGAGGACCTGCTTGCGCAGGCAAGGCGCGTGGCGGCCTCCGATGCCTCGGTGTGCATCTTCGGGCAGTCGGGCACGGGCAAGGAGCTCCTTGCGCGGGCGATCCACCGGGCGAGCCCGCGGCGCGAGGCGCCCTTCGTGGCGGTGAACTGCGGGGCGATCCCGGAGGGGCTCTTGGAGTCGGAGCTCTTCGGGCACAAGAAGGGCAGCTTCACGGGCGCGGTCTCGGACCGCCGGGGCCTCTTCCAGGCGGCGCAGGGCGGGACGCTCTTCCTCGACGAGGTGGGCGACATGCCGCTGCCGCTGCAGGTGAAGCTGCTGCGCGCGCTCGAAGAACGCAAGGTGCGTCCGGTCGGAAGCCACGAGAGCTTCGATGTGGACGTGCGGGTGATCTCGGCGACGCACCGGAAGCTCGAAGAGCGGATTGCTTCCGGGGAGTTCAGGGAAGACCTCTTCTACCGCCTGAATGTCGTGAAGCTCTACATCCCGGCGCTGGGGGAGCGCCGGGAGGACATTCCGCTGCTTGCGAACCACTTCCTTACGCGGCTTGCGGAGCGCTACCGGCGGGGGCACCTGGGGTTCAGCCCCGAGGCGATGCAGCTGTTGGTGTCGGCGCCCTGGCCGGGGAACGTGCGCCAGTTGCTCAACGTGATCGAGCAGGCGGTGGCGCTTGCGCCCACCGAGGTGATCCCGGAGTCGCTGGTGAGGCAGGCGCTCGATGCGGGGGACACGACGCTCACGCCGCTCGATGAAGCGAGGAAGGCTTTTGAACGGGACTATTTAGTCAGAATATTAAAAATAACAGGCGGAAATGTGACCAAGGCCGCCCGATTGGCCGGACGCAACCGCACCGAGTTCTACCGCCTCCTGGAACGCCATTCGCTTGAGCCCGGCATGTTCAAGGCCGCGTAGAGGCTCGAGGCCGTAAGGTCCGCGACCTGGGGCCGACCAATGCGCATGCGAATCCTGATAGCAGTCCTGATCCTCATGATCGCGGTACCGGCCGAAGCGGCGAAATGCGTGGCGCAATCCGGCGAGCGCACGACTGCGCTGGTCGAGCTGTACACGTCCGAAGGGTGCAGCAGCTGCCCCCCGGCCGATCGCTGGCTGTCCGGGCTGGGCCCCCGCGGCTACGTGCCCGGCCGCGTGGTGCCCCTTTCGCTGCACGTCGACTACTGGGACTACATCGGCTGGAAGGATCGCTTCGCCAAGGGCGAATTTTCGAGCCGCCAGCGCAAGCTGAGCCAGCAGCAGCGCCTGGCATTCGTGTACACGCCGCAGGTCATGCTCCAGGGCCAGGACTTCAGGGCCTGGAGCGGGCCGGCATTCGACCGGGCCGTCGAGCGAATCAACGCCCAGCCGGCGAAGGCGAAGCTCGGGCTGGAGATCGTTTCGCTCGCCCGGGACTCCATGGTGGTCGAGACCCACGCCGCTCTCGACGCGCGCTACGAAGGCGCGGACGCTGCGCTCTACGTGGCCGCCTACGAGAACAAGCTGGCCAGCGAAGTGACGGCCGGCGAGAACCGGGGCGAACAGCTTCGCCACGACTATGTAGTGCTGGAATGGCAGGGGCCGTTCGATCTCGCGCGCGGGGCGGCCCTGGCGCAGCGGCGGACGCTGCCGCTGCTTCCGAAGGCCGTGCCGGCGCACTCCGGAGTGGCCGCTTTCGTCCAGAACCGCGGCACCGGCGAAGTCCTTCAGGCCCTGATGCTGCCGGCCTGCGCCGGCTAGGCGGGTTTTAGGTTCCGGCGTTCCTCGGGTATATTCGCGCCCTCAAGCCCGTCCGGGGCAACCCCGGGGGCCTGAAGGGAGAGGCTCATGCAAGCGACGCAGATTCGCCAGAAGGACGGCGTCTTCTACTTCGTCAGCTACCCCGCCAAGGACCTGCTGGGTAAGGTGCGCTTCATTAGCCGCTTCTACGGCGAGGGCGAGGAGATCGCGCCGAGCCGCATCTCCGAAGACGACGACATCGCGCAGTTCATCAGCAAGATCGAGCGCACCGACAAGGCGTTCCAGCGCTCCCTGTCGCGCTCCAAGGTGCGCCAGCTCAAGAACTTCTACGAGACCGCGATCTCGCAGCCGCCCATCCCGGGCACCGTGCTGCTCTTCACCTCCGAGCGGCTGAACTTCCGCGGCGACGGCGGCGGCGGCGCCGGCAGCCTGAGCGAGCCGAGCACCAAGTTCCTGATCATCGACGGCCAGCACCGCCTCGCGGCGCTGCGCTTCTACCTGCACGAGCGTCCCGACGACGCGGGCACCATCAACGTGCCGTGCATCATTTTCGACGGGCGCAGCGAGGACTTCGCGACCGAGATGTTCGTCATCATCAATTCCACGCCGACGCGCATCAACAAGAGCCACCTGGTCGACCTCTACGAGCACGTCTCCTTCGCCGCGCCCGACCGCAAGTTCGCCGCGCGCCTGGTGGAGAAGCTCTACGGCGAGGGCGACAGCCCGCTGCGCTACCGCATCAACCGCCTCGGCGGGCGCAGCCAGCGCGACAAGTGGGTGCTGCAGGCGGAGCTCTTCAACGAGCTGCACCGCTGGGTGCGCGGGCGCTGGCGCTCGATCCAGCTCGCCGGCGGCAGCTCCAAGGAAGTGCCGCGCTATTACGCCATGGTGCGCGACTTCTTCAAGGCCGCGCGCTCGGTGTTCGGCGACGCGGTGTGGGGCAAGGAGAACTACATGGTCACCAAGCCGGTGACCATCAAGGCGATGGTGCGCGTGTGCGCCGACCTCGCGCGCGACGACGCCGAGCCGGAGTCCGGGCGCGTGCAGCGCTGGGAGCAGCGCCTCGGGCCGTGGGGCGAGATGGCGCGCCAGTTCCGCGAGGAAGGCTTCTACGAGCGCTTCCCGGCCAAGGGCGAGGTGGAGCGCGTCGCCCGCATCCACAAGGATCTCGCCCGCGCCGCGGGCATCGAGACCAAGAAGTCCTAGAAAGGAATACTCCCTGCGCGGGCGTGTTGGCCGCGTATGAGGGTGGCATTGCTGCTCCTGCTCGCCGGCTGCGCCAGCCTGGATGCGCAAGGCTGCCGCGACGCCGACTGGTACCGCCTCGGCTTCCGCGACGCGATGTACGGCCTGCAGCGCCAGGACTTCACCTATGAATCGCAATGCGCGCCGCACGCGGTCGGCGTGGACAGCGCGCGCTACGCGCAGGGCTGGAGGGAGGGCAAGTATGAATTCGACCGGCGCGCTTCGCAGTCTCAGGATTAGCGCAACGCTGGCGCTAGCCGGCGTCTCGGCGTGCGCCGGATTGGACGCCGGGCAGTGTCGCGAGGCGAACTGGTACGAGATCGGCTATCGCGATGCCCGCTACAAGCTGCAGAGCCAGGTCGAGCTCTATACGCAGCAGTGCGAGCGCCATGGCGTGAAGGTGGACGCGGCGCGCTACGAGCAGGGCCTGCGCCAGGGCCGCTACGACTTCCCCGACCGCATGACATGAGGCGCGCGCGCGGCGTTGCCGTGCTCGTCCTCCTGCTGTGGGGCTGCGCAGGGATGGAGGAAGGCACCTGCCGCGGCGCGGACTGGTACGACCTCGGCTTCCGCGACGCGCTGCTCGGCATGCGGCCGCAGGACGCGCAATACGCCGAAGCGTGTGCGAAGCACGGCGTGAGCATCGACGGCGCGCGCTACGCGCAGGGCTGGCGCGAAGGGAAGTACGAGGCCGACTACCGCAACCCCGAGCCGATCCAGTAGCTAGATCGCGCCGGCGCCTGCCAGGTTTTCTAGCGCGCGCTCGTCGTAGCCGAGCTCGGCGAGGATCGAGCGGGTGTGCTCGCCCAGCGCGGGGATCGGATCCAGGCGCGGCTCGAACCCCGAAAGGTTGAAGGGCGGCTTGAGCATGTCGAGCTCGCCGCCCGGCGAGCCGACCTTCGCCCAGCGGCCGCGCGCCTGCAGCTGCGGGTGGCGCCAGAACTCGTCCATGGTGTTCAAACGCGCATTGGCAATCTCGGCCGCCTCGAGGCGCTCGATGATCTCGGCGCCGCTCAGCCCGGAGAACACGGCGTCGATCTCGGCGTGGAAGGCCTCGCGATGGCGGAATCGCGCTGGACCGTTTGCGAAGCGCGCATCGCTTTTCAAGGAAGCGTTCTCCAGGACGCGATCGCAGAAAGCAGCGAACTCGCGCTCGTTCTGCACGCTGAGGAACACGGTGCGGCCGTCGCCGGCCCTGAACGGGCCGTAGGGCACGATGGTCGCGTGGTAGGGGCCCGAACGCGGCGGCGCCGTGCCGCCGTACGCGGTGAAGAGCGCCGGGAAGCCCATCCATTCGCCGAGCGCTTCAAGCATCGTGACGTCGATGGTGGCGCCTTCGCCGGTGCGGCCGCGCCGCACGAGCGCGGCGAGGATCGAGCTGAACGCGTACATGCCCGCCGCGATGTCCGCAGCCGGGATGCCGGCCTTGACCGGCGTGTCGGGCGTGCCGGTCACCGACAGCAGCCCGGCCTCGCACTGCACGAGGAGGTCGTACGCCTTTTTCTTCGCGTACGGGCCGGCCGGGCCGTAGCCGGAGATCCCGCACCAGACGAGGCGGGGATGCTTTCTTCTCAGCTCTTCGGCACCGAGGCCAAGCCGCTCCGCAGCGCCAGGTGCAAGGTTCTGCACGAACACGTCGGCCTTCTCCAGCAGGCGCGCGAGGATCGGCTTCGCATCGGCGTGCTTCACGTCGAGCGCCAGGCTTTCCTTCGAGCGATTGACCCACGCGAAGTGCGACGACTGGCCCTTCACGGTGCGGTCGTAGCCGCGCGCCGGGTCGCCGCCGTCCGGGCGCTCGATCTTGACCACGCGCGCGCCGAGCTCGGCGAGCTGGCGGGTGGCGAACGGGCCGGCGATCACCTGCTCGAGCGCCACCACCGTGATGCCCTCGAGCGGCCTCATGCGAAAGTGATCGTGAGGCCGCGGAATCCATCGACCTCGGTGCGCCAGGTCTCGCCGGCGCACACCGGGTGCGCGTCGGTGAGCACGCCCGTGGTGATGATCTCGCCGGCCGAGAGATGGTCTTTTAGAAGTTGAACCAAAAAGCCCAAGGCAAGCAGCGGACTGCCGAGCACGTTCGCGCCCACGCCGCGGTCGACCTGCCGCTCGCCTTTGAAGAGCCGGGCTTCGAGCGCGGGAAGCCGGTCGAGGTCCTTGACGGGCTGCGGCGTGCCCAGGATCAGCCGCCCGTGCAGCCCGTTGTCCGCGGTGCAGTCGGCGATCGACACCTTCCAGTCCGGGTGATGGCATTGCACGATCTCCACCGAGTGCGCCATCCATTCCAGGCATTCGGGCAGCTCGTCGGCCGAGCGCGGCGCTTTCTTCAGCTTGAAGGCGATCTCGGGCTCGATGCGCGGTTGCACCAGCCCCTCAAGCCTGACCTTCGCCTTATCGTTTTCGGCATGGATCAGCGTACGGTCGTAGACCGTGCCCCACATCGGCTCGTGCACGCCGTAGCGCTCCCACAGCGTGCGGTTGGTGAAGCCGATCTTGCGCCCCAGGGGCTTCCAGCCCTGCGCGAGCCGGTGCTCGTGCAGCACGCGCGCGGCGGCATAGCCCTGCTCGGCGGTAAGCCCGGGATAACGCTCGCTGAAGCGCGGCACGAGCCGCGACGCTTCGTGCACGCGCACCAGCTCCTCGCCTAGCATGCGGCGATTCTAGTAAATTAACCCTGCCATGGACCATGCCATCGTGTGGGCGGTGATCGGGCTGGTGCTCGTGATCGTCGAGGTCATGACGGGCACGTTCTATCTCCTGATGCTCGGCGTGGCGGCGTTCGGTGCGGCGCTTGCGGCCTGGCTCGGGCTCGGCTTCTCGGCGCAGAGCATCGTCGCGGTGGCGGTGAGCGCGGTCGGCTGCTATGGCGTGCACGTCTACCGAGCGAAGAACAGCGCGCAGCAGATGGCGCCGATCGATGCCGGCATGCCGGCGAGCTTCGAGAGCTGGCTCGACGCCGGCTCGCGCCTCGCGCGCGTGCGCTACCGGGGCGCGAGCTGGGACGCTCGCGTGGAGGGGGGCGAGGCGCTCGAGCCGGGCGCCACGGTCTATGTTCTGGCCGCAGACGGGAATACGCTTCGGGTAGCTAAGAACAGGCCAGTCTAAGGGGGGATCATGTTCTGGAAGCTCGCGATCGCGGTGGCGGCCGCAGTGGCCGCGTCATTCGTTCCAGTGCTGTCGAATTACTGGTTCTGGATCCTGCTGCTCGGCGTGGTGATCGCCTTCGTGATCGAGGGCGTGCGCATCGTGCCGCAGCAGAGCGCCTGGGTGGTGGAGCGCCTGGGGCGCTTCCACGGCACGCTCGAGCCGGGGCTCAATCTGATCATCCCGTTCCTCGACCGCGTGGCCTACATCCACTCGCTGAAGGAAGTGCCGCTCGACGTGCCCGAGCAGATCTGCATCACCAAGGACAACACCCAGCTCACCGTGGACGGCATCCTGTACTACCAGGTGACCGACCCGCGCCTCGCCTCCTATGGCTCGTCGAACTACGTGGCCGCGATCACGCAGCTTGCGCAGACCACGCTGCGCAGCGAGATCGGCAAGATGGAGCTCGACAAGACCTTCGAGTCGCGCGACGACATCAACCGCCAGATCGTGCATGCGCTCGACGAGGCGGGGCGCAACTGGGGCATCAAGGTGCTGCGCTACGAGATCAAGAGCCTGACCCCGCCCGAGACCATCCTGCGCGCCATGCAGGCGCAGATCACCGCCGAGCGCGAGAAGCGCGCGCTGATCGCCAAGTCCGAAGGCCAGCGCCAGGAGGAGATCAACCTGGCCGACGGCGAGAAGCAGGCCGCGGTGCTGCGCTCCGAGGGTGAAAAGCAGGCGGCGATCAACAAGGCGCAAGGCGAGGCGACCGCGATCCGGGTCATCGCCGAGGCCACCGCGGCCGGGGTGCGCGCGGTGGCCGACGCGATCGGCGACAAAGGAGGGATGGAGGCTGCCAACCTCAAGGTCGCGCAGCAGTACATCGACGCCTTCGCGAACCTCGCCAAGACCAGCAACACCCTGATCGTGCCGGCGAGCGCGAGCGACGTGGCCGGGTTCGTGGCCACCGCGATGACGGTGCTCGACAAGACGCGCCACGGCCAGGCCGCGGCCAAGGCCTGAGTAGTCCTACCGGACTACGACGAGACTACAAACGGAGGATAGATGGCGCTACGGGAACGTAGCATCATCTCTACAACGAAAGGGCTGGTAGCCGACACGCTGTTAGCAGCCCCGGACCGAGAGACGGATCCGCAACCGGGACCCGTCCACGGCAGGGCCAAACAAATGGAGCCGACGTCGCTCCGACGTGTAGTTACTGCTTGATCGTCGCTTGAGAGGCAAACCCGGAGGGCACGGCTAGCGGTCGTGCCCTCTTTCATTTCCGGGAGCCATTCTGCCCATGCTCCGCACCGCGCGCTATCGCCGCGCTCCGCTTCGCGCTGTCGCGTTTTCCGGAATCGCCCTTAGCTCGCGGGCGACGTCGCGACGCGGCGACGCGCCACGAGTTGCGCGGCCGCGACCACCGCGAGCAGGCCGAAACCGATCGCGTCGGTCAACAGACCCGGCTTCATCAGGCAGAGCGCGGCGATGAAGAGCAGGACCCGGTGCCAGGCTGCCGCCAGGGTAAAGAGCCAGCCGAACAGGCTGCCCGCCAGGCAGATCACGCCGATCGACGCGGTGATCACCGACCACACGACGAATGGCCATTCGCTCGACCAGTCTTTCACGATCAGCAGCAGCAGCGGCTCATACACGAACATGAACGGCACAATGTAGGCGGGCGCCGCGGCGCGCATCGCCGAGAATCCCGCCTGCCACATGTTGGCCTTCGCCAGGCTCGCGGCCGCGAACACCGCCAGCGCCACCGGCGGCGTGATCGCCGACAGGATCGCGAAGTAGAACGCGAACATGTGCGCTGCGGGCACCACCGCGGCCTTGCAGTCCGGCGTGACCGGCAGCGGGCAGCCCGCCAGCCCCAGCTTGATCACCGCGGGTACCAGCAGCGCCACCATCATGATGTAGGCCGGCGTGGTGGGCATGCCCATGCCGAGCACGATGCCGGCCAGCGCGGTCAGCACCAGGGCGAGGATCAGGGTGTCCTGCGCGAGCGCCACGACGATCTGGGTGAACACGATGCCCAACCCGGTGATGGTCACGCACGCGATCACGATGCCGGCGGCCGCGCACGCCATCGCCACCGCAAGCGTGTTGCGCGCGCCTTCCTCCAGCGCCTCCAGCACGCTCATCCACGAGATGCCTTCGCGCGTCACGCGCCTGAGCAGCGCGAGCGGCAGGCAGGACAGCGCGCCGACCAGCGCGCACAACGGCGCCGAATAGCCCTGGATCAGGCCGTAGAGCACCACCAGGATCGGCACGAACAGGTGGCCGCGGGCCAGCATGACCTCGCCGAAGCGCGGCAGCTCCGCCTTGGGCACCCCGGCGAGCTTGTAGCGCTTGGCCTCGAAGTGCACCGCGGCGAACACTGCGAGGTAGTAGAGAAACGCGGGCAGGATCGCCCAGACCGTGATCTGCGCGTAGGGCACGGCGAGGAATTCCGCCATCACGAACGCCGCGGCGCCCATGATCGGCGGCATCAGCTGGCCGCCGGTCGACGCGACCGCCTCGACCGCGGCGGCGAACGGCGGGCGAAAGCCGGTGCGCTTCATGAGCGGGATGGTGATCGGGCCGTCCACCATCACGTTCGCCACCGCGCTGCCGGATACGGTGCCGAACAGGCTCGAGCTCACCACCGCCACCTTGCCGGGCCCGCCGGCGTAGCGGCCGGTGATCGACATCGAGAAGTCCATGAACAGCTGCCCGGTGCCGCTCTTCTCCATGAACGCGCCGAACAGCACGAACATCATGACGTAGGAAGCCGATACGCCGAGCGTCGAGCCGAAGATGCCCTCGGTCGAGAGGTAGACCTGCTCCATCAGCACCGGGAACTTGACCTGGGTGCTGGCGGCGTAGGCGAGGAAGCCGAGCGCGGTGAGCGGCAGCGCCCAGCCCAGCACGCGGCGCGTGCCCTCGAGCACCACCACGATCGAGGTCACCGCCCAGAACTTGTCGGCGAACGTCAGCTCGTCGATGTAGATGATGCGGTTGGTGTAGTACTCGTAGTTGAGGAAGATGTGCAGCACGACGCCCCAGCCGGCGAGCATCAGCACCGCGTCGAGCGCGCGCCAGCCGATCGCGCCGCCGGGGCGCGTCGGGTAGAGCAGGAACACCAGGGTGACCGCGAACAGCAGGTGCGTGCCGCGGAAGATCAGCGCCTCGGGCGGGCCGAAGGCCGCGGCATACATGTGGTAAAGCGACATCGCGATGGCGATCAGCGCCACCGCGAGCTTCAGCGCCCGGGCGCGGGGCGCTGTCTGCGCTTTTTCTTCTTCCAAAGCCGCCTACATCGCGCCGGCTTCTTTGTAGAACTTGGCCGCGCCCTTGTGGAACGGCACGCCGATGTCGAGCGCCATGTCCTTGGGCTTGATGCCGTCGATCGCCTTGACCACCGCGGCCATGGCGTCCACGTTCGCCGCCATGGTCTTGGTCATCTGGTAGACCGTGTTCTCGGGCAGGTCGCAGGCCACCACGACGTGCGTCGAATAGCCGATCACGGGCACGTCCTTGTCCATCTTCGGATAGGTACCGGCCTTGATGATCAGCTTGTTGTAGCCCGGGTTCATCTTCTTCAGCTTGCCCATGGTGGCGTCGTCGACCGGCACGAGGGCGATGTCGCGCGCGCTCGCGAGGTCCATCACCGCGGAGGCCGGCGCGGTGGTGCCGAGGGTGAAGACCTGGACGTGCCCGTCCTTCATCATCGACACCGCGTCGGTATAGGCGGCCTGGAAGTTGATCTTGGAGAGCGACTGGTAGCTCAGGTCATTCAGCTTCAGGACGTCCGCGGTGAGCAGCTCCGCGGTATTGCCCTTCGGCTGGGTGACGACCGCCTTGCCCTTGAGGTCGCGCAGCGAATGCACGTTGGCCTCCTTGAGCGCCACCACCTGGAAGTACTGCGGGTAGAGGTTCGCGAGCTGGCAAACCTTGGTCACCTTGCCCTTGTACGGCGGCCGGCCTTCCAGCCCGTCGACCGTGGTGCTCGAGTTGGCGAGGCCGATCTGCGCCTTGCCCGCGTCGATGCCCGCCACGTTGGCGATGCCCGCGCCCGGCGTCTGCGTGATGCTCAGGCCCGGAACCGATTTCTCCCACATGCCTTTCAGCGCGCCGCCGAGCGGAATCCAGGAGCCGCCCTGCGGGCCGGTCATGAAGGTCACTTGCTGCGCTGCGGCAGGCGCCGCGGCGAGCGCGATCGCCGCCGCCATCAACGTGTTCTGAAGTTTCATTCCATCCTCCTCGATAGAGCGGCAGATTCTAGCCGTTCCTAGCTTACGCGCGTCAGGACCGGCTGGCCGGCGAAGTGGCGGCGCAGGTTCTCGATCTGCAGGTCGCCCATCGCCTTGCGCGTCTCCACGGTGGCGCTCGCCACGTGCGGGAAAATCACCGCGTTGTCGAGGGTGAAGAACTCGGGCGGCACGCGCGGCTCGTCGGCGAACACGTCGAGGCCGGCGCCGGCGATTTTCTTCTCCTGCAGGTAGCGCAGCAGCACCGGCTCGTCGACCACCGAGCCGCGCGCTATGTTCACCAAGTACCCGTGCGGCCCCAGCGCGTCGAGCACCTGGGCATTGACGAGCTTGTTCGTTTCCGCGCCGCCCGGGGTGATGACCATCAGCACGTCGCTGTTCTTCGCCAGGGTCACCGGATCGGGGTCGTACGGGTAGGGCACGTCCTTCTTGTTGCGGTTGTGGTAGCGGATCTTCATCCCGCAGGCCATGGCGCGCTTCGCCACCGCCTCGCCGATCCGGCCGAGGCCGAGGATGCCCATGGTCTTGCCGCCGAGCGAGGTGCAGAGCGGATAGGCGCCCTTCGCGGCCCAGTTGCCGGCGCGCAGGTAGCGCTCCGACTGCGGGAGCTTGCGCAGCGTGTTGAGGACCAGCGCGAGGCCGGTATCGGCGACGCACTCGTTCAGCACGTCGGGCGTGTTGGTGACGATGATCCTGCGCGCCTTGGCGTCGGCCAGGTTGATCGCGTCCACGCCGACACCGAAGTTCGAAATGATCTCGAGCTTCGGGAACTGGTCCATGAAGCGCCCGTCGACCGTCATCGGGCCGAAGGTCGCCAGGGCGCGCGCCGCCTTGTGCTTTTCGACGAACTGCTTCTTGTCGGGCGCCTCCCAGAGCTTGTGCGCGTCGAATTCGGCCATCAGGGTGGCCTGCGTGCCGGCGTGGCCGGCGGCGGTGAGGATGATCTCGGGTTTCATGATTTCTTGAATTTCGCGGCCAGCGCCTCGGCGCCGCGCGCCAGGATGCCGACGTCGGCGCCCACCGCGACGAACAGCGCGCCGCACTCCAGCCAGTGGCGCGCGTCGGCCTCGTTCGGCGTCAGGATGCCGGGCGCCTTGCCGGCCTTGCGGATGCGGCGGATCGCGTCGTCGATGAGCGGCTTCACTTTCGCATTGGCGATCTCGCCGGGGTAGCCGAGCGAGGCGTGCAGGTCGGCCGGGCCGATGAACACGCCGTCCACGCCCTCGATCGCGCAGATCGCTTCGATGTTGTTGAGGGCAGCCTGCGTCTCGACCTGGACCAGCACGCAGATCTCCTCGTGCGCGCGCTTCGCGTACTCCGGAAGGCGGCCGAAGCGCGTCGCGCGCGTGGTGCCGGCGACCCCGCGCACGCCGGCCGGCGGATAGCGCGTGAACGATACGGCGTCCTGCGCTTCCTCCTTTGTAGAAACATAAGGCACGAGAAGCGACTGCGCGCCGATATCGAGCGTGCGCTTGATCGTCACCATGTCGTTCCACGGCACGCGCACCACCGGATGCGTGGGGTAGGGCGCGGCGGCCTGCAGCTGGGTGAGCAGGCTCTCGATGTCATTCGGCGAATGCTCGCAGTCGAGCAGGATCCAGTCGAAGCCGGCGCCGGCGATCACCTCGACCGTGTAGTTGGATGAGAGGCTCGACCACAACCCGATCTGCGGCTTGCCCGCCGCGAGCGCGCGCTTGAAGCCATTCTGCAGCGAGCTCATTCGAACTTTGCGCCGGAGTCCTTCACCACCTTCGCCCACTTCGCCTGCTCGCTCGTCATCCACCTGCCCAGGCTTTCCGGCGTGTCGGTGCGCACCTCGGTGCCCTGCTTGGCGAAGCGCTCTTTCATGTCCGCGGTGTTGAGGACTTTGATCAGCTCGGCGTTCAGCTTCGCCACCGTCTCGCGCGGAATGCCGAGCGGGCCGACCACGCCCTGGAACGAGCCGGTCTCGAAGCCCGGCAGCCCCTGCTCGGCGACGGTCGGCGTGTCGGGCGCGCTCGGCATGCGCTTCGCGCTCGAGATCGCAAGGGCGCGCAGCCGCCCGCTCGTGACGTGCGGCCAGGTGGCGAGCATGCCGTTGAAGAGCACGTGCGCCTGGCGGCCGACCACGCCGGTGATCGCATCGGCGCCGCCCTTGTACGGGATGTAGGTCCAGTCGATGCCCATGCGCTGGGCGAACTCGATGCCGGCGAGCTGCGGCGCGCCGCCGATGCCGGAGATCGCGAAGTTGAGCTTCCCGGGGTACGCCTTGGCGAGCGCGACCAGCTCCTTGACGTTCTTCACGTCGACGTCGGGGTTTACCGCCAGCACGTGCGGCGAGTACGACACCATGACCACCGGCGTGAAGTCCTTGGCCGGATTGAACGGCAGCTTGGGATAGACGCTCGCGCTGATCACCAGGCCGCCGAGATCGGTGAGCAGTAGCGTGTAGCCGTCGGGCGCGCTCTTCGCGACGAAGTCCGCGCCGACGTTGCCGTTCGCGCCCGGCTTGTTCTCGATCACCACCGGCTGGCCCCAGGCCTCGTTCAGCTTCGGGCCGATCTGGCGCGCCAGGATGTCGGAAGTGCCGCCGGCCGCGTAGGGCACCACGATGCGGATCGGTTTGTTGGGGTAGTTCTGCGCGGACGCGGCGCCCGCGGCAAAAGCGAGCAGCAGAACGGCGATGCGGTTCATGCTTCCCTCCTCAGTGGATTTCGGGCTCGGGGACCGGCGCGGTGCCTTCGAGGAAGTCGAAATCGCAGCCCTCGTCGGCTTGCTTGACGTGCTGGGCGAAGATGGCGCCGTAGCTTCGCTCGTATTTCCGTGCCGGGACCTTCCAGGCGCTCTTGCGCTGCGCGAGCTCGGCGGGCGAGACCTTCAGGTTCAGCTCGCGCTTCTGCACATCGAGCTCCACCAGGTCGCCGTTGCGCACGAAGGCGAGCGGCCCGCCCACGAACGATTCCGGCGCAACGTGCAGCACGCAGCAGCCGTAGCTCGTGCCGCTCATGCGCGCGTCCGAGATGCGCACCATATCGCGCACGCCCTGCTTGAGCAGCTTCTTCGGCACCGGCAGCATGCCCCACTCCGGCATGCCGGGGCCGCCGAGCGGGCCGGCATTGCGCAGCACCAGCACCGAGCTCGCGTCGACGTCCAGGTCCTCGCGGTCGATGCGCGCCGCCATGTCGTTGTAGTCGTCGAACACCACTGCCTTGCCGGTGTGCTTCAGGATGCTCGTCGCGGCCGCCTTGATCACCGCGCCGTTCGGCGCCAGGTTGCCGCGCAGGACCACCAGGCCGCCGGACGCTTTCAGAGGATTCGTTCTTTTCCTGATCACGTCTTCGTTGTAGATGCGCGCGCCCGCGAGGTTCTCGCCGAGCGTGTGCCCGTTCACCGTCTTGCACTGCAGATTGAGCAGATCGCGCAGTTCGTTCAGCAAGGCGCGCAAACCACCCGCGTAGTAGAAGTCCTCCATCAGGTACTTGTCGCCCGACGGACGCACGTTCGCGAGGAGCGGCACCCTGGCGGAAAACTCGTTGAAGCGCTCGAGCGGGAACTTGATGCCCGCGCGCCCGGCCATCGCGACGAGATGGATGAGCGCGTTGGTCGAGCCGCCCATCGCCATCAGCGTGACGGCGGCGTTGTCGAACGACTCGCGCGTCAGGAAGTCCCGCGGCTTCAGGTCCTCCCACACCATGTCGACGACGCGCTTGCCGGTGAGCGTGGCCATCTTCGCGTGGTTGGAATCCGGCGCCGGGATCGACGCCGCGCCCGGCAGGCAGAAGCCGAGGCTCTCGGCGAGCGACATCATGGTCGCCGCGGTGCCCATCGTCATGCAGGTGCCGGGCGAGCGCGCGATGCTGTCCTCGATCTCGTGCCAGTCCTTCTGCGTGATGGTGCCGGCGCGCAGCTCGGCCCAGTATTTCCACGAGTCCGAGCCCGAGCCGAGCGTGGTCTCGCGCCAGTGGCCCGACAGCATCGGGCCGGCGGGCAGGTAGATGGCCGGCAGGTTCATGCTGATCGCGCCCATGATGAGCGCGGGCGTGGTCTTGTCGCAGCCGCCCATCAGCACCGCGCCGTCCGCCGGATAGGAGCGCAGCAGCTCCTCGGTCTCCATGGCGAGGAAGTTGCGGTACAACATGGTGGTGGGCTTCTGCATCGGCTCGGCGAGCGACATGGCCGGCATCTCGACCGGAAAGCCGCCGGCCTGCCAGACGCCGCGCTTCACCTCCTCGACGCGCTGCTTGAAGTGCGTGTGGCAGGTGTTGATGTCCGACCAGGTGTTGATGATCGCGATCACCGGCTTGCCCGCGTAGTCGCTGCGGTCGTAGCCCATCTGCGCGGTGCGCGAGCGGTGGCCGAAGGAGCGCAGGTCGTCGACGCCGTACCAGCGGTGCGAGCGCAGCTCTTCGGGTTTCTTGCGCGCCATGGGGAAGGGCGGATTCTAGATCAAGTAGACTTCGCGAATGAATTTCCTGCTTCGATGCTCCGCGTTGTTGTCTCTTGTGATGACAACCAGCGCTGCGGCGCAAAACTTCCCGAACAAACCGATCCGCGTGATCATCCCGTTCGTCGCCGGCGGCTCGTCCGACATCGTCGGGCGCGCGATCGCCGGCAAGTTCCAGGAGATGCTCGGCCAGCCCGGCGTGGTGGAGAACCGCCCGGGCGCGAATGGCGCGATCGCCGCGGAATACGTGGCCAAGGCCGATCCCGACGGCTACACCGTGCTGGTCGGCTCGATCGGCGTGTTCTCGATCAACACCGCGCTGTTCAAGGACCTGCGCTACCACCCGGTGCGCGACTTCGCGCCGCTCACGCTCGCGGTGACCACGCCGAACGTGCTCATTACCAAGCCGTCGCTCGCGGCCGGCTCGCTCAAGGAGCTGGTGGCGTACATGAAGAAGAATCCGGGCAAGCTGTCCTACTGCTCGAGCGGCACGGGATCCTCGGACCATCTCACCGCCGAGCTTTTGAAGCAGGCGACGGGTACCGACGCGGTGCACGTGCCCTATAAGGGCGGCGCCGCGTGCCAGACCGACATCATGGGCAACCAGGTCGACTTCTCGTTCCAGAATCTCGGCGCGGTGACCAACTACATCAAGGCGAACCGCATGAAGGCGCTCGCCGTGACCGCGAAGGCGCGCCATCCGCAGCTGCCCGACGTGCCGAACGCGGCGGAAGCCGGCGCGCCCGACCTGGTGGTGACTTCGTGGCAGGCCGCCGCCGCGCCGGCGAAGACGCCGAAGGAAATCGTCGCGCGCCTGAACGACGCCATGGTGAAGGCGCTGCGCTCGCCGGAAATTTCCCAGCGCATGCAGCAGATCGGCTTCGACGTGGTGGCGAGCTCGCCCGACGAATTCGCCGCTTTCATGAAAGGCGAGGTCGAGCGCTGGACCCGCGTGGTGCAGAAAGGCAACATCAAGCCGGAATGATCTTTCAGAAACAACCGCTGACCCGGGCGATCGAGGCCATCGCCCTCGCCGGCGGCAGCGGGCCGGAAGAAGCCAAGCTCGTCGCGGACAACCTCGTCACCGCCAACCTGGTCGGCCACGACTCGCACGGCATCGGCATGATGCCGCGCTACGTCGAGGCGCTGCTCGAGGGCGGGCTGCATCCGAACCGCCAGGTCGAGGTGAAGCTCGACGGCGGCAGCCTGCTCGCATTAGACGGCGGCGCGGGCTACGGCCAGTCGATCGGCCTGCAGGCCACGCGCCTCGCGATCGAGCGCGCGCAGAAGCACGGCGTGGCGATCGTCGCGCTCGGCAACTCGCATCACCTCGGCCGCATCGGCCACTGGGCCGAGATGGCGGTGGCGCAGGGCCTGGTCTCGATCCATTTCGTCAACGTGCAGTCGTTTGCGCGCGTCGCGCCGTTCGCCGGCGCCGACCGGCGCTTCGGCACCAATCCGGTGTGCATCGCCATCCCGCTGCCGGGCGAGCCGCCGTTCGTGCTCGACATGGCCACCAGCGCGGTCGCGCAGGGCAAGCTGCGCGT
>DASVFV010000120.1:0-65550 GCA_036379875.1 Burkholderiales bacterium | reverse complement strand
GCTGCTGCTCCTCGCGCTGGTCATTCCGCTCGCGCGCGGCACGCGCGCGTTCGGCGTCTCGCTGCACGGCGCGGTCGCCGGGCTGATCGGCGGCGTGGCGTTCTTCGCGCTGCTCGGCCTCACGCTGCGCATCCTGCGCTTCGACATCCCGGCGCCGCTGCTCGGCTTCTCGGCGCCGGGCGCGTTCGCCTCGATGCTCGCCGCGCTCGGCATCGCCTGCGGGCGCCCGACCTTCTGGCTGCTCGAGACGCTGGCCGGGCGCAGCACCGGCGCGGTGGTGACGCGCTGGCTGCTGCCCGCGGCGTTCATCGTGCCGCTCGCGGTGGGCTGGACGCGCCTGTTCGCGGAGCGCGAAGGCCTGTTCGGCGAGGCGGTCGGCATGGCGCTCTTCACCACCGTGATGATCGCCGCGTTCGGCGCGCTGGTGCTGTGGGTGGCGCGCACGCTGGAGGACCACGAGCGCAAGCGCGCGCAGGCCGAGGAGCAGGCCGGCGAGACGCGCGAGTGGCTGCAGGTCACGCTCACCGCGATCGGCGACGGCGTGATCGCCACCGACCGCGAGGGGCGGGTGCGCTTCCTGAACGCGGCGGCGCAGCGCCTCACCGGCTGGCGCGCGAGCGAGGCGGCCGGGCTGCCGATCGACGAGCTGCTGCAGCTCTTCGACGAGCGCGGCAAGCGCAACGCGCTGCCCAACCCGCTCAAGACCGCGCTCAAGACGCGCGCCACCACCTCCGCGCCCGGCGAGCCGGCGCTACGCGCGCGCGACGGCAAGGTGCATCCGGTGCACGCCAACGCGGCGCCGATCGTCGACGCCTCCGACAGCCTGGTCGGCGCGGTGCTGGTGCTGCGCGAGGCCGCGGCGCAGCGCCAGGCCGAGCGCGCGATGCGCGAGGCCTACACGGAGCTCGATGAGCGCGTGGTGCGCCGCACCGCCGCCCTGGAGCGCGCTTCCGCCGCCCTGCGGGAGCGCAACGCATTGCTGAACGCGATCACCACCAGCACGCCGGACCTGATCTTCGCCAAGGACCGCGACGGGCACATGCTGATGGCGAACCCGGCCTGGCTCAAGGCCGTGGGCCGGACCCTCGGGGATGGGGATGAGATGCGCGAAACCGCCGGCCTGGACGAGAACGAGAAGCTGGTGCTCGAGGCGGGCGAGACCATGATCCTCGAGGAAACGATCGCCCAGCATACGTACCTCACCACCAAGTCGCCGCTGCGCGACGAGCAGGGCCGCGTGATCGGCCTGATCGGCGTGGCGACCGACATCACCGAGCGCAAGCAGGCGCAGCGCGACCTCGAGAAGCTGGTGGTCGCCGAGCAGCGCCTGCGCGCCGAGGCCGAGCGCGCCAACCGCGCGAAGGACGAGTTCCTCGCCATCGTGTCGCACGAGCTGCGCTCGCCGCTCAACGCGCTGCGCGGGTGGAGCCACCTGATGGCTACCACGCGGCCTTTGGAGCCGTCGCTCGTCGACAGGGCGGCCAAAGCCATCAAGCGCAACGTCGACCACCAGACGCGCCTGATCGACGACCTGCTCGACACCTCGCGCATCGTGTCGGGCAAGCTGACCATCGAGCGGCGCGTGGTGAACCTGGTGGAAATCGTGCTCGCCGCCCTCGACGCGGCGCGCCCGGGCGCGGCCGCCAAGCAGATCGATTTGCGCTTCACCCCCGACGACGCGAGCATCATGGTGGTCGGCGACGGCGGGCGCCTGCAGCAGCTGGTCTCCAACCTGCTGTCGAACGCGGTCAAGTTCACCCCGGAGCGCGGCGCCATCGCCGTGGTGCTGCTGAAGAACGCCGAGCGCGTGCAGCTGCTCGTGAAGGACAACGGCATCGGCATCGCGCCGGAATTCCTGCCGCACGTGTTCGACCGCTTCAGCCAGGCCGACACTTCGGCCGCGCGGCACGCCGGCGGCCTCGGCATCGGCCTCGCGCTGGTGCGCCATATCGCGCTGCTGCACGGCGGGCAGGTGCGCGCCGACAGCGCGGGCGTGGGCCGCGGCTCGACCTTCACCGTCGAGATGCCCGCCGCGCCGGCCAGCGCGCTGCGGCCGAGCGGGCCGAAGCTCGTGGAGCGGCGCGGCTCCAACGAGGGCGCGCTCTCCGGCATGCAGATCTGGGTGCTGGACGACGACCCCGACGCGCACGAGGTCGCGACCCTCACGCTGCGCCACTGCGGCGCGACGGTGCGCAACGCCACCAGCGCCGCCGAGCTCGCCGCCATGCTCGAGCAGGCGCTGCCCGCCAGGCGGCCGGACATCCTGCTCATCGACCTCGCGATGCCCGGCGAGGACGGCTTCGAGGCCTTGCGCCGCGTGCGCGCGCTCGAGATGGCGCTCGGTACCGAGCGCTACATCCCCGCCATCGCGCTCACCGCCTTCACCCAGGTCGAGCGCGACAAGCTCCTCGCCGCCGGCTTCGCCGACCGCGTCGACAAGCCGATCGACGCCGACAAGCTGGTCTTCGCTATCCGCAGCGCCCTCCAGGACAACCGCCGCGGCGCGATGCGCGCCGCCTGAATTGGGGGACGGAGCCCTAACTCCGATGGGGACGGAGCCCTAACTCCGTCCCCGAGTTAGATAGGGCTGGAGCGCGGCCACAATGTCGGCACGACCGATGAATTCGATTCCAAAAAGATGGCCGTCATGGTCCACGTCGACATTGAGCGGCAGGTCCGAATCGCCGATGCCGATGGTTTCTTTTACCGGCGCGGACAGTTTCTCGTAGTACCAGCTCGGGCGTGGACGCACGAGATAGATGGTGCCGGCGTCGGCAAATTCGTCGTAGTTGCACCGCAGGATCTCGACTGCCTCCAGTTGCTTGGCGAGATCGAGCCGGCCTTGGGCGACCAATCCGGTGGTCAGCTCGCTAACCAGCTCCGGCGCGATGTCGGCGAGTCGCATCACCCACGATCTTAATCAGCATGCGCGCCGTCCCATGACTACGGGAGCGCGCGTTTCGGATCGCTGCCGAGCGGCGCGCAGACTTCCTCGAGCGGCTTGCGCTCCGCGTCCACGCCGAGAAAGAGCGTAACGAGCGCGGCCACGACCATCAGCAGCGCGGCGAACGCATAGGCGCCGAACAGCGCGCTGCGGCTGCCGCTCTCGATCATCGCGCCGTAGAGCGGCGGGCCGAGGAAGCCGCCGAGCGCGGTGCCGGCGGCGTAGAAGAGCGAGATCGAGACCGCGCGCATCTCCAGCGGGAACACCTCGCTCACCGTGAGGTAGGCGGAGCTCGCCGCGGCGGAGGCGACGAAGAAGATCGCCGACCACGCGAGCGCCTGGGTGGTGGGGGTGAGCCATTCCTGGCTGAACGCGTAGCCGCTGGCGAGCAGCCCGATGCCCGCCACCGCGTAGGTGGCCGCGATCATGAAGCGCCGCCCGACGCTGTCGAACAGATGGCCGAGGACCAGCGGGCCGAGGAAGTTGCCGAGCGCGAAGGGGAAGATGTAGTAGCCGACGCGGTCGTCGGCGATGCCGTAGAAGCGCGCGAGCACCAGCGCGTAGGTGAAGAAGATCGCGTTGTAGAAGAAGGCCTGCGACGCCATCAGCGTCAGTCCGAAGATGGCGCGCGAGCGGTGGCGCACCATCAGCACGTGGAACACGTCGCTCCATGGAATCGAGCGCAGCGGGCGGATGGCCAGCGAGCCTTCCGCGGGGTGCGTGACGCCGACTTCATCTTCAATGCGCCGCACCACGGCCTGCGCCTCGTCGTGCCGTCCATGCATGAGCAGCCAGCGCGGGCTCTCGGGGACATGCCGCCGTACGAGCAGGATCGCGAAGGCGAGGATCCCGCCCAGGCCGAAGGCGATGCGCCAGCCGTATTCGGGTCCGATGTAGCTCGGATTCAGCAGCAGGATCGACAGGCCGGCGCCCATGGCCGCGCCGATCCAGAAGGTGCCGTTGATCGCGAGATCCACGCGCCCGCGCAGCCGCGCCGGGATGAGCTCGTCGATCGCCGAGTTGATCGCCGCGTACTCCCCGCCGATGCCGAAGCCGGTGACGAAGCGGCAGAACGCGAACGAGTAGAGGTCCCAGGTGAACGCAGTGAGGACCGTGGCGATCAGGTACACGACCAGGGTGACGAGGAACATGCGCTTGCGGCCCAGCTTGTCGGCGAGGCGGCCGAAGTAGAGCGCGCCCAGCACCGCGCCGCCGATGTACGCCGAAGCCGCCCAGCCGATCTCGCCCGCCGACAGGCCGAGCGTTTCCGGACGCTGCAGCGCCGGGCCGAGCGAGCCGACCACCGTCACCTCCAGCCCGTCGAGCAGCCAGCTCACGCCGAGCGCGATCACCACGCGCCAGTGCCAGGCGGACCATGGCAGGCGGTCAAGCCGCGCCGGGATGTCAGTTCGAATCGCTTCCATGCATTGTCTGGGACCGGACGGTAAACTCGCCGTTCCGATGGGTTTTCTGTCCGCACGGGCCGCCCGGGCTCGCATCTCGGCCTCGGCGGCCGCCGCGCAGCGCGCGCGCGAGCTGCGCGCCGCGGGCAAGAGCATCGTCGAGCTCGCGCAGGGCGAGCCCGACTTCAACACGCCCGACCACGTGATCGAGGCCGCATACCGGGCGATGCACGCCGGCCAGACGCACTACACCCCGGTCGACGGCACGCCCGCCCTCAAGGAGGCGATCGCGGCCAAGTTCCGGCGCGAGAACGGCCTGGAGTGCCAGCCCGCCAATGTCTCGGCCGGCGCCGGCGGCAAGCAGGTGCTCTACAACGCGCTCATGGCCACGCTCGACCCGGGCGACGAGGTGCTGATTCCCGCGCCTTCGTGGGTCGCGTACGCCGACATCACGCATTTTTGCGAGGGCGTTCCGGTGTGGATTCCGACGCGAGCGGAGGACGGATTCAAGCTCCGCCCTGCCGCGCTCGACAAGGCGATCACGCCGAAAACCAAGTGGCTGATGCTCAATTCGCCGTCCAACCCGAGCGGCGCGGTCTACACCGCCGAGGAGCTGCGCGCGCTCGCCGCGGTGCTCGAGCGCCATCCGTCGGTGTGGGCGATCAGCGACGACATGTACGAGCACGTGCTGTTCGACGGCCGGCCGTTCGCCACGCTCGCGCAGGTCGCACCGCAGCTCGCTTCGCGCACGCTCACCGTGAACGGCGTATCCAAGACTTTCGCCATGACCGGCTGGCGGCTCGGCTATGCGTGCGGGCCGGTCGAGCTGATCCGCGCCATGGCGCGCATGCAGGGCCAGAGCTCGCTCAACCCTTCCTCGGTCACGCAGGCCGCCGCGGTCGCGGCGCTGAACGGCCCGATGGACATCGTGCGCCAGCGCTGCAAGGAGTTCCAGGACCGGCGCGACTTCATCGTGCCGCGCCTGAACGCGATTCCCGGCCTCGCGTGCGAGCCGCCGCACGGCGCGTTCTACGTCTACGTGTCGTGCGCGGGCTGGATCGGCAAGCGCAACATCAAGACCGACGCCGACGTGACGGCGCATCTGCTCGAGCACGGCGTGGCGCTGCCGAACGGCGCGGGCTACGGCCTGTCGCCGTACTTCCGCGTCTCGTTCGCGAGCGCGCTCGCCAACCTCGAGGAGGCGTGCAAGCGCATCGCCGCCGCCGGCCAGGCGCTGAACTGATGCACCTGGTCGAGAAATTCGCGGACTGGGCAGTCTCTTTTCGCAACATTCCCCTGGAGAAGAACGTCGTACACCACGCCCGCCGCGCGGTGATCGACTGGCACGCGGCGCTCTACCCCGGTCTGGTAGTGCCGCCCGTCACGCTGATGCAGAAGGCTTTCAAGAATGAGAATTCGGCAAGGCTGACGGCGCTCATCAATGGCACCGCGGCGCATACGGTCGAGGTCGATGACATCTTCCGCGACGGGATCTATCACCCCGGCGCACCGACCATCGCTGCGGCAAGGGCGCTCAGCGAGAAGCTGAGGCCGGTCGTGGTCGGCTACGAAATCTCCACGCGCATCGGCGCGGCGATGGGGAAGGCGCACTACAAGCACTGGCACAACACCGGCACGATCGGCTGCTTCGGCGCGGCGGCCGCGGCCGCGGAGGCCCTGGAGCTCAATAAGGAACAGTTCGCGCACGCGCTCGCGACGGTGACCACGTTCGCCGCCGGCCTGCAGCAGGCGTTCCGCATGGACTCGATGTCGAAGCCCTTGCACGCCGGGCGCGCCGCCGAAGCCGGCGTCACCGCCGCGCTCATGGCGCGCGAAGGCGTGACGGGCTCGCTCGACGTGATGGCCGGCTTTGCCGCCGCGATGGGCGACAAGCCAGACTGGGAAAAGGGCCTCGCGACGCTCGGCAACGACTTCCACATCACGCGCATGACGTTCAAGAACCACGCCTGCTGCGGCCACACCTTCGCCGCGATCGACGGCGCGCTCGAGCTGAAGAAGCGCATGCAGCTCAGGCCCGAGGACATCGAGAAGATCGAGGTGGCCACGTACAAGGCGGGCGTCGAGGTGGCAGGCTACGAGAACCCGACTACGCCGGCCGAAGGGCGCTTCTCGCTCAAGTACGTCGTCGCGACTGCGCTCACGCATGGCTCCGTGCGCCTCGCCGCCTTTTCCCCGGAGCGGCTGTCGGATGAAACCACGAAGCGGGTGATGCAAAAAACCTCCGTCACGGTGGATCCCGAGCTCGAGGCGGCGTTTCCGCACAAGCGCCAGGCGCGCGTGGCGATCCGGGCGCGCGGCAAGCGCGAGGAATTCCTGCAGCCCACGCGCGTCGGCGATCCCGAAGCGCCGCTCTCCGACCGCGCGCTGGAGGAGAAGTACTTCGAGCTCGTCACGCCGGTGATCGGCGAGGCGAAGGCGCGCGAAGTGCTGAAGAATCTTTGGCAACTGCAATGACCTGCCGACCCCCTGACAAGGGGGTCGTGAGCCGCAGGCGAGCGGGGGGTTTTACTTTAAAAAAACGAACCCCCCCGCTCGCGAAAAACCCGCTCGCTTCCCCCCTTGTCAGGGGGGCAAACCGGCAGTGAGTCTCGCGCAAGCGCTCTTCGCGCCCAAGACGGTCGCCCTGATCGGCGCGTCGGGCGACGCGGCGAAGAACACCGCGAGGCCGCAGCGCTACCTGAAGAAGCACGGCTACGCCGGCAAGGTCTTTCCGATCAACCCGACGCGCAAGGAGATCTTCGGCGAGAAGGCGTACGCGCGCGTGTCGGACGTTCCGCAACCGGTCGAGCACGCGTACATCCTGATCGAGGACGTGGAGCAGGCGCTCGAGGACTGCGGGCGGCGCGGGGTGAATGTGGCGAGCATTTTCAGCGGCGGGTTCGCCGACGCCGGCCCCGATGGTCTGCAACGCCAGAGAAAACTCGTTGCTCGAGCGCGGGAGCTCGGCGTGCGGCTGCTCGGCCCGAACAGCATGGGCGTGATCGACGTGCCGGGCGGGCTCGCGGTGAGCGTGAACGCGGTGCTCGAGATGGACGCGCTGCCCGCAGGCACCACGAGCATCGTGTCGCAGAGCGGCACCATGCTCGGCACGCTGCTCTCGCGCGGCGCGGCGCGCGGCCTGGGGTTCGCCAAGCTCGTTTCGGTCGGCAACGAGGCGGACGTCGGGGTGGGCGAGCTGGTCGAGCTGCTCGCCGAGGATCCGCACACCAAGGTGATCCTGCTCTTCCTCGAGACGGTGCGCGATGCCGAGCGCCTGGCGCGCGCCGCGCGCAATGCGGGGAAGCCCGTCGTGGCGTACAAGCTCGGCCGCTCGGCGCTCGGCGAAGCGGCGGCCAAGTCGCATACCGGCGCGCTCGCGGGCAGCGACGCCGCGCTCGACGCCTACTTCCGCGACTGCGGCATCGTGCGCGTCGACATGCTCGAGACGCTGCTCGAGATCCCGCCGCTGCTCGCGGGGCGAAAACCGCTCGACGTCCCGGTCGGCAAGGTCGCGGTGGTCACGACCACGGGCGGAGGCGCGGCGAGCGTGGTGGATCGGCTGGGCATGCGCGGCGTCGAGCTCGCGGTGCCGGTGATGGACCTCACCATGGCGGCGGGCGCCCAGGACTACGGCGCGGCGCTCGCGAAGGCTTCGAAGAGCGACTGCCACGCCGTGATCGCGTGCGTCGGCTCCTCGGCGCAGTTCCATCCCGACGTGGCCGTGCATCCGATCGTCGCGAGCGAAAAATCCAAGCCCGTGGTCGCGTTCTTCACGCCGCAGGCCGACCGCTCGCTCGCGCTCGCGGCCTCCGCCGGCATCGCGGCGTTCCGTACCCCCGAAGCGTGCGCCGACGGCGTCGCGGCGTTCCTCTCATGGCGCTCCCCGCGCGCCGCGCCGGCCTTGCCCGCGCCCGGCGCGCTGCCCACCGATCCTTTCGAGCTGCTGGCGGCGCTCGGCATCCCGGTCGCCCCATGGGCGATGGTGCAGGCGCCGGACTTCCGTCACGATCTGCCGTACCCCGTGGCGCTCAAGCGGCTGGAGGCGCACAAGACCGAGCGCGGCGGGGTGGCCCTCGGTATCGCAGGTCACGCCGAATTTGTGAAAAAAGCTCAGGCGATGGGACAAAACCGCCTGCTCGCGCAAACAATGCAATCCGGGCTCGCCGAAGCGATCGTCGGCTACCGAGACGATCCGGTGGTCGGGCCGTTGGTGCTGGTGGGGGCGGGCGGCGTAATGACCGAGATCTACCGCGATTACGTGCTGCGCATCGCGCCGGTGGACGAGAGAGAGGCGGGCGAGATGATCGAGCAGGTGAAAGGCCTGGCCGCGATCCGCGGCTACCGCAATCTGCCGCGCGGCGACGTGCGCGCGCTCGCGCGCGCGGTGTCGGCGCTGTCGCGCCTCGCGCTCGTCGCGGGCCGGCCGGTGCGCGAAGCCGAGATCAACCCGCTCATCGTGAAGGCCGACGGCGTGGTGGCGGTGGACGCGCTGGCGGTGCCGTGGGAGCGCGCGTGATCGGCTTCATCGGCCTGGGCGTGATGGGCGAGCCGATGTGCCGCAACCTCGCCGAGAAGAGCGGCGACGAGGTGATCGCCTACGACCTCAACCCCGCGCCGCTCGAGCGCCTGAAGGAATTCGGCGTGCAGCCCGCCGCCTCGGTGCGCGAGGTCGCCGAGCGCTGCAACATGGTGTTTCTCTCGCTGCCGGGCGTGGCGGAAGTGAAGACGGTGTGCGCCGGGCCGGGCAGCCTGATGCTGCACATGCGCGCCAGCAGCTACATCGTCGACCTGAGCACGGTCACCGTCGCGCTGGCGCGCGACCTGCACGAGCGCTTCGCGGCGCGCGGCATCTACTTCGCCGACGCGCCGGTCGCGCGCACGCGCGCGGCGGCGGAAAAGGGCACGCTCTCGGTGATGGTCGGCGGCACCGAGCCGGTGTACAAGCGCGTGAAGCCGCTCCTCGCCCACATCGGCAGCGAGATCACGCACTGCGGCGGGCCGGGCGCCGGCCAGGCCACCAAGCTGATCAACAACATGGTGCTGTTCCAGAACGTGGCCGCGCTCGCCGAGGCGCTCACGCTGGCGCGCAAGTCCGGCCTGTCGGCCACCAAGGTGTTCGAGACGCTGATGCTCGGCTCGGCGGACAGCTTCGCGCTGCGCAACCACGGCATGAAGGCCATGCTGGCCGACGAGTTTCCCGAGCGCGCGTTCTCGGTCGAGTACGCGCTGAAGGACATGGAGTACCTGCTCGACTTCGCGCGGCAGGCGCGCGCCGAGCTGAAAGGCGCAAGACAGGTGATGGACGCGCTCGAGCGGGCTGCCGACGGCGGCCACGGCAAAAAATACTTCCCGGTGCTGGTGAAGACGCTCTGATGCCCCAGGCAGCGCTGCGCGAGCTCCTGCTCGCCGCAGGCCTCGAGGAAACCCCGGTCGAGATCACCGGCGACGATCCGGTGCTCCCGGTGCGCTACCGCATCGCGGCGGCGTCCGCGGCCGCGCTCGGCGCGCTCGGGCTTGCAGTGACAAATGGAAATCAAAAGGTCAGCGTGAACGCCCGCCACGCGGCCATTTCGCTGCGCAGCACGCGCTACCTGAGAGTGAACGGCAAGCCGCCGCCGTCGCCGTGGGATCCGTTCAGCGGCTTCTACCCGGTGCGCGACGGCTGGATCAGCATCCACTGCAATTTCCCGAACCACCGCCACGCCGCGCTGCGCGTGCTCGGGGTGGGCGAGGACCGCGCGCAGGCCGAGTATGCAAGCCGCAAGTGGCACGGCGAAGCGCTCGAAGACGCGATCCACGCCGCCGGCGGCTGCGCCGGGCTGGTCCGCTCGCACGAGGAGTGGCGGCGCCACGCCCAGGCGCTCGCCGTGGCGAATCAGCCGCTGGTGCAGATCGAGCGCATCGGTCATGGCCCGGCGAAACTGCGCCAGCACGAACGGCCGCTCGGCGGCGTGCGCGTGCTCGACCTCACGCGCGTGCTGGCCGGCCCGACCTGCGGCAAGAGCCTCGCCGAGCACGGCGCCGACGTGCTGAAGATCACCGCCGCGCACCTGCCCGATTCCGGCATGGCCGATCTCGACACCGGGATCGGCAAGCGCTCGGCGCGCATCGATCTGCGCAGCGACGCCGGGGTCCTCAAGAACCTCGTGAAAGACGCGGACGTGTTCATCCAGTCGTATCGCCCCGGCTCGCTTGCGGCACGCGGCTTCTCGCCCGAGGCGCTGGCGAAGCTGCGTCCCGGCATCGTGTGCGCCTCGCTCAGCGCGTGGGGTCCGAGCGGCCCGTGGAAGGAGCGGCGCGGCTTCGACAGCATCGTGCAGGCGGTGAGCGGCATTGCGAGCGCGCACGGAGGGGACAAGCCGCGCCTTCTGCCGGTTTCCGCGATCGACTATGTGAGCGGCTACCTGATGGCGTTCGGCGTTTCGGTCGCCCTTGCGCGCCGCGCGCGCGAGGGCGGCAGCTGGCTGGTACGCGTGGCGCTCGCGCGGGTCGGCAAGTGGATCGTCGACAGCGGCACGGCACGGGGTTTTGAAGGCTTACCCGACGAGCTCGCCGACGCCGAGCTCGCGCCCTGGATGGCCGAGATGGACGCGCCCGACGGGCGTCTGCGTTATCTGAAGCCGGCGCTCGGCCTTTCCGAGACGCCGCCGTATTTCGCCAGGCCGCCGGTCCCGCTCGGCTACCATCCGGCTTCATGGACTTCCAGCTGACGCCGGAGCAGGAACAGTTCCGTACCTCGGTATTGGGGTTTGCTCAGAAGAATTTGAAATCAGGTGCGCGCGAGCGCGCGCATTCGCCGGAGTACCCGTGGCACGTCGCCAAGCTGATGGCGAAGCAGGGCCTGCTCGGCATCACGGTGCGCGAGGAGGACGGCGGGCAGGGCGGCACGCTGATGGACGCGGTGATCGCGATCGAGACCGTGGCCTCGGTGTGCCCGCGCAGCGCCGACGTGGTGCAGGCCGGCAACTTCGGCCCGATCCGCGTGCTCGCCGAATACGGTTCTTCCCTGCAGAAAACCAAGTTCCTGAAAAACCTGTTGAGCGGTGAAGCGGTGATCTCGGTCGGCATGACCGAGCCCGACGCCGGCTCCGCGGTCACCGATCTCAGGACCAGCGCTACGCCGGACGGCGACGGCTACCGCATCAACGGCTCGAAGATCTTCACCACGCACTCGGCCTACGCCGATGTGATCCTCGCCTACGTGCGGTTTGGTCCTGGCGTGGGCGGCATCGGATCTGTCTTGATTGACAAGAATTCAAAAGGATTGAAACGAGGCAAGCCGTCGAAATTCATGTCCGGCGAGGAGTGGGCCGAGCTCAACTTCGACAACGTGCACGTGCCGAAAGACATGGTGGTGCTCGGCGAAGGCGGCTTCAAGAAGCAGATGGCCGGCTTCAACGTCGAGCGGCTCGGCAACGCCTCGCGCTCGCTCGCGCTCGGGCGCTACGCGTTCGAGCGCGCGCGCGAGTGGGCGCTGCAGCGCAGGCAGTTCGGCCGGCTGCTCGCCGAGTTCCAGGGCCTGCAGTGGAAGTTCGCCGACATGAAGATGCAGCTCGACGCCGCGCAGCTTCTCCTCTACCGCGCGGCGAGCAACGCGGATCGCGGCCTGCCCTCGCCCGAGGAGACCGCGATCGCCAAGGCCTACTGCAACAAGGCCGGCTTCGACGTGGCGAACGAGGCGCTGCAGGTGATGGGCGCGATGGGCTACAGCCAGGAGGAGCTGGTCGAGTACTGCGCGCGGCGCTGCCGCGGCTGGATGATCGCCGGCGGCTCGATCGAGATTCTCAAGAACCGCATCGCCGAAGGCGTGTTCGGGCGCAGCTTCCCGCAGCGCGGCCAGTGAGGGAGTACCGCTACCGCAAGCACATCCGTTGGGGGCAGTACGCGTTGCCGGCGCTGTTCGGGTTCATCGGCGTCTCGCCGTGGATCCTGATCCTCTGGCTCGGCTTGCGCCCGGATTCCTCGGGAGCGCAAGCGGTTTACGTCCTGGCCGTCCTCCTCACGGTGCTCACCATTCTGGTGGGTGCGCCGGTGTGGTGGCTGTACTGGCGCCTGGCCGGCATCGCCATCTCGCTCGAGCCCGATGCGCTGGTCTACCGCCATCGTCGCGGCGCGGACCGCCTGCCGTACGACCGCATCGGGCCGCTGCACTTTCCGGGCGCGCCCTATCTGGGCGGCTGGGTGGCGCTGCGCTCGGGCGAGAAAACCATCCGCCTCACCGTAGTGGTGGAAGGCATCGGCGCCTTGTTGCGCGATCTGAAGGCCGCGCTCGATGCGCGCGGCCTGTCCGCGAGCTACGACGCGAAGCGGCTGTACGCCTTCATGAAGACCGCGGAATTCGCTGACCAGGGCTGGGAGCGGACCTACGAGGTGTTCTGGAAGCTCGTCCTCGCCACCATCGGCGCCGCGCTGGTCGGCGTGCTGGTGGCGCTGCTCGTGCATGCGCGCGGCGGCGCGATGCTGCTCTGGATCGTCGTTTCCACGCTGTGGCCGGTCGCGATCTATGGGACGGCGGAAGTGCTGTTCGGCCGGCGCATCGCGAAGCTCTCGGACGAGGCGTCGTTCAGCTGCCCGCCGCGCGACCGGGCCTGGGAGCGCGCCGTCTATCGCAAGGCCATCGTGTGGGGCGCGGGACTCTACCTGCTCGCCTGCGCTGGCGTGTGGGCGGCGTGGAGCCGGTAGCCGCAGCCGGCTACGTCATCATCGCGGCGCACGCAGTGCTCGGAGTGCTTCTCGGCGCGCTCGCGGGCGCGATTGTCTCGGCGCTCGGGCGCGGCCTGGCCTGGGGCGGCCTGGCGGCCGCCGCGATCTATCTTGGCGAGGCGCTCCTGCATGCGACGCGCCTCGCCGCGGCGGCGCTGATCGGTCTCCCGCCGCTCGTCCTCACGCTGCTCGCCTGCTGGCTCGCCGCGCGCTGGCTGCAAGCGCGGCTGAAATGGCGGCGCCTGTGGGCCGTGCCCGCCGGCTTCGTCGCTGCGGTGATCCTGGGCTTCCTCTGGATGCTGCTCTTCAGGCACAGCGTCCAGCTGCCCGTCACGGTGGCGATCGTGGCGGACCTCGGCCTTCTCGGGTGGATTACCTACTGGAGGATCGCGCGCCGGTCGTAAAGCGCAAACCAAAATCAGGGACGGACCACGTTTTATTGGTCCGGATTCAAACGGGGTCCCCGCCTTCGCGGGGACGACCCCATCGACGCTTCTAGCGCTTCTGAATCTGCCCGGCGGCGCGCTTCTGGTAGTCCTGGTACGCCGGAAGCGCGATTGCCGCGACGATCCCGATCACCATGATGGCGGGCAGGAACCAGGCGGCGATCAGCACGCCGAGGCTGTTCGGCGGCGTCGGCCCGCCGAAGCGGTTCGGTCCGTCGGTGCCCGGGATGATGAGGAAGATCAGGTTGGCGAGCGGGACGAACATGAGGAGCGACAGCCAGCCGCTCATGTTGAAGTCGTGGCAGCGCTGGATGGTGAGCATGAAGCCGATCACCACCAGCGCCACCCAGCCGACCATCATGAGCGCGGCGCCCACCGCGCCGAGCGCCATCGACAGGCCGGCGGCGAGCGCGCCGAACAGGATGTAGAAGCCCATGCCGTAGGCGATGTAGCGCGCGCGGCCGATGCGGCCGGAGACCGAGAACACCTTGACCGGCTGGGTCTCGCCGCCGGCGTCGGCTACGGCGGCCGACGGCGCCTGGTACGGATTGACGTTTGTGGCCATGTTCCCCCCTTGGTTGCGCTTCGAATTATTCCGCTTTGGCCCCCGAGATCTTCACCACTTCGGCCCACTTCGCGACTTCTTCCTTCAGCAGCTTCGCGAACTCCTCCGGCGTGTTGCCGACCGGGTCGGCGCCTTGCTCGACGAGCTTCTGCCGCAGGTCCGGCGAGCGCGCCGCGCGCACCGTGGCCTCGTTCAGCGTCCTGACGATCTCGCGCGGCAGCGCCGCGGGCCCGAGCAGCGCGTACCACACCGGGACCTCGACGCCGGCGACCCCGGCTTCCTCCATGGTCGGCACGTCGGGCATCAGGTCGGAGCGCCGGGGCGCCGCCACCGCGAGCGCGCGCAGCCGGCCGCTGCGCACGTGGCCGAGGATCGCCGGCACGTTGGCGAAGCTGAAATGCACCTCGCCCGCGATCACCGCGGTGAGCGAGGCGGCGGTGCCCTTGTACGGAATGTGCGCGATCGACGCGCCGCTGCGCGCCTTGAAGAGCTCGCCCGCGAGGTGCTGCGAGGTGCCGGAGCCGGCGGAGGAGTAGTTCATCGAGCCCGGCTTCGCCTTCGCCTGCGCGAGCAGCTCCTTCACGCTCGCCCCCGCGCTCGAGTGCGCGACCAGCAGGTTCGGGCTCTCGGCGAACACCGAGATCGGCGCGAAGTCGCGCAGCGCGTCGAACGGCAGGTTCTTGTAGAGCGACATGTTGATCGCCAGCGCCGAGGTGGTGAAGAGGAGGGTGTGGCCGTCGGGCGCGCTCTTCGCCACCAGGTCGCTCGCGATGTTGGTCGTGGCGCCGGGCCGGTTCTCGACCACGAACGGCTGGCCGAGGTATTCGGACAAGCGCGGCGAGAGCACGCGCGCCATGATGTTGGTGCCGCCGCCCGGCGGAAACCCGACCACCACGCGCACCGCGCGCGAGGGATAGGACTGCGCGGCCGCGCCCAGCGCGCAGAAGGCGAGGGCGAGGCTGAGCGCGAAGCGGAGGGCGAGGCTTGCGTGGCGCGTCAGTTTCATGACGGGCAATGGTAGTACACTCGCCCGCGGTCCATTCCGGCGGCTTACTCCCGCGGCGGGGTCAAACCTGCTGGCGCCGGCGGGCCTTCTTACAACCCGGAGGTCTCATGAAAAAGCACGCGCAGGGGAGTGCGGCGCCGGCTCAACAGTCGCCCAAGTACCGCGATATGTCGCCGAAGCAGAAAGCCGTATTCATCCTCAAGCTGGCGGTATCGATCATTTCGTTCGGCTTCATCTTCCCCAACCTGATGAGCGACTGAGGCACGCTTGCCGTGCCGCGAAAGGGCCGCCATGGCGGCCCTTTTGTTTTTGTAGACTAGGGCGATGAAGCCCGACCCGCTCGACCTGCGCGCCTGGCTCGACGCGGTCGAGAAGCTGGGCGAGCTGCGCCACGTGCGCGGCGCCGACTGGAACCTCGAGCTCGGCGCGATCAGCGAGCTGAACGTCAAGAAGGACGCGCCGCCGGCGCTCGTCTTCGACGAGATCAAGGGCTACCCACAGGGCTTCCGGGTGGTGACCTGCACCACGAGCAGCCCGGCCCGGCTGTCGTCCATCCTGCGCCTGCCGATGCAAAGGACCCACAAGGGCCTGGTCGAGGCGTTGCGCGGCAAGCCCGCGCAGTGGCAGGCCGCGGCGGCAGGGTTCGATCCGGTTGTCACCGGCACCGGCCCGGTGCTGGAGAACGTCCAGAAAACCCCCGACCTGATGGTCTTTCCCGCGCCGCTCTGGCACGAGAAGGACGGCGGGCGCTACATCGGCACCGGCTGCTCGGTGGTGACGAAGGACCTCGACTCCGGCTGGGTGAACGTCGGCACCTACCGCGTGCAGCTGCTCGACAGGAACCATGTCGCGCTCGACATGGTTCCGGGCAAGCACGGCCGCATCCAGTACGAGAAGCACAAGAAGGCCGGCAAGCGCTTCCCGGTGGCGATCGTGCTCGGCGGCGATCCGCTCGGGTATCTCATCTCCGGCATCGAGATCCCGTTCGGCATGTGCGAGTGGAACTATGTGGGTTCGATCCTGGGGAATCCGGTCTCCGTAATCCGCGGCGAGCTCACCGGCCTGCCGTTCCCGGCCGCCTCGGAAATCGTGCTCGAAGGCTTCGTCGAGCCGAACGACGAGCGCCCCGAGGGGCCGTTCGGCGAATTCCACGGCTACTACCCGGGCAAGGAAGGCACCGCGCCGTGCGTGACCGTCGAGCGGGTCTACTTCAGGAACGACCCGATCATCGTCGGCAGCCCGCCCGCCAAGCCGCCCAACGACTATTCCTACTCGAAGGCGGTGATGCGCTCCGCGCTCCTGCACGACGCGCTCCTTGCCGCCGGGCTCTCGGAAGTGAAGGGCGTGTGGGCGCACGAGATCGGCGGCGCGCGCATGTTCAACGTGGTGGCGATCAGGCAGCGCTACGCCGGGCACGCGCGCCAGGCCGGGCACCTGCTCAGCCAGTGCGGCGTGGGCGCGTACATGTCGCGCTACTCGGTGGTGGTCGACGACGACATCGACCCGGCCAACCTGCAGGAAGTGATGTGGGCGGTGGCGACGCGCACCGACCCGGCGCTCGACATCGACATCATCCAGCGCGGCATGGGATCGAAGAACGACCCGATGTTCGTCGCCTACCAGTACGACGCGCCGTTGAGCTCCAAGGCGATCATCGACGCCTGCCGCCCCTGGGAGCACCTCGACGAGTTCCCGGCGGTGGCCGAGGCCTCCAGGGAATTGCAGGAAAAAATGCGCACCAAGTGGAAGGACCTCCTCTAATTCGCGCGCCGAGCGCGCTGCGCGTATCCTTCGCTCCGAGCGGTGGATCGAATAAGGGAGAGCCATGAATAAGAACGTAACCGTCGTCCTGCTCCTTGCGCTTGCGGCCGGCTGCGCCAGCACGCCGCAGGAACCGAGCGGGCCGGTAATGGACCCGACGCGCAAGGTGAGCGAGCGGGACTGCAGCCGACAGTTCGATACCGAAGGCGGAAACCTGAAATGCCGCGAGGTCACCGAGGCCGAGCGGCGCGCCCGGGCTGCGGAAGAGGAGCGCCAGGCCAGGCTGCGCAAGGAAGCCGCCGAGCGCGCGGAGCGCGAGCGCCTCGAGCGCGAGCGCGCCGCGGCGCTTGCCGCGGAAGAGGCCGCGCGCAAGGCGCGCGAGGCCGAGGAAGCGCGGCTCGCCGCCGAGCGCCGCCGCCAGGAGGAAGAGGCCGCGCGCAAGGCCCAGGCCGAGCGCGAAGCGCGCGAGAAGGCCGAGGCCGAAGCGCTGGCCCGCGAGCGCGCGGCGCAGGAAGCGCGCGAGGCCGCCGAGCGCGAGTGCCGGCGCCTCGAGCAGGAGCGCCAGGACGCCCGCGAGCTACTCGAGTACTTCGTCGCCGCCTACGGCCACGTGGACGAATACAAGCAGATCGCCGGGCAGATCAGCGCGTTCCTCGCCAAGCCGCGCAAGCCCAAGCCCTGCCCCTAAGGGGAAAAGACCAGTTAGTCGTCCCCGCGAAGGAACGTCACCCCCGAGTGGTTCAGTCGGGGGCGGGGACCCCGTTTTCCCGCAGTTAGGGCTCCGTCCCCGGATTTTTACTCCTGGCCGCCGCGCGAGCGAATCAGCTCGGCCGCCTTGCGCCAGTCGTCGGTCGAGGCGCTGGAGAACTTCTGCCAGCGCCCGAGCGTGCCGCCCACCGCGCAGCCGAGCGGCGTGAGGCCGTGCTTGTTGCGCTGGTTCACCTCCGAGCCGGCGCCGAGCAGCACCTTCACCACTTCGGGCCGGCCGAAGAACGCCGCCCAGCCGAGCGCAGTGGAATCGTTCTCGAGGTCGAGCCGCGAAACGTCCGCGCCGTACTCGAGCAGCAGGCGTGCCGCGCCTTCCTGCCCGGCCTCGGCGGCGACGTGCAGCGGATAGGTGCCGCGCGGGTCCGTTGCGCTGCGCGCATTGGCGAGCGCGGGATTCTTCTCCAATAGCCGGCGCATCGCCGGCAGGTCGCCGCGCTTCACCGCGGCATGGAGATCGGCTACAGGACCTGGACTTCCAGCTTGCACGCCGGCGCATCCTTGATCGTGCAGCCGACCGGCGAGTGCGCCTCGGCCCACTCCACCAGCTCGCGCAGCGCCTGGGGCGACGCGCTCGGCGAGCCGATCTTCACCTTCATGCGGATCGCATGGTGGCCGGCCGAGATGCTCTCGTCGATGCCGAGGATGCCGCGCAGGTCCGAGTCGCTCTCCACGGTGACCTCGAGCTCGCCCAGCTCGATGCCGTCGTGCGCCGCGCGCATCGCGATCACGGTGGCGGTGCACGACGCGATCGCGCCGCGCATCAGCCAGCCGGGATTCGGGCCGCCCGCCGCGCCGCCCATGGCGGGCGGCATGTCGGTCAGCACGCGCTCCCCGTACGGGCCTCTCAGCTCGCACTGCAGCCCGCTCACCAGCCGCGCAGTGGCGGGCACGTTCTTCGCGCGCGCCTTGGATGGATCGGCGGAAATCGAGCTGCGCAGCTTCTCGATCGCTTCGCTGACGTTCATGAGCGTCCCTTTCGATGCTGGAGCGCGTCCGGGTTCACCGCGCTCGTGTACTTGCCGTCGAGATACGCTTCCACGATCCCGACCGCGGCCTGCGCGAAGGTGGCATAAGTGAGGTCCGCCGGCCAGCCCAGGTGCGAGGTCAGCACCACGTTGTCGAGGCGCCGCAGCGGCGAGTCGGCGGGCAGCGGCTCTTCCTCGAACACGTCGATCCCGGCGGCGCCGAGCGCGCCCTCGGCGAGCACGCGCGCCAGCGCCTTCTCGTCCACGATCGCGCCGCGCGCCGTATTGATCAGCACGCCCTTCGGCCCGATGCGGCGCAGCCGCGCCTCGTTGAGCAGCCCGCGGCTCTGCTCCGAAAGCCTGAGCTGCACGGTGACGACGTCGGCCTCCTCGAGCAACGCTTCGAGCTCCATGAACTTTACTTGCGAGCGCTCGGCGCGCGCCGCGTCGAGCGTCGGGCCCCAGGCGAGCACCTGCATGCCGAAGGCGCGCGCCACCGCAGCCACCTCGCGGCCGATGCGGCCGAGGCCGAGAATGCCGAGCTTCTTGCCCGCGAGCGTGCGTCCCGCGAACGACGGCCACTTGCCGCGTCGCATCGCCGCGTCGGTCTGCGGGATGCGCCTAAGCACGGCGATCATCAAGCCGAACGTGAGCTCGAGGGTGGAGCGCGCGATGGCGCCCATCGCCTGCACGTCCGACGATGCCATGCCGACGAGCACGCCGGCCTTCGTCGCCGCCGCCATGTCGACGTGGTACGCGTGGTTGCCGGTTTGCGAGATCAGCTCGAGGTCCGGCATGGCGGCGAAGAACGCCGCGTCGAAGCGCGTGCGCTCGCGCATCGCAATGAGGATCGGATACTGCCGGATGCGCTCCAGCGCAAGCTTCTCGGTATGCACGTCCACCGGGACGCGCCGGCGCAGGCGCTGGATCGCCGGGTCGGCATCGAAGACGCCGTGATAGTCGTCCAGCACCGCGACGCGCAAGTCTCTCCTCATGGCGATCGATCGACGATCTTCCAGTACGAGTCCTTGCGGATCACCTTGCCGTCGCGGAATTCCCAGTGGTCGCAGCCGCGCACCCGGATTCGAGTTCCGTCCGGCGTCGTTCCGGTCAGCAGCCACTCGGACACGCCCAGGTTGCCGCTCACCCAGTGCCGGTCCTCGCCGTAGTGGACATCCGGCAGGCCCTTGAGCCGCGCCGCCAGCCCTTCCCGGACTGCCGCCTTGCCAGTGAAACGCTTGCCCCACGGATCCGGCCCGCGCGGCATGTCGAGCGAGCAATCGTCCGCGAAGAACTCCATGATCGCGTCCAGATCGTGAGCGTTGAACGCATCGGCGATTGCCTTCAGCGTTGCGACGGAAACCGGGTGCGCTTTCGCCATGCGTCTATTCCCTTACGGATACCCTCGATGAGCAGAATCGGACAGTAAACGAAGAGCAGCACAGCATAGGCCCAAACAATCGGCGCCGCGAGGATCGCGCCGGTGACTTTGAGCCAGGTCATCTGCTGCCACACGCCGATGCCGAAAAGCACGCATCCGACCACGCCCGGAAACGCAAAGCGCCCGATGATCGGCGAGATCGCGAACGGCGCGAGCAGCAGTTCCTTCGCCCGGTCCGACAGCATCACGACCCGCCGACAGAAAGCGGCCGGATCGGGCTCGGACTAAAAGTGATCGCGCTCGTCATCCGCTGTCAGCCGGCATGATATGGCCGCCCGCTCCAATAGCGCAGCTCAAGCGTTTTGCCTTCCTTTGCCCATTCATTCTCCCCTTCCGGATCGTCGGTGACGTAGACATCGTGAACAGAATCTCCACTCCACGACACGGCCATCACGAGGCGATCGGCGAATAGTGCGTCAAGAAACTCCGCCACCGAGGCGATCCGGTACACATTGGGCAGGAACTCGCCATGCGTGTGCCACGGGTAGCCCTCGAAACCGAGCAAGTCATGCTCCGGCACGACCATGAGGGTGAACTTGCCGTCGGGTGTCGTATAGCGCGCCGGGCCGCTCCTGTCAGTTTGCATTTGTTCTGCCTGATGTTCGCAGCAACCGGCGCGCGCGCACGAGGCCATGCATGGCACAGTGCTCACTCTCTGAAAGAAGTGATCGCGATCGGAGCCATCGAACTCGCCGGTAAGCATGCAACAGTGCTTGAAACCGGCGCCCGGAGCCGCAGGGGCATGGATCGTTGCGGCCGAGCTTCTCGAGAAGCTCCTTGTTCCCGTTCACGACGCGATGCCCGCGTTTGACCCGGGTTTCGGAAGGGTAGCCCTTCCTACGCTTGCTCGTGGCCTCGAAACCAGAACTGGTCGAGGTGCTTGGCTTTGTGCTTCATGACACACCTCCGTTTGCGAATGCCCCGATGACGGGGCGGCGGATTATAGCGACCGTCCCGAGGGCTTGGCGATGCGCCCGCCGCCGATCTTGCAACGCGAGGCTTAGGGCGCACTTGGTAATCCAGCCCCCACGGGTTCTATGGCGCGATTCGGTGGATAGGTTTTCCGAGCGTCGCCGTCCAGCCAGGAAGCGAAGTCCGGCTTGTAGTGGTACTCGAAGTTCTTAACAGGCGAGTGACCCCGAAGAGGATGAAAATCGCCACAAGCACAAGAAATTGGAGCCAACCAAGTATCCCGACCCATCCAGCAACGCCGACCAGCCTGTAGCCGGCGGGCGTGCATCTCATAAAGCCAATGCGCTCGTTCTCCGAGAACCACATGCGTGTGATGTACACGATGCTCTCTAACGTCCGCTGCCCCGTTTTCTTGTGAATGCGGTCCTCATCCACCAGTATCCGGCCAAGGCTAGCGCCGGTCCTATGCCGAGCGAGGGGATAAGTCCACCAGTGAACTGCGGCTGACGTTCAACAAGCAAGTTGTACGCCGTCCAAAGGGTGATCGCCACGCCGAGAGCCGCGGCCACAAAGCCGAACAATCGATGGTCAAGAGGACGAGCATGGGAGCCGCCAAGAAGAAGAGCACCAGCCCCAGGACGATGACAATATCCGCGTCGTTAACCACTAGAAGCAACAAGATGACAACGGCGACGAAAGCGATTGACGCAACCCACTTCATTAGCGCTTTGCGCGCTGCGGTCATGGCACCTGACGTTCGCCTTTTGCCGCGCTGAGAGAGGCGCGACGAAGGAGCGCCGCAGCGCAAGCGTCGGTCACCAACGCGCTTTCAGGTCTCACGGGCCTAAGCCATCACATCGTGCTACGGCGACGGCGCCGCGGGCGCCTCGGATGCAATACGTGCGAAGCTTTCGTAGAGTGTCCAATCGAGCGGGTGTACCTGAAGGGTTTGCGGATGCCACATGTGGCGCGGCAGCTCGAAGATGTCGCCGCCGTAGACATGCAGTCCTATCGTGGGTGCATTGCCGATGCATTCGACGACGTGCGGCGTCTCGGCTCGCATACCGAGGATCATGCCGGGGTTGATAGTGACCTCGGTCGCCTTGCGCAGCTGTTCATTCTGGACGCGATAGAGCGTGTTCTTCTCTTCGCCGGAAAGAAGCAGAATCGCTGCCCACGTCCCGTGGTCATGCGGTGGCGTGCGCCGCCCGGCGGGAAAGCACACCTTGAGCAGCGTGAGGTTGGGCGAACGATAGAATACTTGCCGCGCGTTGCCGCCAACTCCGGAGATGTAGCGCAGCGCCTCGTCGACCTCAGCAATATTGCTCTTCAGCTGCTCGAGTTCAGCTCGTGCTGCGGCCATAGGCTCGGCGCAATTGGCTGCGACCGCGAACCTTGCTACAAGCTCATGAGGTTTCAAAGGCCCTCCGGTATCGGCATGTCGCTGAGCATCGGTGAGAGCTAACGTCCGCGTCTTGCCGCGCCGCATGCGCAGCGCAGCGAGCTGGAGGCGTCGGACATCAACGCGGTGTTAGACCTCATGGTGCCAACACTTTCGCCAAGAGTCCGCTAAGCGCACCGGCGAGCAGCATGACAACGAAGGTTAACAGCGCTAAGCCAGCGCGACGCCGTGCGGCCAACCCGGACTCGGAAAGTAACTCTGGTCTAAGAATGGCGTTGAAGGGATTACCTAGTGGAACGCCAGCCCCAGGCTTCAGACTCATAGGAATGCGAAAGAGATTCCAGGCCAGCGCTAGGAAGGCACAGGCGGCGACAAACCATGCGACGACGAATAAGCCGATCAGGACGGTCGCAAGGACGGACATGAGGTCTAACGTCAAATCATCTGCATAGACGCGGGATATCATGGCTGCTAGTCTGCAGCGAGGCAAATTGATCAAGCGTTTGCGCGCTTCGTGCCCGGGATAGTCGGGACAAGTTCCTTGAATATCTTCCATATCCGCTGAACCACATGAAATTCGCTCTCGGACAATCCATCTCCCGCATTGAAGACGACACGCTGCTGCGCGGCGCGGGGCGCTACGCGGACGACTTCGCGCCGGCGCGCGCGGCGCACGTGTGCTTCGTTCGATCGCCGCATGCGCACGCGAAGATCAAGAGCGTCTCGACTGCCGAAGCGGTGAAGTCGCCGGGCGTGCTGGCGGTACTGACCGGCAAGGAGGTGGCGGCGGACGGGCTGGGGAATGTGCCGTGCCTGATTCCGATTCCCGGCCTCAAGGAAACGCCGCGGCCGATTCTGGCGATCGGCAAGGTGTCGCACGTCGGCGATCCGGTGGCGATGGTGATCGCTGAGACGCTGCAGCAGGCGAAGGATGCGGCGGAAGAGGTCGAGGTTGATTACGAGCCGTTGCCAGCGGTGGTGGATGCGAGGAAGGGCGAGGTCGCGTTCGATATCGATCTCGGATTGAAAGCGGAAACCGACAAGGCGTTACGCAGCGCCGCACATGTGACGCGCGTGGAGCTCGTCAACAACCGGCTGGTCGCGAATCCGATCGAGCCGCGCGCGGCGCTCGCGGAGTACGACGCGGCGAGCGGGCGCACTACGCTCATCACGCCGAGCCAGGGCCCGCACCATCTCTACGGGCAGATCGCGGATGCGGTGCTGAAGACCGGCCGCGACAAGGTGCGCGTGGTGTCGGGGAATGTCGGCGGCGCGTTCGGGATGAAGATCTTCCTCTATCCCGAGCAGCCGGCGGTGGTGTGGGCGGCGCGGCGGCTGAAGCGCTCGGTGCGCTGGACCGCCGATCGCAGCGAAAGCTTCGTGTCGGACGCGCAGGGGCGCGACAACTACACGATCGTCGAGCTCGGCACCGATCGCGACGGGCGCTTCGTCGCGCTGAAGGTGACGACGTGGGCGGCGATGGGCGGCTATCTGTCGAATTTCGGACCGTTCATTCCGCAGCTCGCCGGGCCGGTGCTGTCCGGCGTATACCGGATCCCGGCCATTCATCTCAACGTCAAGGGCACGCTGACGCACACGGTGCCGGTCGACGCGTATCGCGGCGCCGGACGTCCCGAGGGGATCTATCTCCTCGAGCGCACCGTCGACGTCGCGGCGCAGGAGCTCGGCCTCGCGCCCGACGAGATCCGGCGGCGCAATTTCATCAAGCCGTCGGAAATGCCGTACCAGACGCCGGTCGAAAGCAAGTACGACTCAGGCGACTTCGCCGCGCTCCTCGAGCGCGCCATGGAGCGCGCCGACTGGAAGGGCTTCGAGAAGCGCAAGGCGCAATCGAAAAAGCTGCGCGGCATCGGCGTGGGGATGTACATCGAGCGCTGCGGCGGCGGGCCCGGGGACACTGTGAGGGTCGAGGTATCTTCTGAGGGGGTAACTGCATATTCAGGCATGCAGGACAACGGGCAAGGGCACACCACGACGTTCGTGCAGCTTCTTTCCTACAAGCTCGGCGTCGACGCGGCGAAGATCAAGGTCGTGCAGGGGGACACCGACGTGGTGCCGGCCGAGGGCCTGACCGGAGGCTCGCGCTTCCTCGCGCTCGGCGGGGTGGCGGCGACCAACGCGGCGGACGAGGTGATCGAGAAAGGCAAGCAGGAAGCCGCGCGCCGCCTCGAGGCCGCCGCGTCCGACATCGAGTACCGCGACGGCGAGTTCAGGATCGCCGGCACGGACCGCAAGCTCTCGCTCTTCGACCTCGGCAAGCTGGAGAGCACGCAGACGCACGCCCCGGCGGATTACACGTATCCGAACGGCTGCCACATCTGCGAGGTGGAGGTCGATCCCGACACCGGCAAGATCTCGATCGAGCGCTATACCATCGTCGACGACTTCGGCCGCGCGATGAACCCGAAGCTGCTCGAGGGCCAGGTGCAGGGCGGCACGGTGCAGGGCATCGGCCAGGCGCTGCTCGAGCACGCGCTCTACGACCCCGCGAGCGGCCAGCTCCTCACCGGCTCGTTCATGGACTATGCGATGCCGCGCGCCGGCGACATGCCGCCCATCGACTGTGGATTCCACCACGTGCCGTGCGCCAACAACCCGCTCGGCGTGAAGGGCGCGGGCGAGGCCGGCGCGGTCGGCGCGCCGGCCGCGGTGGTGAATGCGGTGGTCAACGCGCTCGGCGTGCGCCACCTCGACATGCCGCTCACGGCGCAAAAGATGTGGCGCACGCGGAACTCGTCGTAGCCAGTCATCCCGCGAAGGCGGGGATCCCATTGTTTTCAGAGAAAGCAAACGGGGTCCCCGCCTTCGCGGGGACGACAGCTCAGCGCTTCACAGTTTCATGGGCAGGCGGCAACGACGATTTCTCGAACGTCTCGACGCCGTGGGGAATCTCGACCCACGGGTGCTTGGAGCGCGTCCAGCTGTGCCGCACGGGCTTGATCCAGCTCCTGTCGTCGAAGCTGCCCGCCGCCACGCCGCGGCCTTCGGGCATCACCTCGAGCGTCCAGGTGAGCGGGTTGCCGCAGCTCGGGCAGAACTCCACGCGCAGCCAGCGGCCGCTTTCGTCGGAGCGGTGCTCGTAGGACCTGAGCTCGCCCTTCAGGAGCCGGAAGTCCTCCTTCTTCACGTAGACGCCGATGCCGAATGCGCTGCCGGTGCGGCGCTGGCAGAAGGTGCAGTGGCACACGCTGATGCGGATCGGCGTGCCGGTCACGCGATAGCGCACCGCGCCGCAAAGGCAGCCGCCTTCGTGGATGCTCATCGGGCGAAGTATGACTACTTTTTCGCGGCTCGCGCGACGACGCGCACCTGGTAGACGAGGCGCGTGTCCTTGCCCTGCGGCTCGAGCGAGAGCTCGTTGCCGCCCCACACGCTGGTCGAGAGCGACGCGACGCTCGGATTGCTTTGCGCCTCGGCTTTCGCGGCCAGGTCGGTGATGCGCTCGCAGAGCAGGCGCAGGCCGGGCGGATCGCCGTGGATGGTGAGCTCGTCGCCCGCCTCGGACAGCTCGAAAGTCAGTAAGTGGCGCGCGGCCATGCGGGAATTCTCTTTCAGAGCAGGACTTCGACCTCGGCGTTGCCTTCGCGCGAAAGGAGCGTGACCGCCACGCTGGAATCCTGGCGGCGGAACATCAGGTCGAGCTTGCTCCTGCCGACGCTCAGGCGCCGCACCACCAGCGACTCGAGGAACTGCGGCAGGCGGGGCTGGCGCAGGCGCACGGTCTCGGAGGCGGCGTCGACCTCGAGGCCGAGGCAAGCCTGGATCAGCGCCAGCGGCGTGCAGGCGGCCCACGCCTGCGGCGCGCACGCCACCGGGTAGAGCGTGGGCGCCTTGCCGCGCTTGCGGTCGAAGCCGCAGAACAGCTCGGGCAGCCGGCGCAGGTGCATGTGCGCCGCCGCGTCGAAGAGCGCGGTGGTGAGCGCGAGCGCCTCCGCGGTATGCCCGTAGCGCGCCAGGCCGAGCGCGATGAGCGCGTTGTCGTGCGGCCAGACCGAGCCGTTGTGGTACGAGGTCGGGTTGAAGCGCCGCTCGCGCTCGCCGAGGGTGCGGATGCCCCAGCCGGTGAAGAAGTCCGGGCCGAACAGGTCCTTCACCACGCGCGCGGCGCGCTCGGGGCGCACCATGCCGCTGAAGAGGAGCTGCCCGGCGTTCGAGCTGCGCACGCGGCAGGGCTCGCCCGAGCCGTCGAGCGCGATGGCGTACGTGCCGAGCTCCTCGCACCAGTAGGAGACTTCGAAGCGAGTGGCGATGCGGTCGGCTTCCTCCTCGAGCTCCTGCGACAGCGCCTTTTCGCCGAGCTCGAAGGCGAGGAGCGCGGCTTCGCGGTAGGCGAGGAACGCGTAGCCCTGCACCTCGGCGAGCGCGATGGGCGGCTCGGCAAGGCGCCCGTCGGCGTGGAACACCGCGTCCTCGGAGTCCTTCCAGCCCTGGTTGCGCAGGCCGCTCGCGTGGCGCCGGCCGTAGTCGAGGAAGCCGTCCTTGTCGCGGTCGCCGAAGCGCGCCATCCAGTCGATGGCGGCGCGCACCGCCGGCCACAGCTCCTCGATGGTCTGGCGGTCGCGCGTGCGCTGGAAGTACTGGCCGGCGAGCGCGACGAAGAGCGGCGTGGAGTCCACCGAGCCGTAGTAGCGCCGGAACGGCACCTCGCCGAGGCGCGCCAGCTCGCATTCGCGCACCTCGTGCAGGATCTTGCCCGGCTCCATGTCCGCCGCCGGGTCGTGCTCGCGCGCCTGGTGCGCGGCAAGGAAGCGCAGCACCCCGCGCGCGACGGACGGATCGAACCACAGCATCTCGAGCGCGGTGATCAGGCCGTCGCGCCCGAACGCGGTGGAGAACCACGGCACGCCGGCGTACGGGTAGGGGCCGTGCGGCGTCTCGGTCATCAGCATGGCGAGGTCGGCCGCCGAGCGCGACAGCACGCTGTTGAACACGCTATTCGAGCTCTCGATGGCCGGCAGGCTGGCGCGCGAGAGCGCCGAGGTGCGCCGCGCCTGCCGCAGCGCGGTGAAGAAGCGCGTGTCCGGCGAGCGTTGCGGCCCGTGCTCGCAGCGCACCGTCACGCCGATGGCGCGACGCCCGCGCGCGGGCAACTCGAGCTCGAACTGCGCGGTTTCGGGGGTTAATGTCGTTGGCGCAAGAGAAAAACAAATTCGCGTACTGCGCGGCACGCCGTCGAGCGACTCGTACGCGAACGCGACCTCCGCGGGCCCGCGCACCTCGGCGCGCACCTCGCCGCGCCGCGCGCGGCGGTGGCCGCGGATCTCGAAGAGGTCCGCGAAATCCGCGTCGAACTCGAACGCGAGGCGCAGGCGCGCCGCTCGCTCGGCGTAGCTCGTCACGGTGAACAGCTCGTAGCAGCTCGCCTGCCAGAGGAACTTGGCGCGCGCCACGTGGAAGGTGTCCTTGGCGAGCGCGAGCTCGCCGCCGGCGAAGATGTCCGGGTTGGTGAGGTCGACGTCGAGGGTCACGTTGTCGGTCTGCACCGTGGAGGACAGCATGAGCGGCCGGTGGCCCTCGAGCGCGAAATGCAGGCGCGAGAGGTAGCGCGTGTCGTGGTGGAACAGGCCGTACGGGCTGTGCTCGACTTCCAGCACGTCGCCGAACTCGTCGAACATGGCGAAGCTGTCGCCGTGCTTGAGCGTGCGCCGGCTCGACGCCGCGAGCGACACCACCCCCGGGACGAACACGGTGGCTTCGCGCTTCACGCGGCGCGATCCTTGCGCCGGGCCAGGCTGCGGTAGACGGACAGATAATCGCGCGCCATGCGCGCCGCGCTGAAGCGCTCCTCGAAGCGCCGGCGCACCTGCGCGCGGTCGAGGCGCGGCGCCTCGTGCACCGCGGCCACCGCTTCCTCGATGGAATCCACGATGAAGCCGGTGACGCCGTGCTCGACGATCTCGGGCACCGAGCCGTGCGGCCAGGCGATCACCGGCGTGCCGCACGACATCGCCTCGATCATCGCCAGGCCGAACGGCTCGGGCCAGTCGATCGGGAAGAGCAGCGCGACTGCGTTGCCGAGGAAGGCCGGCTTGTCCTCCTCGGTCACCTCGCCGAGGAAGTCGACCAGGGGGCCGGAGAGGAGCGGCGCGACGCGGCTACGCCAGTAGCCTTCCTCCGCCGGGTCGATCTTGGCCGCGATGCGCAGCGGCCGCGCCGCGCGGCGCGCGATCTCGATGGCGCGCTCGACGCCCTTCTCCGGCGAGATGCGGCCGAGGAAGGCCAGATACTGGCCACGCGGCACCGGGTTGAACGGGCAGACCGGTTCGGGCAGCCCGTGGTACACCGTGCCCACCCAGCTCGCGTAGCCGAGCGGCCGGCGCTGCGCGTCCGAGATCGAGACCAGCGGCATGTCGTCGAACTCGCGGTAGAGCGCCGGCAGGTCGGGCAGGTCGAGCCTGCCGTGCAGCGTGGTGACCGACTTGCGCGCGAGCGGCCGGAACAGCGGCAGGTGCACGTGCTCGACGTGGAAGTGCAGCACGTCGAACTCGTGCGCGTGGCGGCGCACGCGCTCGATCATCAGCAGGTGATGGGGCAGGGCATCGCGCACGCGCGGGTCGAGGCGCAGCGCGCGCGGCGCGCACGCCACCAGCCGGGCGCCGGTCTGCGAGTCGCCGCTCGCGAACAGGGTGACGTCGTGGCCGAGGCGGACCAGCTCTTCGGTGAGGTAGGACACGACCCGCTCGGTGCCCCCGTAGAGCCTCGGCGGGACGCTTTCCGCGAGGGGTGCGATCTGTGCGATCTTCATTTAGCGGTCGAAACACGGGTGCAATCCGCGTGCCGGGAATGCCGATTGCTGGCAGAATCCGCCAACTCATGCACATCGAAGCCGTCAAGGCGGCCTACCGGCGCTACGCCGGGATCTACGACACGGTGTTCGGGCCGGTGCTGCAGCCGGGGCGCCGTGCGCTGCTCGAGCGGCTCGAGCTCAAGCCCGGCGACCGGGTGCTCGAGGTCGGCGTGGGCACCGGGCTTTCCCTGCCGCTCTATCCGAAGAGCGTGCGCATCACCGGCATCGACGTGTCGAGCGAGATGCTGCACAAGGCGCGCGCCCGCGTGGCGCGCCGCAAGCTGGAGAACGTCGACGCGCTGCTCGAGATGGACGCGGAGCAGATGACGTTCCCGGACGCGAGCTTCGACAAGGTGGTGGCGATGTACGTGGTCTCGGTGGTGGCGCGCCCGGCCCGGCTGATCGAGGAGCTGCACCGCGTGTGCAAGCCGCACGGCGAGATCTTCATCGTGAACCACTTCCGCTCCGACAACCGCATCCTCGGCGCGGTGGAGAAGGCGCTGGCCGGCTTCTCGTCGCAGCTCGGCTTCCACGCCGACTTCGACCTGCGCGAGGTGCTGCCCGAGTCCCACATGGGCGACGTGTCGCGCGTCAACCTGTTCCAGAAGGTGGTGCGGCTGCGCAACGGGGTCTCGCACAAGCTGTAGGAATTAGGGCTCCGTCCCCGCTGTCCAAGGGGTATGCAAACCCCTCCCGAAGTCATATTCCACGACGTAGACCGTTCCCCCTGGGTCGAAAGTTACATCGGCGAGCGCGTGCAGCGGCTCGACCGCTTCGCCGACGGCATCACCTCGTGCCGCGTGTCGCTGACCCAGGAGCAAGCTTCGCACCACAAGGGCAATCGCTATAGCGTGATGGTCGAGGTGCGCATGCCGCCGAACCACGATCTCGCGGCGCGCAAGGCGAAGGTGATCCGCGACATGCCGACGCAGCTGCCGGCGCTCATCAACCTCGCGTTCGGCGCGATCGAGCGCCAGCTCAAGAAGACCGCGCAGCTGCGCCGCGGCGAGGTCAAGCAGCACCACGACGGGCAGCTGCACGGCATCGTGGAGAAGGTGTTCGACGAGGGCTACGGCTTCCTGCGCGCGCTCGACGACGGGCGCCAGGTCTACTTCCACCGCAACAGCGTGCTGCACGACGACTTCGAGAGCCTCGCGGCCGGCACCGAGGTGCGCTTCACGCCGCAGGAGGGCGACGACGGCCCGCAGGCTTCCAGCGTGCAGGTGCTCGGAAAAATCTAGCTAGAACGTATCGTCCTGCGGCGGCAGGGCGCGCAGGAAGCTCGGCAGCGCGGCGTCCGGCGGCGCGCGCTCGCCGAGCCGCGCGAAGCCCGCGAGCGCCGCCGCCTGCAGCCGGTAGCAGCTCGAGCGCACGCCTTCGTGCGCGGCCGTGATCGTCGGCCAGGCCCGCAGCGCGAGCGCGCGCACGTTGCAGCTTGTGCGCTTCGACAGTGTCGTGGCGATGTACTCGGCCTGCGGCGGCGAGGGCGGGCGCTTGGCGAGCGCCACCGCGATCCAGCCCGCCAGCTCGGTATCCGGCAGCGTGGCGGTGAGCTCGCGCCAGGTGCGTTCGAGATCGGCTGCCGCGAGCACGCGGCACACCAGCGCTTCGCCGGGGTCGGGCGAGGGGCAGGTCTGCGGCGTGGGCGGCTGCACGGCGGGCGGCACGCCTGCGCCGGGCGGGTCGACCTCCTTCCCGATGCGCGTGAAGCGCGCGCCCTCGTCGTAAAGCAGCACGCCGACGCTCGGCAAGCCGCGCAGCCACTGCGCCTCTCCCCACGCCGTGGTGTCGGTCGCGATGGAGAAGCGGCCGGCGCTCGCGACGAGCAGGCCCAATCCGTTCGCGGTCGCGCTGCCTTGCGAGACGCCGCGCGCGGAGAACGAGTCGGCGCCCGCCGCGTCGAATAGCACGCCGAGCGCGAGGTCGAGGCCCATGCCCTGCGCGTACCAGTCGGCTGAATAGCTGTCGTCGCCTGCATCGTCGCGCAGCACGCCGACGGCCTGGTGCGCGGCGTTGCCCTGCGCGTAGCGGTGCGCCTGGTACTTGTCGGCGCCGGCGCGATCCCAGAGCAGGCCGAGCGCGTAGTAGTAGCCGCTGCCCTGCGCGAACATCTGCGCCTCGTAGGCGTCGTCGCCCTGGTCGTCGCGCAGGATGCCGACGCCGCCGCCGAGGCGGCCGCGCGCGCCGAAGCCCGCGCCCTGCGCGCCGCTCAGCCCCGCGCCGCGCTCGAACGCGTCGGGGATGCCGCCGGCGACATAGCGGTCGTTGCCGCGCCGATCCCAGAGAAGCCCGGTGCCGCCCGCCAGGCCGAAGCCTTCGCCCCACGCCTCGATGCGGTAGGTGTCGTCGCCTTCGAGATCGACGAGCGCGCCGAAGCCGAAAGCCGCCGCGCCGAGCCCGAAGTACTTCGCCGCGTAGCTGTCGTTGCCGGCGAAATCGAGCAACAGGGAAACCCCCGCTACGGCGGCGCCGAGCCCGCTGCCCTGCAGGTCGTAGCGGTCGTCGCCCGACAGCTCGACGATCGCCGAGAGCGCGCCGATCGCGACGTCGCTGCCCTCGTAGCGGTCGTTGCCGGCGAGGTCGACGATCACCGACACCGCGCCGCCGCGCGCCGGCGCGCGCTCGTACACGTCGTCGCCGCCCGGGTCGATAATGAGCGCCGCGCCCGGCCCGTGCCGGTCGTTGCCGCGCGTGCCGATCACCACCGTGCCGATCGCCGACTCGAAGCTGCCGGGCTGCAGCGGAACATCGCGCACGCGCGAGGCGAAGCGCGCCGTCGCTTCGATGAAAAGCGCGTTGGCCTGCTCGATGCGCACATCGCCAAGCGCGAGGAGATGGGCGGAAGAGGGCAGGCCCTCGGCGAGCGCGCGCAGCAGCGCATCGTCGTCCCATGGCCGGATGCCGGCGCGCAGCAGCCGCTGCGCTTCGGCCAGCTCCGCGAGGTATTCCTTCAGTAGATCTTCAAAAGGACCGGCCGGCGCGCGTTCCAGGCCTGCCAAAGAAGGCGGCACGGCTTCCCGGAAAATGCGCGCCGCGTCGGCGGCATCGAGCGGCCGGGCGAGGAGCTCGCGCACCAGGCGCGGGGTGGCGGGCGGAGCGGAGCTGCCGTGCTCGAGCAGGTTGTCGATCACGCGCAGGGCGTCCGGCCCGAGGGCGCGCTGCTCGAGCACCGCGTGGACGCGGTCCTCCAGCCCGCCATAGCGCATCGAGGGCGTCGCGCAGGCCGCGACCAGCAGCGCCGCGGCGGCGATGGTCCGTCCAGACCACATGCGCCGCATTATGCGGTCGGCACAAGTGCGCTCCACTACCGCCCGAGAAAATGGGCGCCCGTCCTTTCGTCGGCCAGCGCGCGCGCGTGACGGTGGCGCGCAGCCTGACCGAGCTCGACTGCATCGTCCCGGCGTGGGAGGCGCTCGCGCGCGCCGCGCTCGAGCCCAATCCGTTCTACGAGCACTGGATGCTGCGCCCGGCGCTCGCCGCGTTCGGCGCCGGCAGGGTCGAGGTCGCGCTGGTGTGGGCGGGCGAGGAGCTGATCGGCCTTTTCCCCTTCGCGCGCGTGCCGCGCTACAAGCGCCTGCCGGCGAGCGCGCTCGTCTCGTGGCAGCACTCGCACACGCTGCTCTGCACGCCTCTCGTGCATGCGGGCTTCGCGCGGCCGTGCCTCGAGGCGCTGTTCGAGCAGGTCGACGCCTCGTTCGTGGAATTTCGCTATATCCCGGCGGGCGAGCCGTTCCACCGCCTGCTGCCCGGAGAGAGCGTGGTGAACCATGCCTACAGCCGCGGGCTGCTGCGCAAGCACGGCGCCACCATCTCGGGCAATTTCCGGCGCCGCGCGGCGAGGAACGAGCGCAGCCTGAAGGGCTTCGCCTACCGCTTCCTCGCCCCGGGCGACGACGTCGGGGCCTGGATCGAGGACTTCCTGCGCATCGAGGCGGCCGGCTGGAAGGGCCGCAACGGCAGCGCGATGGCCTGCAACGCGGCGAACCGCCGCTACTTCACCGAGATCGTGACGGCCGCGTTCCGGCGCGGGCAGCTGCTCGGCTGCGGCGTCGACGCCGAGGGTCGCGCCATCGCGCGGCGCTTCAGCTTCACCGCCGGCCCCGCCGCCTACGCCTTCAAGACGACCTTTGACGAGGCTTTCGCCAGGTCTTCGCCCGGCATGCTGCTCGAGCTCGCCAACGTGCGGCAGGTCGACGCCGACCCGGCCATCCAGTGGATGGACTCCTTTACCGAGGCGAACGTGCTCGCGGTCGAGCGCCTCTGGCCCGAGCGGCGCGCCATGCAGACCGTGGCGGCCGGCGTCGGCGCCTGGGGCCGGCTCGCCGCCGCGGCGCTCCCTTGGCTGAGGTGGATCAAGCGCCGCACCCGGTGAATATTTACGCTTGTGACGCCGGGAGGCGCGGTCCTAGAATCCCCGGCCACCAGCGCGATGCCGGCCGATCTCAAAAGCATCCCCCTCTTCGAGGGCGTCCCCGACGCCGAGCTGCGCGCGCTCGCCGAGCGCAGCGTGACGCGCAGCTACCCGAAGCAGGCCATCATCGTCACCGAGGGCGACGAGAGCGACTCGCTGTATCTGATCCTGGGCGGGCGGGTGAAGATCTACCTCGCCGACGAGCACGGCAAGGAGCTGATCCTCGCCATCAAGGGGCCGGGCCAGTACTTCGGCGAGATGGTGCTCGACGAGCAGCCGCGCTCGGCCTCGGTGATGACGCTCGAGGCCGCGCAGTTCGCGATCCTGTCGCGGGCCGATTTCCGCGCCTTCCTGCTCGGCCATCCCGCGGTCTCGCTGCAGCTCATCCAGAACCTGATCCGCGTGGCGCGCGGCCTGAACCGCAACGTGCGCAACCTCGCGATGCTCGACGTGTACGGGCGCGTGGCGCGCATCCTGCTCGAGCTCGCGGTGGAGCGCGACGGCAAGCTCGTGATCCCGGAGAAGCTCACGCAGAAGGACATCGCGGCGCGCGTCGGTGCCTCGCGCGAGATGATCAACCGCATCCTGCGCGACCTCACCACCGGCGGCTACGTCAGCGTGACCGACGGCCGCATCACCATCAACAAGGCGCCGCCCGCGCGCTGGTAGCGTGAATTGATGCACGGTGTGTGCAGATCGCACACGCCGCCTGTGCGGTCCGGAATAGCGCTTCCCAGCGGCGCGTCCTACAGTGGCCGCATGATCCTCGACTACTTGTTCATCACCGGCCAGGCAGCGTCCGCGCTGCTGCTGCTCTACGGAGCATTCCTGGTCCTGATGCCGGCGCGCAAGCGTACCGCGCAGGTGCTCACGCCGAGCGACGAGCTGGTGCTGGCCAAGTACTGAACCTCCTCCAAAGGCTCCTCCTCCTGGGCCGCGAAAGCGGCCCTCTTTTTTTTCTGTGCTCGCCGCGGTGAATAACGCACCGGTTATTCGTGCGTCCGATCATTTCGTCCGCCGCAGCGCGCGCGTAGCGTGGACGCAGTTCTCTCGAAAGGAGCCGTCCATGCAAAGCCCTTACCTGGTTCGCACCGCCGCCGTCGTCACGCTCGCCGCCGCCGCGCTCACCGCCGGCTGGATGGGGATGGGAGGCCACGCCGACGAGATGCAGATCGAGCCGCAGGCCGTGTCGGTCGCGCCGCCCTACGAGCCGTCGGGCTACTTCCCGGCGAGCTACGAGCTCAAGCCGAACCCCGCCGAGCCCGAGGCTTACGAGTATTTCTAGAAGGGAGCGCGAATAAGTCGTCCCCGCGAAGGCGGGGACCCCATTTGGCTTTTTGATTTTCTAAACGGGGTTCCCGCCTTCGCGGGAACGACAACCAATCAAGGTTCGCGGGAACGACGACCAATCAAGGTTCGCGGGAACGACGACCAATCAAGGCTATTTGCCGGTGGAGGCGTCGAGCATCGCGCGCGCCTCCGCCGCGCCGGCGTCGTCGCGGTCGGCCTGGCTGACCGCGAGGGCGCGGGCGTAGTAGGCGCGCGCCGCTTCGCTTTCGCCGGCGAGCGCGGCGGCGCGCCCGAGCGAGAGCAGGTCGAGCGCGATCTTGCGCGGCGCGCCGATCTCGCGGTCGATGGCGAGCGCCTGCTCGAGGTGCGGGCGCGCGGCGCCGAAGTCGCCGGCGCGCAGCGCGGCGATGCCGAGCAGGCGCAGCGCGTTCGCCGTCTCGCTGCGGTCGCCTGCGGCCTCGCTCGCCTGCTGGGCGCGGCGCGCTGCGGCCGCGGCTTCGTCCACGCGCCCGGCCTGCAGCGCGAGCTGCGCGCGCACGTTGTCGATGGTGCCGGACATCGGGCAGCGCTCGCCGCAGTGCTGCACGGCACGAGCGACCCAGCGTTCCGCCGCGGCGAAGCGGTTCTGGTCGAGGTCGAGGAGGGCGTGGCGCAGCGCCACCTCGGTCAGGCGCGTGGCCGGGAAGCGCAGGTTCGGCTGGTCGAGCACCGCGTTCAGGCTTTCGCGCGCGTCGTTGAAGCGTCCCTGGCGCTGGCGCACGATGGACAGGTTGATCGCGTTGGCGGCGATGCCGTCCGCGTCCTCGAGGGACTGCGAGAGGCGCAGCGCCTCGCGGTAGCTGCGCGCCGCGCTCTCGAGCTCGCCGTGGCGCACGTACGCCTCGCCCTTGCGATTGGCTTCGATGGCCGCTTCCTGCCGCGCCGCGGTCGTGTTTTTGACGGATTGGCCTCCGCACCCTAGGAGGAGCAAAGGCAATACCAGTAAAAACCCCTGAAGCCTCATCGCTTGCCGAAGGACTCGAAGCTGTCGACCGGCAGCGTGCGCATCTGCGTGGGCTCGATGTAGTCGCGCAGCAGCCACGTGCGGCGCGCCGCCTGGGTGAGCTCCTGGGTGTCGCGCACCACTTCGTTGCTGCCGCGCACCAGCTCCGGGGCCTGGGTGAGCAGCTCGCGCAGCGCGTCGCCGTTCGCGCGCGTGGTCTCGCGCACCTGGTTGGAGGTGGCGTTGAGCGAGTCGAGCGTGGTGCCGAGCTTGCCCGCGATCACCGGCAGGTGCGCCTCGGTCTGCTCGCCGACGCGCGCCACGATCCTGAGCGTCTCCTCGGCCTGGCGGCCGACCGCGGCCATGGTGCGGTCGGTGTTGCGCGCCAGCGCGCGCAGCTCGCGAGTCGCGGGCGGCAGCTCCTCGAGCAGCTCGCGCAGCGCGCTCACCGAGCGGCGGAAGTCGCTGTCCGGGTCGGCCATCTCGGAGGCCGCGCGGCGCAGCTCCTGGAGCGCCGGGGTCATCTGCTGGCGCACCTCGTCGAGCATGTCGGTGAGGCCTTTCTGGGCGACGAAGCGGATCTCGTCGCCCTCGGCCACCGGCGTGCGGTCGGTCGCCGAGGTACCGGGCAGGATCTGGATCGACGCCGCGCCGACGTAGCCTTCGCGCGACAGGCGCGCCTGCGCGCCGCGCGGCAGGCGCGGGATGTACTGGCTGTTGATGGCGAGGCGCACGCGCACCCCGCGGTCGGCGAGCTCGACGTCCTTCACCGAGCCGACGGGCACGCCGTTCAGGCGCACCGCCATGCCCTTGTTGATGCCGGTCGCGTCGGGGGCGTGGAAATAGACGTTGGTGTGCTGGGCGAACATGCCCTGCTTGTAGGCCACCAGGCCGAGCACGCCGGCGAAGCCGATCAGCGCGCTCAGCAGGAACGCGTTCACCTGGTTACGGATGCCGCGGAAGCGCCGCGGCGGGCTGGCTTTGGTGTCTTCCATGCTTCCTCCCTTAACCGTCGAACTGCACGAACGTGCCGCCGGGGCAGCGCTTGCGGTAGACCTCGTCGAAGCGCGCCGCGCGCTCGCGCTTGGTCGGCCCGAGCCCGGCGCCGAGGCTCTCCACCACCAGGAGCTCCGGGCTCTCGAGCAGCGCGCGCAGGTAGGCGGCGAGCCGGCGCTCGTAGAGCGTCATGTCCTCGGGCAGCTTGGCGAGCAGGCGCTCGTCCACGCCGCCCAGCTCTTCGAGCAGCGCGCGCACTTCGGCGTGCGCGCCGCGCAGCTTCTGCGGCGCGTGGTAGCCGAGCGGCAGCGCGATGTTCTCCCACGCGTTCAGGCTGCTCATCAGGCCGCCGGAGGCGGGCACGAAGCCCACGCGCCGCGCGAGCGCCTGGCGCTCGGCTTCGCGCAGCCCCGCGACGTCGGTGTCGAACAGCACCAGGCGCGCGCCGTTGCGCGGCTTGAGGTCCTGGAGCGCGGCGACGATCTCCTCCTTGTAGGCGCAGCTCACGCAATGGCTGCCGGGCTCCTCCACCGCGATGCGCTCCGGCGATTCGTCGTCCGGCACCGGCTCGTAGCTGAGGATCATTGCTCTGCCGTCACCAGGCCGAACAGCGCCACGCCGTACACGAGGTAGGCGAACACCACGTTGAGCAGCATGACGAGCAGCAGCCCCTCGGTGACGGCGCGGATCGCCGCCTGCGGCACCACGTTGATCGAGCGCCCGCGCGGATGCAGGCCGTGGTAGCAGGCCACCACCGCGATCGCGGCGCCGAACATCAGGCTCTTGATCAGCGAGTAAACGAGATCGGAGGGCTGCGCGAGCAGAAAGAACGCGGAGAGCATCTCGTCGAACGGCACGTCGATGGTGAGCGAGGCGAGGAACATGCCGCCGCCCACCGCGATCAGCTGCACGTAGAGCGTGAGCGCGGCGTTGGAGAGCGCCATGCCGACCACGCGCGGCACCACGAGGTAGTCGTAAGGGTCGATGCGCATGCGCCGCAGGCTCGCGATCTCGCCCGAGATCTCGCGCAGCGCGAGCTCGGTGGCGACCGCGGTGCCGCTCCTCTGGATCACCAGCACCGCGGCGATCAGCGGCCCGACCTCGCGCAGCACGACCCAAAGGAGCATTTTCACCGCGAGCGCCGCGTCGGCGTTCAGCACCTCGATCACGTAGGCGATGATGAGCGTGCCGATGAACGCGCCGCGCAGCACGATGCCGCCGGTGGCGGCGGCGCCGGTGAAGTAGATCTGGCGCACCAGCTCCTCGGCCACGGGCGGCAGGCGCAGCACGCCGATCCTGCGGATGGCGTGCATCAGCAGGTAGGCGGCGCCTTCGAGCTCGCGGTACATGGCGAGCATCGTTCCCTCCCCTAGGTTCTGATTCTTAAGGCATCTTACGCTGAAAGAGCGCGCAGTAGACGAGCAGGGCGAGCGCCAGGCCGTCGAGCGCGCCGAGCCCGGCGGTGCGGAAAAGATGGCGCAGCGCGGGCAGATCGAACGCGAGCCAGCTGTCGGCCGACCACAAAGCCGCGATCGTCATTGCGCCGAGCGTGGCAAGCGCCACGCAAGCGCGAAAAAATACCGGCAGGCCCGTTCCGGGCGGCGCTTTCGGCGCCGCGCGGAGTTTCCGCCATCCCCACCCGGCAAGAATTACAGTGCCCGCTATCGTGCTCGCGTGCTGCGCCCAGTTCGGACCGGGCAAAGTCAGATCGTTAGAGTGTGTCAGCGCATCCCAGATGAGATGCGTCGCGGCGCCCGCCACGATTGAAGTAACGACCGCAAGCCACGAACGCGACGGCAATCCGGCAGTGGTAAACACGCCAAGCCGCGGCCACACGAGCGCGATCAGCGGCGCCTTCAGGACAAGATGGAAAAGCAGATACGCCGCGAGCCCAACCGGCAGGCAGAACCACAGCAGTGCCTCGGCGCCGTGGCTGTGCGCGCGGTCGACGAGCGGCACGAAGTGCCACAGGTCGGGCGCGATGCTGCCGATGGCGAGCGCCGAGGGGACTGCGAAGCGTCCCAGCGGACGGGCGAGGGGAAGCACGGCCGCCGGGTGCGCGAAGGGATACGGCAATTACGCCTCTCTCAAATACCCCCAAGCGTGAAGGCGATCGCTGTCCTCGTACCACCGCTCCCCTATGTCGTCGCGGTAGTACATATGGGGGATCATCACGTTGCGCACCCTGTTGTAGGCCTGGCGCTGGGCCTGCTTCATGGTCGGGCCGGCGCCGCAGACGATCAGCACCACGCCGGAGGTGCCGGTCACCAGCCACTCGCCGTTCGCGCTCCTCACGTCCTCGATGTGGTAGCCCTCGCGGCTCGGCGTCTTGAACAGGATCACCGAGTCCTTGGAGGTGTTTTCCAGGGTCTCGGGGTCGTTGTAGGGGAAGGGCGGCACCACGATGCGCACGCCGATCTGGAAGCCGCTGCGCGCGCGCAGCCGGCTGGCCGTGCCGTTGGCGAGGCCCTGCAGGAGCTCGCCCATCGGGGTGAGGATGCCTTCCTGCTGGATGCTGATCGCCGGGTAGCCGAAGCGCGAGGTGAACTCCAGCGGGTAGATGCCGTTGTTGTTCACGATGCAGTTGATGTCGATGTAGCCGGTGTAGCGCGCTTCCGCGAGCTTCGCTTCCATCTTCTTCAGCGTGGCGTTGAACAGCCGGTTCGGCTCGCTCCAGAACATCGAGGTGCCCATCTCGCCGGTGGGCGGGCCGATGTCGCCGGGGAAGAGCTTCTTGTGCTCGAAGTTGATGCACACCGGGGTGACGAACTCCCTGCCGTTGAAGAAAGCCCCCACCGCCACTTCCACCCCCATGATGCGGCGCTGCAGCTGGAACTCCTTCACCTTGTCCGACCAGGCGCGCTTCCAGTCCTGCAGCACCTGGAGGATGTCGCGCCCGTCGTCCTCCTCGCCGACGAAGAGCAGGCGCTTGATGTTCTGCGCCTCGCCGCTCGGCTTGAGCACGTAGCGGTTGGGGTTCTGCTGGACATAGGCGACCGCTTCGTCGAACGAGGTGAAGTTCTCGTGCGAGATGATCGACACGCCGGCCGCCTTCAGCTCCTGCTGGCCGAAGGCGCGGTCGTCCTCGAGCTTGTCGGTGTAGGGCGAGCCGCCCACCACCGGCTTGCCGGCCTGGCGCAGCTCCTCGGCGAGCGCGCCCATGCCGAGCACGTCGTCGAACACCACCACGTCGGCCCAGTCGACCTCCTTGCGCCAGTCGCCGGTCTTCGGCACGAACCCGTCGGCGATGCCGCTCTCCTCCGGGTTCTGGATCCACAGCCGCGCCTCGTGGCCTTCCTTCACCACCTGCCACGCGATGTCGGCGATCAGGCCTTCCCACGAAACGAACAGAAATTTTGTAGCCACGCGCCGCGATTAAAGCACATCACCCGCGCGGCGCTAAACTGAGCGCCGGGGAGGGCACGCCGTGAAAGCGATTGCGATCGCGTTGTTGGCACTGCTCGGCGCCGGCGCGGCGCAAGCGCAGCAGGCCTGCGGCGGCGCGCGGGAGCGCGCCGAAGAGATCCGCGCCGAGCTCGAGAAGAGCATCGCGGACAAGGCCGCGAAGCCCTCGGCGGAGAGCGCGGCCGCCGCGCTGCTCGCGGGCGAAGTGCGCCTCGCCGCGTGGCTCGGGCTCAAGGTGGCCGCGGCGGACTGGAACGGCAAGACGGTCGCCGACGCCGGCATCTACCTGCATTACCTCGAGCGCAAGCCCGATGCGCTGCGGCTTCTCACCTGCGCGCACGCCATGGGCTATCGCTCGCCGCATCTCTTCGAGGCGCTCGCGGTGGTGCACAAGGCGCAGGGCGCCGCCGCGGAGGCCCGCCAGGCGATCGGCGAGGCGGTTCGGCTCGCGCCGGGCGATCCGCTCGTCGAGCTGCAGGCGTCGCTCATCGAGACCGGCAAGCCGCCGCCGGCGCCCAAGCCCGATGCGAACGACGCGATTGGGCGCTGCATCGCGGCATTCGAGCGCCATGCGCAGCGCGTGCTCTCGGTGCGCAAGCAAAACCACCTGCGCCACGACCGGTTGCAGAGCGTCGACCACCGGCAGAAGGCCTTCGCCACCGAGGCGCAGATCCCGCAGGAACTGGCGAAGAACCTGCGCGAGCTGGCGCGCAACGCTCGTCGCGTCCCTGGCGACGCCTTGCAGCACAACATGGCCCTCAGCCAGTGCGCCACCGCGTACTTCATGCTCACCGGGATGCTGCTCGACAGCTACTACTTCGTTGAGTCGGGGTTCGAGCTGGTGTTCTGGGCCGACGCGCTGGGCCTCGATCCCCAGGCGTACGTGCGCGACCTGCCGTGCGGCAGCCCGGGCAACGACTGCGGCCAGCGCGTCCAGCCGGGCAAGTCGCTGCTCAGCCAGGCGGTGGAGGACCGGCGCCACTTCGGACGCGAAGAGGCCACCCGGCAGTACTGGCGCGATATCGACGCATGCAACGCGATCAAGGGCGACTCGAGCGGCTGCCGCCTGCGCGCGCGGGCGCGGGAGTGCGCGACCAACAAGGTGCTCATCGAGCAGTGGGCGCAGGCGCGCCAGCAGCGCGTCAACACCGCGAGCCGCAATTTCGACAATGAGTCGCGCTGGGTGATCTCGCTCGCCGAGGGCGAGATCGGCGCGGCGCGCGAGTTCGCGGTCGGCCTGCTGCGCGACCTGCGCAAGGGCGGGCCGTCCTTTCCGGGGCCGGACGGAAAGCCGGCCGACGCGTTCGCCTTCGCGGTCTGGCAGATCAACCAGGCCTATGGGTCGACCCTGCTGCTGCAGCCGCATCTCCTCGCCGGCGGCAGGGTGCCCGCGTTCCTCGAGGAGCAGTCGCGCTGGTTCGGCCAGGAGCGCGGCTGGATCGAGGAGGGCATCGCGCTCGCGAAGCGCGACCACGACCAGCAATGCGAGCCGGTGATGGCCGAATTGCGCCTCGAGCTGCTCGCGGAGCAATACCAGGCGTACCTCGCGCACCTGCGCGATCGCATGGCGTGGGGCGTGGACAGCCGCACGCTCACCAACCTGCCGTGCGACTTCAGCATCGGGCCGCTGTCGGGCTCGGCGGACCTGAACGACCTCGGCGAAGGCAAGTTCAGCTACAAGTGGACCAAGGGCGGTTTTTCCGCCACCGGCTCGGCCAACGTCGGCAAGGACGGGGTGAAGGTGTCGGGCAGCGCGAGCGGCAAGGTCTACGGCGTCGGCGTCGGGGTGGACACCAGCGGCTCCTCCAGCGTCGGGCGCAAGGTGAGCTACGGCCCCTTCGCCGGCAAGGCCGACGCCAGCTTCACCACCGCGGTGAATCCCTGGAACAACCGCGAATACCTCGGCATCCGCATCAAGGGATCGGCCGGCTTCGGGCTGCAATCGCGCGGCGGCAAGGCCGGCGCGTCGTGCTATCCGAGCTCGGGCGAGGTGACGATCTACCCGCGCGCGCTGCTCGAGGACGTCGCGACCTACCTGGGCGCGAAGAGCCGCTAGAGCTTCGAGTATTCGCCGGGATCGAAGCCGACCAGCAGCTTCGATCCCGCTTCCAGCACCGGGCGCTTGATGGCGCTCGGGTATCTCTCGAGCAGCCTGAGCGCGCGCGCCTCGGTGAGGCCTGCCTTCTCCGCGTCCGGGATGTTGCGCCAGGTCGGGCCGCGCGTGTTGGCGAGCTTCTCCCAGCCGACGCGCTTCGCCCACTCGCCGAGCTTGCCGGGCGGCACGCCGTCCTTCTTGTAGTCGTGGAACTCGTACGCGAGCTTCTTCGACTCGAGGAAGGCGAACGCCTTCTTCATCGTGTCGCAGTTCCGGATGCCGTAGATCTTCACTGCAGGAACGGGAAGGCGCTGAAGGTATCCGGCAGCGTGACCATGGGCGCGGGACAAAGGTGCGCCGGGGTGAGCTCGGCGTAGGACGTGACGCCGAGCAGGCCGAGCGCGGTGCGCACCTCGTCCTCGAGCAGCTCGAGCGCGCGCACCAGGCCCGGCACGCCGGCCGCGCCGAGCCCCAGGCCGCACAGGCGGCCGATGCCGACCGCCTTCGCGCCGAGCGCGATCGCCTTCACCACGTCGGTGCCGCGCATGAAGCCGCCGTCCACCCACACTTCGGCTTTCCCTTTCACTGCTTTGATGACCTCCGGCAGCACCGCCATGCTGCCGAGCCCGTGGTCGAGCTGGCGGCCGCCGTGGTTCGACACGTACACCACCTCGACGCCGTGCTGCACGGCGATCTGCGCGTCTTCCGCGGTGGCGATGCCCTTGATGATGAGCGGATAGGACGGGTACTTGTCCTTGTAGCGCTTGACCTGGTCCCACGACAGGCCGGCCTGGAACGGCGCGCCTTCGCCCGCGGCGGCGCGCCACGGCTTGACGAAGCGCCCGATCAGGTCGCGCTCGCGCCGGCTATAGACGGCGACGTCGACGGTGAAGCAGAAGGCCGAGTAGCCGTGGTCCTGCGCGCGGCGCACGTGGTCATCCACCCACGCATCGTTGCCGCGCACATAGAGTTGGAACACGCGCAGGTTCTTCGCCGCGGCCGCGGTTTTTTCCAGGCCCGGCTGACAGACGGAAGACAGCATCTGCGGCACGCCGAACTGCTCCGACGCGCGCGCCGCGGCCGCCGCGCCTTCCGGCACGATGGATTCCAGCCCGCCGATCGGCGCGAGCATCACGGGCAGTCGTACCTTCTGGCCGAGGAAGGTGCTCGTGCTGTCGATCTTGCTCACGTTCTTGAGGACCCGGGGGCGAAAAGCGACGGAGTCGATGGCGTGGCGGTTGCGCTTGACCGTGGTCTCGGTCTCCGCGCCGCCGATCAGGTAGCTCCAGGGCCCGGGCGCGAGATTGGCGCGCGCCGCGGCGATGATCTCGGAAAGGGTGAGGAACTGCTGCGTTTCAGGGGCGTTCATGGAAATAAATGGGGACGGACCCCATTTTTCTCATCTGCGATCGATTCCCGAATGCGAAAAATGGGGTCCGTCCCCATTTATTTTGCCAGCAGTTTCATGGCGCGCTCGAGGCCGTTCAGCGTGGTCGGGTACATGCGCCCGTTCATGAGCTCCTTGATCACGCCGATCGACTGGCGGTAGGACCAGATCTCCTCGGGCTCGGGGTTGAGCCACACGCACTTCGGATAGACGTCGGTGAAGCGCTTGATCCACACCGCGCCGGGCTCCTCGTTGAAGTACTCGACCGAGCCGCCCGGCTGCAGGATCTCGTACGGGCTCATGGTCGCGTCGCCGACGAAGATCACCTTGTAGTCGTGGCCGTACTTGTGCAGCAGCTCCCAGGTGCGCGTGCGCTCGGAGTGGCGGCGGCGGTTGTCCTTCCAGACGAAGTCGTACAGGCAGTTGTGGAAGTAGTAGAACTCGAGGTGCTTGAACTCGGTCTTCGCGGCGGAGAACAGCTCCTCGGCGAGCTTGATGTGGTCGTCCATGGTGCCGCCGATGTCCATCAGCATCAGCACCTTGATCGCGTTGCGGCGCTCCGGCCGCATGTGGATGTCGAGGTAGGTCTTCTTCGCGGTCTCGTCGATGGTCGTCGCGAGGTCGAATTCGTCGGGCGCGCCTTCGCGGGCGAACTTTCTCAATCGTCTCAGGGCAACCTTGATGTTGCGCGTGCCAAGCTCGACCGAATCGTCGAGGTTGCGGTATTCGCGCTGGTCCCACACCTTGACCGCGCTGCGGTTGCGCGACTTCTCCTGGCCGATGCGGATGCCTTCCGGGTTGTAGCCGTAGGCGCCGAACGGCGAGGTGCCGCCGGTGCCGATCCACTTGTTGCCGCCCTGGTGGCGGCCTTTCTGCTCCTCGAGGCGCTTCTTCAGCGTCTCCATCAGCTTTTCCCAGCCGCCGAGCGCCTCGATCTGCTTCTTCTCCTCGTCGGTGAGGTTGAGCTCGACCTGCTTGAGCAGCCACTCGAGCGGGATCTGCGAGTCGATGCCGGGAATGGTCTCGACGCCCTGCCAGAACTCCGAGAACGCGCGGTCGAATTTGTCGAAGTTCGCCTCGTCCTTCACCAGCGCGGCGCGCGAGAGATAGTAGAACTCGTCGATCGACGGGCCGATCACGCCCTTGCCCATCGCCTCGAGGAGCGTGAGGTACTCCTTGATCGAGACCGGCAGCTTGTGGCTCTTCAGTTTCAGGAAAAAATCGATCAGCACGCTGCTATTGTAGTGAAATGATCCGACTTTCCCAGCTCACCCTGCGCCGCGGCGCCAAGGTGCTGCTCGAGGGCGCCGACCTCGCGCTCAACCCGGGCGAGCACGTCGGCCTGATCGGGCCGAACGGCTCCGGCAAGTCGAGCCTGTTCGCGCTGCTGCGCGACGAGCTGCACGCCGACAAGGGCGACGTGGACCTGCCGAAGCACTGGCGCATCTCGCACGTCGCGCAGGAGACGCCGGCGCTCGAGCGTCCCGCGGTCGAATACGCGATCGACGGCGATACGCAGCTTCGCGCCTTGCAGAAGGAACTGGACGCCACGCACGACGGCACGCGCATGGGCGAGCTGCACGCCGCCCTGGCGGATGCCGACGTCTATACCGTCCGGCCGCGCGCCGAGGCGCTGCTTCTTGGTTTGGGGTTTTCACAAGAAGAACTCGAACAGCCGGTTTCAAGTTTCTCGGGCGGCTGGCGCATGCGGCTCAACCTCGCGCAGGCGCTGATGTGCCCCTCGGAGGTCCTGCTGCTCGACGAGCCGACCAACCACCTCGACCTCGACGCGATCATTTGGCTCGAGGACTGGCTGCGGCGCTATCCCGGCACGCTGATCGTGATCTCGCACGACCGCGATTTCCTCGACGGCGTGGTGAAGGGAATCGTGCACATCGACCAGAAAAGGCTGCGCCGCTACGCCGGCGACTACTCGAGCTTCGAGGTGCAGCGCGCGCAAGCTATCGTCCTCAATGAAAATCTCATTGCAAAACAGCTGCGAGAGCGAGCCCACCTGCAATCGTTCATCGACCGCTTCCGCGCCAAGGCGACCAAGGCGCGCCAGGCGCAGAGCCGCATGAAGATGCTGGCGAAGATGGAGGACCTCGCGCCGCTGCACGTCGCCGCGCCGTTCTCGTTCGAGTTCCTCGACCCCGAGCGCTCGCCCGACCCGCTGCTGGTTTTCGAGTCGCTGGAAGCGGGCTACGCGGACAAGAAGGTCCTGTCCAATGTGAACCTGTCGCTACGCGCCGGCGAGCGTGTCGGGCTGCTCGGCGTGAACGGCGCCGGGAAGTCCACCCTGGTCAAGACCATCGCCGGCGTCCTGCCGGCGTTGTCGGGCACCGCGACCTTCAACAAGGGCCTCGAAGTCGGCTATTTCGCGCAGCACCAGCTCGAGATGCTGCGCGACGACGAGTCGCCGCTCTGGCATCTCAGGCGCCTCGCCCCGCAGGCCAGGGAACAGGACCTGCGCAACTACCTCGGCAGCTTCAATTTCCCCGGCGACATGGCGCTCGACCCGGTGGGCAACTTCTCCGGCGGCGAGAAGGCGCGGCTTTCGCTCGCGCTCATCGTCTGGCAGAAGCCCAACCTGCTGCTGCTCGACGAGCCGACCAACCACCTCGACCTCGAGACGCGCGAGGCGCTCACCGTGGCGCTCGCGCAGTTCGAGGGCACGCTGGTGCTGGTGTCGCACGACCGGCACCTGCTGCGCGCCACGACCGAGAAGCTGCTCGTCGTGGCCGATGGCACGGTGCGCGAGTTCGAGGGCGACCTGGATGATTACCGCGACTGGCTGCTCAAGAAACCCCCGGTCCAGAAAAAGCCGGCCAAGCCCGCGCTGGCGAAACCCAGGCCGCAGAACCGCAAGCCCATCGAGGCGCGCGTCAAGCGCCTGGAGGAGCTGATGGCGCGCCTCGGCGCGCGCAAGGCCGAGATCGAAAAGAAGCTCGGCGACCCGGCGGTGTACCAGGACGACGCGGCGCTGAAGACGCTGCTCGAGGACCAGGCCTACGTGGTGCGCGAGATCGAGCAGGTCGAGGCGGAGTGGCTGCAGAAGCAGGCAGAATTGGAGCAACCATGAGCGACATCGAGTCGATCGCCGCCCGTCTCACCCCGCGCCTCGTAGAGCTGCGCAAGAAGCTGCATGAGCATCCCGAGCTCGCGTTCGAGGAGCACGAGACGGCCAAGGCCGTGACGGATTTTCTTCACCAGCTTGGCTTGCAAACCAAGACAGGCATCGGCAAGACCGGCGTCGTCGCGGTCCTCAAAGGCGCGAAGCCCGGTCGCACCATCGGTATCCGCGCCGACATGGACGCGCTGCCGATCCACGAGCAGACCGGCCTCGCGTTCGCGTCGAAGATCGGGGGAAAGATGCACGCGTGCGGCCACGACGTACACACGGTGATCGCGCTCGGCGTGGCGGCGGTGCTCGCGCAGCTGAAGAACGAGCTGCATGGAACGGTGAAGTTCATCTTCCAGCCGGCCGAGGAGACGCTGAGCGGCGCGCGCGCCATGATCGCCGACGGCGCGCTGGAAAATCCCAAGCTCGACCTCATCCTCGGCTACCACAACTGGCCGGCGGTGCAGGCCGGGAAGGTGGGCTACAACGCCGGCGCGGTGATGTCGGCCGCGGACGCCTTCGACATCACGCTCAAGGGCAAGGACGGCCACGGCGCGCATCCGCACCTCGCGGTCGATGCGCTCGCCGCCGGCGCGCACCTCGTCGCGCAGCTCCAGACCATCGTGAGCCGCGAAGTGAAGCCGGTCTCGCCGGCGGTGCTCACCATCGGCGAGTTCCACGCCGGGCGCGCGCGCAACGTGATCGCCGGTACTGCCGAGTTGAAAGGCATCGTGCGCACCTTGGAGCCCGGGCTCTCCGAGAAGATCGAGGCCGCGGTGCGCCGCATGCTCGAGGGCATGAAGCTCGGCATGCGCATCGACTACACGCTCGACTGGAAGCGCGTGGCGCCGCCGCTCCGTAATGACACGAAGATTTTGGAGTCCTTGCTTAAGAGCGCACGGGCCAGTATCGGTGCGCAGAACGTCTATGAGCTCCCCGAGCCATCGATGGGGAGCGAGGACTTCGCCTGGTTCGCCGAGCGCGTGCCGGCCGCGCATTTGCGCATCGGCTCGAAGATCGACGGCCTCGACACCGCGATCCACCGCTCGAACTACGACTGCAACGAGCTGGCCATCCCGGTGGGGGTCAAAGTCCTCGCGCGCGCGGCACTCGATTTGGGGAAATCGGGGACGGAGCCCTAACTGATTCGTTAGGGCTCCGTCCCCGAATCAGAGATTGTCGGTGCGCTTGTCCTTGGGCGGCTCGGTCGCCGGGTCGCGGCCGTGCTCGGAATCCTCGGGCCGCTTGTCCATCTCCGGCTCGATCGGGTGCTCCAGGGGCTGCGGTCTTTCGGAATTGCGCTTGCGGTCCATGCCCGCGCCACGCAATCATCGTGCCAAATGGCAAACGAGATGAAATGGTTCGACCTGATGCGCACCGTGGTGCTGCCCGCGCACTGCGACCGCTACGGGCACATGAACGTGCGCCAGTACGCCGCGTTCTTCGACGACGCGGGCTGGCACATCCCGGCGATGGCGGGCATCTCGCTGCAGGAGGTGTGGGCGCGCGGGCTGGGCACCGTGATGGCCTCGCTGACCATCGACTTCCACCACGAGATCACCTCGGGACAGCTGGTGCTGGTGCGCGGCGCGGTGACGAAAGTGGGCACGAAGAGCTTCGCCCACGAGATGCGGCTCTACGAGGCGGACTCCATGACGCACTGCGCGACGCAGAAGTCGGTCGAGGTGTGCTTCGACACGAAGGCGCGCAAGGGCGTCGCGCTGCCCGATGACCTGCGCAACAAGCTCGAGGCTATTCTTTGAAGCCGATCGCCTGCACGATGCGCGACCACTTGGCCTGCTCGGCGGCGATGAAGGCCTGATATTCCTGCGGCGTGCCCGGCGAGGCGATGCCGCCCACCTTCGAGAACTGCTCCTCCACGGCTTTGGATTTGAGCGCCGCGATCGCGGCGGCGTGGATGCGCTTCTGCACTTCCGGCGGCGTGGCGGCCGCGGCGACCAGCCCGTACCAGTTGTCCGAGTTGACGTTCGGGTAGCTGAGCTCCCCCGTGGTCGGCACGTCGGGCAGCGATGGGGCCCGGCTTGCGCTGGTGATCGCGAGCGCCTTGAGCTTGCCGCTGCGGATATGGCCGAGCAGCACCGGCACATCGAAGATGCCCATCTGCACCTGGCCGCCGAGGAGATCGTTCACCGCCGGTGCGGCACCCTTGTAAGGGACGTGCACCAGGTCCACCTTGGCCTCCGACTTGAGCAGCTCGCCCGCGAGGTGCGTGATGCTGCCGCTGCCCGCCGAGCCGAAGTTCACCTTGCCCGGGTTTGCCTTTGCATAGGCAACCAACTCACTCAAGCTTGCCACCGGCAATGCCGGATGGACGGCGAGCACTTCCGGTACGCGGACTACGAGCGTGAGGAAAGCGAAGTCCTTCTTCACGTCGAACGGGATTTTCGAGAGCGAGTAGGGCGCGATGACGAGCGGCGAGGCGCTGTTGATGCATAGCGTGTAGCCGTCCGGCGCGGCCTTGGCGGCGCGGTCGACACCGAGCACGCCGCCCACGCCGGCCACGTTCTCCACCACGACCGGCTGGCCGAGCTCGGCCGCCATGCCCTGCGCGAGCGCGCGGCCGAAGATGTCGGCCGGCCCGCCGGCCGGGAAGCCGACGATGAGCCGCACCGGCTTGCTCGGATAGCTTTGCGCGAACGCGAGGAGGGGAAGAAGCAGCAGCACGGCGAGGATTTTTTTCATGACTCGAACTTGTAGAGCTTCTGCGGGTTGTCGACCAGCAGCGCCTGGCGCTGCATCTCGTTCGCGAACTCGCCGATCAGGTCGACGAGCTGGCCGTCGTCGGGCACCGAGTCGAGATTCGGGTGCGGCCAGTCGCTGCCCCACAGCACGCGGCTGCCGAAGTCGGCGACCAGCTTGCGCGCGAACGGCACCGCGTCGGCGTACGGCGCGCCCTGGCGCGAGGCGCGCTCGAGGCCGCTCACCTTGACCCAGAAGCGCTGGTCCTCCATGAGCTTGAGGAGGTGCGTGAAGCCGGGCTGGTCGAGGCCGCGCGAGGCGTCGACGCGGCCCATGTGGTCGATCACCACCGGCACCGGCGAGAGCTTGAGCTCCGGCGTCATCGGCAGGATGTGCTGCGGCTCGACGTGCAGCTGCAGGTGCCAGCCGAGCACGGCGAGCTTGGTGGCGAACCTCATCACGTCCGCGACCGCGGGACCGCCGCCGAGCCGCTGCAGGAAATTGAAGCGCACGCCGCGGAAGCCCTGCGCGTGCAGCTTCTTCAGCTCCGAGATGTCGGTGTTGACCGGCACCAGCGCCACGCCGACGTAGCTGCCCTTCTTTTCCGCGAGCAGGTCGGCCGCCGCCGAGTTGTCGTAGCCGTGCGCGGCGGACTGCACCACCACGCCGCGCTCGATGCCGAGGAACATGTGCCGGTCGATCAGCACGTCCTTCGGGGCGTCGACCTTAGGCACGTACGGCGCGTCCTTCGCGTAGGGGAACTTGTCCTTCGGCCCGAACACGTGGAAGTGCGCGTCGCACGCGCCGGCCGGCAGCTTGAGCTTCGGTTCGGTCGGGTTGTTGTGATAGCTCATGATGGCGACGCGATTCTATGGCCAAAATGGCCGCCAGACTGCCCAGCGGACGATCAAGGTCACAGTTTGTGATCTTGAAGGCATCACACGTTGCAATGACTTGGGCGCGAGCAAGATGAAGTCACAATCTGTGACATCATCGTGTGCGTCAGAACCTACGGCGTAACGTATGACTGAACGGCGTCTACGATCTTTCCGCGCCTGATCGGCAGACATTCCGGCGGAAAATCCTGTAGGAAGGCCGCGCCTTTACGGCGCAACTGACTAATAAAACCGCCAAGGTGGTTCATGGCGCCGTTCGGTAGATCGTGCAGGACCAGGAGCGTCCACGGCTGCGCGAGGCATTGCTCGATGGCGACATCAACCCAGCCGTCCGGATGCTCGAAGTCGCGCGGGATCGCGTTCCAGAGCACGCAGGTCATCTTTTCCTGCTGGAGCACGTCGAGGGCTTCCTGGTTGAGGAGGTGAGGGCCGAGCGCGCCGCCGCCGCCGAATGGGCGGAACAGGCGGTCGGGGTGCGCGAGCTTGCCGAGCAGCTTCTGCGTGTCGAGGATTTCGCGGCGCGCGGCGCCGGGTTCGGTCAGCTTCCCGAGCGGCGTGCCATGGGTCATGGTGTGGTTGCCGATCCAGTGGCCGGCGGCGTGCGCTCGCTCGGCGAGCTTGCGGCGCGCGGGATCGGCGAGCTTGGCGCCGAGCACGAAGAAGGTGGCGAGGATGCGCTCGCGCTCGAGGACCTCGAGCACGTGCGGCGTGACCGAGGGCTCCGGACCGTTGTCGAAGGTGAGGGTGACGTTCAATGCGTGTACTCTAGCCGCGGTGAATTACCTGCAGACGTTGATGCGTTACAAGGCGTGGGCGAACGAGCTGGTGTTCGCCGCGGCGGCGCAGCTTCCCGAGGCCGAGCTCAGCGCGCCGCGCAAGATCGTGTTCGGCAGCCTGCTGCGCACGCTCAACCACGTCTATGCGATGGACGAGGTGTGGCGCGCGCATCTTGAAGGCCGGCCGCATGGCTACACCACCCGCAATCCGGAGGCCTGCCCGCCGCTCGCGAAGCTCGGCGAGGCGCAGGCGGCGATGGACGAGTGGTACGTGCGCTATGCCGATTCCGGCTTCGACGTGAACGAGGTGGTCGATTTCCGCTTCATCGGCGGCGGTCCCGCTTCGATGGCACGCCGGGACATCCTGCTGCACGTGGCGAATCACGGCACTTATCACCGCGGCAACGTGGCGAGCATGATGTACCAGGCGGGGGTCGCGCCGCCGACCACCGACCTGCCGGTGTTCCTTAAGCGCCCTTCGCCCTCGTCATAAAGACGAGGCGCTCGAAGAGGTGCACGTCCTGCTCGTTCTTGAGCAGCGCGCCGTGCAGCGGCGGGATGATGGTCTTGCGGTCCTTGGAGCGCAGCGCTTCGGGCGGGATGTCCTCGGCGAGCAGGAGCTTCAGCCAGTCGAGCAGCTCGGAAGTCGAGGGCTTCTTCTTCAGGCCCGGCACCTCGCGCACCTCGAAGAACACCTCCATCGCCTCGCGCAGCAGCGACTTCTTGAGGTTGGGGAAGTGCACGCCGACGATCTTCTCCATCGTCTCCTTGTCGGGGAAACGGATGTAGTGGAAGAAGCAGCGGCGCAGGAACGCGTCGGGCAGCTCCTTCTCGTTGTTCGAGGTGATGAACACGATCGGGCGGTGCTTCGCCTTCACCAGCTCGCGCGTCTCGTAGACGTAGAACTCCATGCGATCGAGCTCGCGCAGGAGATCGTTCGGGAACTCGATGTCCGCCTTGTCCACTTCGTCGATCAGCAGCACCACCGGCTGCTCGGCGCTGAAGGCCTGCCAGAGCATGCCCTTCACGATGTAGTTGTGGATGTCGTGCACGCGCGCGTCGCCGAGCTGCGAGTCGCGCAGGCGGCTCACCGCGTCGTACTCGTAGAGGCCCTGCTGCGCCTTGGTGGTGGACTTGATGTGCCACTCGAGCAGCGGCACGCCGAGCGAGCGGGCCACCTCGACCGCGAGCATGGTCTTGCCGGTGCCGGGCTCGCCTTTCACGAGCAGCGGGCGCTGCAGCGTGATCGCCGCGTTCACCGCGAGCGTCAGGTCCTCGGTCGAAACGTAGGACTGCGAGCCTTTGAAACGCATGCCGGGGATTCTAGCAGCCGGGTTTTTTTGCGTTAGAATTCGCCGCTGCGAACAGAGACCTAGAACAAATCGCATGCCCCGCCTGATCCTCATCCTCCTCGCCGTCGCCTTCGGCGCGCACGCGCAGGACAAGAAGGCCGCGCCCAAGGAGCTGGGCCTGGAGAACGCGCACGCCATGTGCATCGGCTGCCACGGCATCCCGGGGTACAAGACCGCGTTTCCCACCGTCTATCACGTGCCGAAGATCGCCGGCCAGCAGCCCGGCTACATCATCGCGGCGCTCAAGGCCTACAAGTCGGGCGAGCGCTCGCATCCGTCGATGCGCGGCATCGCGGCGAGCCTGACCGAGGAAGACATGAAGAAGCTCGCCGACTTCTACGCGGGGCCGCAGAAATGACGCGCATCCTGGTCGCCCTGGCCTGCCTGGCGATGAGCGCTCCGGCGCTCGCCAAGGATGCCGAGGCGGGCAAAGCCAAGGCCGCGCAGGTGTGCGCCGCGTGCCACGGCCCCGATGGCAACAAGCCCTCTGCGCCCGACCAGCCGATCCTCGCCGGCCAGTACTACGACTACCTCGTGCGCGCGCTCACCGACTACAAGATCGGCAAGCGCAACAACCCCATCATGAAGGGCTTCGCGGCCCAGCTGTCGAAGAAGGACATCGAGGACCTGGCGGCCTGGTTCTCGAGCCAGAAGTCCCCGCTGCACGACCAGCGCTAGTTCTTAAATCGCGTTCGCCTTCCGCTCGGAGCGCGCGACCAGCTCTTCCCAGAGGTTTTCGGTCTGCTTGCGCAGCACCAGGTCGGCTTTCGGGTCGACCAGGAACCACAGGCCGCGGCGCACTTCCTCGTTGAGCTCGCCCGGGCGCCACAGCACCATGCCGGCGAGGAAGCGCGCCTGCGCGGGGCGGTTCTCGATCACGCGATCGACCACGTCGCTGTCGATCGCGAGGTAGAGGTCGTCGAGGATGCGGATCGAGCGCCCGCCCGGGCTCTCCTTGCCCTGCACCAGCGCGAAGATCACCTCCGGGCTCACCGGCCCGCCGAGGAACACCGGATCGAGCACCTTCTGCGAAGGCCCGTGGGAGGGAAACAGCTTGCCGAGCGTCATCTGGGTCGGCTTGTTGAGGATGAAGCCGACGTGGCGCTCGGCGCCGATCGGGCGCGCGATGAGGATCGTCGAGCCGTACAGCTTGTCGTGCAGCTGGCGCTTCGCCACCAGGATGATCGATTCGGAGAGGTCCGCGGGCCGCGCCGGCGCGCACCAGGCGATCGCCGCGATCGCGCAGGCCGCCATGAAAAGTGCCGGGATGGACAAGCGTTCGTTCATGGCGGGGATCTCTCGTTCGTTGTTCGAGCCGATGATGCGCTTGCGAATATTCCGGCTGCTCCGAGGGGCAATTAGTCCCTCCGGCTCAGTTCCGCTCCTGTCACGGGCGCGCTACTTGCGTAGCGCGCGCACCGCAAGGCACTCGAGGTAGGCGGCCGCATCGGGCGGCGCGTTGTCGCGCTGCGCGCGCCACACCGTTTCCGCGAGGCATTCGAGCGCCTCGTGCAGCGCCGCGTGCCGGTCCTGGTACTTCAGGACCAGCGATTCGAAATGCCCTGCGATGCCGGGCGGCTGGTCGATCGAGAGCTGCTCCTCGAGGGCGAGGTGCAGGCTCATGTGCAGGAAGGGGTTCGACTCGTCGACGTAGTCGCGCTCGCGCGTGCGCTGCGGGTCCTCGAGCGCCGCGTGGTACTCCGGGTGCGCGAGGATCACGTCGAGCGCGATGGTCTCGATGCCCGCGATCGGCGCCCCGGCGCGGTATTTGCGCCAGGTCTCGAAGAACATCTCGCGGACTTGCTCGCGCGTCGGGTTGAACATCAGGCTTTGGTCTTCGGCCGGAACTCGCACAGGTCGCGGATCAGGCACTGCGGGCAGCCCGGCTTGCGCGCCAGGCAGACATAGCGCCCGTGCAGGATCAGCCAGTGGTGCGCGTTCTTCAGGTACTCGGGCGGAGTGAATTTCAACAATTTGTTCTCCACCTCAACGACATCTTTTCCGGGGGCCAGTCCTGTCCGGTTCGCGACCCGGAAAATATGCGTATCCACGGCCACGGTCGGCTGGCCGAAGGCGGTGTTCAGCACCACGTTGGCGGTCTTGCGCCCGACCCCGGGCAGGCGCTCGAGCGCCTCGCGGTTCTGCGGCACCGCGCCGCAGTGCTCGTCGAGCAGCATCTTCGAGAGCGCCACGACGTTCTTGGCTTTCATGCGGTACAGGCCGATCCGCTTGATGTACTGCTCCAGTCCGGGCACCCCGAGCTTCACCATGGCTTGCGGCGTATTGGCTGCCTTGAACAGCTCGGCGGTCGCCAGGTTCACCGATTTGTCGGTGGCTTGCGCAGAAAGCACGACGGCAACCAGGAGCTCGTACGGCGTGCTGTAGCTGAGCTCGGTCGTGGGATTCGGATTCGCGGCCTCGAGCCGACGAAAGATCTCGCGCCGCTTCTGCGGGTTCATGCGCGCTTCTTGAGGATCCTCGCCAGCACCTCGCCGCGGTCCACCGGGCGCTCGACGACCTTCGCCTGCTCGAGCCGCACGCGGCGCGCCAGGCCGCGCCGGCCGGCGGCGCGCTTGAGCGTCGCGTTCCACTCGCCGCGCGCCGGAATCATGGCGATGCAGTCGACCGGGCAGGGCGGCACGCACAGCTCGCAGCCGATGCACCACGGCTCGACCACCGTGTGCATGAGCTGCGCGGCGCCGACGATCGCGTCGACCGGGCAGGCGTCGATGCACAGCGTGCAGCCGATGCAGCGGCTCTCGTCGATCAGGGCTACGGCGGCGCGTTTCACAGCCCCGAGTATGCCCTGCCGGTGTCGCGTGCGAGCTGCTCGTGGGTGACTTTCCCGGCCTTGACCTGGATGCCGGTGCGCAGATCCGCGTCGGTTTCTCCGTTCAAGAGCTTTTGAACGAAAGGCAGGACGGCGGCTTCGAGCGCGAGGCTCGCGGTGCGCGCGCAGGCAGCCGGCATGTTCGGCACGCAGTAGTGCACCACGCCTTCCTCGACGAAGGTCGGCGCGCTGTGCGAGGTCGGGCGCGACGTCTCCGCCACGCCGCCCTGGTCGATGCCCACGTCGACGAACGCGGACCCGGGCCGCATCTCGCGCAGCATGGCGCGCGTAATGAGCTTGGGCGACATCTGGCCGGGGGTCAGTACACCGGCCACGATGAGATCGGCATCTCGCACTGCCGGCTTCTCCGTGGAAAAACGTGCGCGCGGATGTTGGGGTTTCAAACTTGGAAAGCGCTTGGCCGATTTCGCGAACACCGTCACGTCGGCGCCGATGCCATGCGCGACTGCCAGCGCGTTGGACCCGACGTTGCCCGCGCCGAGGATCACGACCTTGCCGGGCGGCACGCCCTCGAGGCCCGGGAGCAGCACGCCGCTGCCGCCGTTCTGCTTGAGCAGGCACCAGGCGCCCATCTGCACCGCGAGCCGGCCGGCGATCGCCGACATGGGGGACAGGATCGGCAGGCCGCTCGACTGGCCGACGGTCTCGAACGCGATGAAGGTCGCCCCGGAGGCGAGCGCGGCGTCGAGCAGCTCGGGATCGGGGCCGAAGTGCTGGAAGCCGAAGATGATCTGGCCCGCGCGCGGCTTCTCGTACTCCGATTCCTGCAGCTCCTTCACCTTGACGACCAGCTCGCACTGCCACGGGTCGCCCAGCGTGGCGCCTGCTTTGAGGTACTGATCATCGGTGAAACCAACGCCGGCCCCGGCGCCGGGTTCGACAACCACGGCAAGGCCGCGAATCGCCTGGGGCGACAAAGCGACCCGGAACTCGCCGTCCTTTACTTCCCGAGGAATGCCGAGGCGCATTCGGGCACGAGCCGCGGTCCGCGGTAGATGAGGCCGGTGTAGAGCTGGACGAGGTTCGCGCCGGCTTCGCGCTTCTGCCTCGCGTCGTCGCCGCACAGGATGCCGCCCGCGCCGATCAGCGTGATGTCGGGCAGCAGCCGGCGCAGCTCGCGCAGCACGTGGGTCGATTTCGCGAGCACCGGCGCGCCCGACAGGCCGCCGGCTTCGTTCGCGTGCGGCAGGTTCTCGACGCCCTCGCGCGAAGTCGTGGTGTTGGTGGCGATCACCCCGTCGATGCCGTAAGCGCGCACCGCTTCGGCGATGGCCTCGATTCCAGCCGCATCCAGGTCCGGGGCGACCTTGAGCACGAGGGGCACGCGCTTGCGGTAGCTCCTGGCCAGGACCTCGCGCCTTCTCGCGAGACGCGAAAGCAGCGCTTCGACGGCCTGCTTTTCCTGGAGCGCGCGCAGCCCGGCGGTGTTGGGCGACGAGATGTTGACGGTCACGTAGGACGCGGCCCCGTAGACGCGCTCCAGGCAGTATGCGTAGTCGTCCGCCGCCTGCTCCGCGGGCGTGGTGGCGTTCTTGCCGATGTTGATGCCGAGCACGCCGCGCCAGCGCGCGCGCGCCACGTTCTGCAGGAAAGCGTCCACGCCCACGTTATTGAAGCCGAACCGGTTGATGAGGGCTTCTTTCTCGGGAATTCGAAACAGGCGGGGCGGCGCGTTACCCGGCTGCGGGCGCGGCGTGACGGTGCCGACCTCGATGAAGCCGAAGCCCATGCGCGCCAGGCCGTCGATGTGCGCGGCGTCCTTGTCGAGGCCGGCGGCGAGGCCCACCGGGTTCGGGAAGTCGATTCCCATGGCGCGCAGCGGCGCGTGGACCGGCTTCTGGAACGCGAGGGCGCTCAGCCGCAGGCCGAGCCGGTGCGCGGTTTCGGGATCGAGCGAAAAAAGGAGGGGGCGGGAGAGCCGGTAGAGGCTCAAACGCGGCCGAGTCGGCGCCAGCTGCCGCCGACGAAGCCTTCGATCGGCTCGAACTTCGACTTGTAGGCCATCTTCGGGCTCTCGCGGATCCAGTAGCCCAGGTACAGGTAGGGCAGCGCGAGCGCCCGGCACTGCTCGATCTGCCACAGCACGTTGTAGGTGCCGAAGCTCGCGTTGCGCCGGTCGGGCTCGTAGAAGGTGTAGACGGAGGACAGGCCGTCGGGCAGGTAGTCGACGATCGACACCATGACGAGCTGGCCGGCGTCGCGGAACTCGATGAGGCGCGTGTCCACGCGGCTCTGCAGCAGGAAGTGCGAGTACTGATCGCGGCTGTCGTTGTCCATGCCGCCGCCGGAGTGGCGCTTGGACTGGTAGCGCAGGTAGAGCGCGTAGTGCTCGAGGCGGAACTTGAGCGGCTGCGGATGCGCGGTGAGCGTGTGGTGCTGCTTCCAGGCGCGGCGCTGCGAGCGGTTGGCGTCGAACTGCCCGACCGGGATGCGCACCGGCACGCAGGCGCGGCACGCATCGCAATGCGGGCGGTACGTGAAGATGCCGCTGCGGCGGAAGCCGGCCTTGACCAGATCCCCGTACAGCTCGGTATTGATCAGGTGGCTCGGCGTCGCGACCTGCGAGCGCGCCATGCGGTCCGGGAGGTAACTGCAGGGGTAGGGCGCAGTTACGTAGAACTGCAGGACCGCATGCGGTAGATCGTTAAGTCTTGACACGGCTCCACTTTCCAGGAGACGCGGGGTAGTTTACCAGCGCCGTCATTTCGCGCAGGAAGGCGCGCCGCGGGATGTCGCGGGCGCCGAGCGAGGCGAGGAGCGGGGTGTGCATCTGGCAGTCGATGAGAGGGAAATTGCGCCCCTGGAGTTCCCGGACCAGCGCGACCAGCGCCACCTTGGACGCGTCCGTCGCGCGCGAAAACATGGATTCTCCATAGAACATGCGCCCGATCGCCACCCCGTACAGGCCGCCGACCAGATCGCCGTCGCGCCAGGTCTCGAACGAATGCGCGTAACCGGCGCGGTGCAGGCGCAGGTAGGCCTTGCGCATCTCCGCGCCGAGCCAGGTCTGCGGGCGGTCGGAGCAGCCCTCCAGCACCCCGGCGAAATCCGAGTCCACGCGCACCTCGTAGCCCTTGTTGCGCACGCTCTTGCCGAGCGAGCGCGGCACCTTGAGCTCGTCGCAGTAGAGCACCATGCGCGGGTCGGGCGACCACCAGAGCACCGGCTCGGTGCCGGAGTACCAGGGGAACACGCCGCGGCGGTAGGCGTCGAGCAGGCGCTCGAGCGACAGCTCGCCGCCGGCGGCGAGCAGCCCGTTGGGATTCTTCAGCGCCCGCTCGACCGGCGGAAACGGATCCTTGGCTTCAAGCCACGCTAACACTTCACCTGTTGTCGGCAGTAGTTGTCGAGCTCCTGGACCAGGCAGGACCCGGACACCGCGGCCTGGGGAGAGGCGTGCTCCATCTGGAGCTTGAAGCCGAACTTCTGGAAGAACTCGTTGAACATCTCGCCGCCGAGCGTGCCCACGGCGTGAATCTCATCGGTTCCCGGGTCGTGTTCCAGGAGGATCGCGGCCAGAGGTTGAGGCGCCGGTCCGGCCAGGACGCGCGCGCCCTGGGCGGGGTCGTACTGGCTGTGCTCCGAGCAGCAATGGATCACGTTGGCGAGCTTGTTGCGCGCGCTCTTCTCGGTGCGGTAGCTGATGAAGCTGATGTCCTTGGTCGGATAGGACATGCGGTGCGCGCAGATGGCGGAATACGCCACCACCGATTGCCGGGTGCCGACGCCACCCCTCCATTCGTACGCCTCGCCGGCCACGGTCTTGAGCTGCACCGGCTTCACCGGCTTGCCCAGGTTCAGCAGGAAGCAGGGCGTGGCGGCGTAGGGGTAATGGAAGATGAAGTTGCGGTTCGCCGGGATCGCCGCGGCGCGCAGCGGCGCGCCTTTCTCGTCGACCAGGCGCGCCCTGGAGTAGAGGTGCACGCGCGCGTCGGCGCCCACCTCGGGGGCGCCGAGCGCGGCCGCCGAAGCCGCGCAGAACTTGATGAAGTCACGGCGCTCCATGCCCTCTAGAGGTTATAGCCTTTCTCGTTGTGCAGCACCGTATCGAGACCTTCGGTTTCCTCGTCGTTAGCAACGCGCATACCCGCGACCGCGTCGACCAGCTTGAGCAGGATCCAGGTCAGGATGCCCGACCACAGCGCCGTCGCCACCACGCCGATGAACTGGGTGGTGAGCTGCTCGCCCATGCCGACGTTCTCGGGGTAGCCGATGCCGTTGAAGGTCGCCGACACGAAGATGCCGGTCATCAGGGTGCCGATCAGGCCGCCCACCCCGTGCACCGGGAAGACGTCGAGCGAGTCGTCGACGCTGAGCGCGCGCTTCATGTAGTTGGTGGCGAAGAAGCACACCACCCCGGCCACCGCGCCGATGATCACCGCGCCGATCGGGCCGACGAAGCCCGACGCCGGCGTGATGGTGCCGAGGCCGGCCACCATGCCGGTGACGATGCCGAGCACCGAGGGCTTGCCGTAGCGCAGCCACTCGCACAGCACCCAGACGAACGCGCCGGTCGCGGCCGCGAGATGGGTGACGAGCATCGCCATGCCCGCCGCGCCGTCGGCCGCGAGCGCGCTGCCCGCGTTGAAGCCGAACCAGCCCACCCAGAGCATCGCCGCGCCGGTCACGCACATCGTCATGTTGTGCGGCGGCATCGCGGTGTCGGGGAAGCCGCGCCGGCGCCCCAGCACCAGCGCGCAGACCAGCGCCGCCACGCCGGCGTTCAGGTGCACCACCAGGCCGCCCGCGAAGTCCATGATGCCGCGCTTCATCAGCCAGCCGTCGCCCCACACCCAGTGCGCGAGCGGGCAGTACACGATGAGCAGCCACAGCAGGCTGAAGAGCAGCATGCCGCCGAAGCGCACGCGCTCGGCGTAGGCGCCGATCACCAGCGCGGGCGTGATGATCGCGAAGGTCATCTGGTACATCGCGAACACGCTCTCGGGCAGGGTGCCCTTCACGGTGCCCACCGCGATGCCGGAGAAGAAGCTCTTGCCCAGGCCGCCCCACCAGGCGTTGCCGTCGCCGAACGCGATGCTGTAGCCGACCGCGAACCAGGCGAGCGTCACCACGCAGGTGATCGCGAAGCACTGCATGAGGACCGAGAGCACGTTCTTCATGCGCACCAGGCCGGCGTAGAAGAGCGCGAGCCCCGGCAGCGTCATGAACAGCACCAGCGCCGCCGAGGTGAGCATCCAGGCGGTGTTGGCGGTATCGATCTTGGGCGGGGCGGCGGGCGCCTGCGCCAGGGCCAGCGTCGAGAGCGAAGCGAGACCGAAGAGCGCGACAAGGCCTAGCTTGTTTTTCATCCCAGCCTCCCCTTTTTGGTGCGGGCTATTCTATGTCCTCCGCATGGAAGCCGAAAGCGCCGCCCGCGCGGTCGGCGAGCCAGCGCTTGAGCGTGAGGCCCACGGTGCGGAACGCGATGTCCTTCCACGGGATGCGCGCTTCTTCCCAGAGCGCCACCTCGAGCGATTCCTCGCCGGGCTTGAACTCGAGCGCGAGCACCCGCGCGCGATAGAAGAGGTGCACCTGGTTCACGCGCGGCACCGAGAGGAGGGTGAAAGGCGCGCCGAGCTCGACCTGCGCGCCGGCTTCCTCCAGGGTCTCGCGCAGCGCGGCCTGCGCGGTGCTCTCGTCGTTCTCCATGAAGCCCGCGGGCAGCGTCCAGTAGCCGTAGCGCGGCTCGATGGCGCGCCGGCAGAGCAGCACCTTGCCCTCGAACTCCGGGATCGTGCCGACCACCAGCTTCGGATTCTCGTAGTGGATCTCGCCGCACTGGTCGCACACCCAGCGCGGCAGGTTGTCGCCGGGCGGCACGCGCTGCGCGACCGGCGCCGCGCAGTTACTGCAGAATTTCATCGAGCGAGGAGAGCACGCGGTCGGGCCGGAAGCCGAGGCGGTCGAGCGGCGCGCCGGCGCGGTTGATCCAGTAGACCGTGAAGCCGTACGACTTCGCGCCCAGCGCGTCCCAGCAGTTCGAGGAAACGAAGCCGATGTTCTTCGTCTGCAGCCTCTGCTCGGCGAGCGCGTAGACCTGCGGCGCCGGCTTGTAGACCTTCAGCTCGTCGACGCTGATCACCGCGTCGAGCTGCAGGGCGGAGTTCTGCACCAGCGGCAGCAGCATGTCGGGCGACCCGTTCGAGAGGATCGCCTTACGTTTTATCTTCTTCAAGGCATCGGGGACTTCGGGGAACAGCGAGAGGCGCTGGTACTCGCCCATCAGCCCTTCCATCTGCGCCACGCTCAGCTCCAGGCGCAGCGCCTCGCATGCGTACGCGAGGGCCTCGCGCGTCACGGTGGAGAAGGGCGCATAGCGCTTCATCAGGCTGCGCTGCCAGGTGTATTCGAGCTGCTTCGCGCGCCACAGCTGCGAGAGCGCCGCGCCCTTTCCCGGCCAGCAGCTTTCGCAGCGCTGCACCACCGAATGCACGTCGTAGAGCGTTCCGTACGCATCGAATACGAACGCTTCGGCGGCCATGGGGCAAGTATAGAATCCCCGCATGCAGGACCGCTACGAAGAGCTTTATAAAAGCTTTCGGTGGGAGGTGCCCGCGCGCTACAACATGGCGCGCGCCTGCTGCGGCAACTGGGCCGGGGACCGCACGCGCTTCGCGCTTTATTGGGAGGACGAGTCGGGCGCCACCGCCGCGTACTCGTTCTGGGACATCCAGCAGGCCGCGAACCGCCTGTCGAACGCTCTCGCGGCGCTGGGCGTCGCGAGAGGCGACAGAGTCGCGATCATCCTGCCGCAGCGCCCCGAGACCGCGATCGCCTACATGGCGGTGTTCCAGATGGGCGCGATCGCGCTGCCGCTCTCGCATCTCTTCGGCCCCGACGCGCTCGAGTACCGCATGGAGCACGCCGAGGCGTCCATCGCGATCGTCGAGCCGGCCACCGTCGCGAACCTCCTCGCGGTGCGGGACCGGCTGACGCACCTGCGGCACGTCATAGCGGTGGACACGGCGGAAGCCGGCTTGCACCAGTGGAAGAAGCTTTTGGAAAAGGCGAGTTCCCGCTTCTCGCCGGTGGACACCGCGGCCGACGAGCCGGCGCTGATCATCTACACGAGCGGCACCACCGGGCCGCCGAAGGGGGCGCTCAAGGCCCACCGCACGCTGATCGGCAACGTGCCGGGCTTCGTGCACTCGCACGACTTCTTCCCGCGCCCCGGCGACATGTTCTGGTCGCCGGCCGACTGGGCCTGGACCGGCGGCCTGATGGACGCGCTGCTGCCGGCGTGGATGTTCGGCATGCCGATCCTCGGCTACCGCGGGCGCTTCGATGCCGAGCGTGCCTACTACCTGCTCGACAAGTACGGGGTGCGCAACTCGTTCCTGTTTCCCACGGCTTTGAAGCTGATGATGAAGGCGTTCCCGGAGCCGAGAAAGAAATTCTCGATCAACCTTCGATCGGTGATGAGCGCCGGAGAATCGGTCGGCGTCACGGTGTTCGAGTGGGCCAAGCAGGAGCTCGGCGTGACCATCAACGAGATGTTCGGCCAGACCGAGATCAACTACGTGGTGGGCAATTGCCAGAGCGCGTGGCCGGCGAAGCCCGGCTCGATCGGCCGGCCGTACCCCGGGCATCGCGTCGCGGTAATCGACGAAGAGGGTGTTGAAAAAAAACCGGGAGAACTGGGAGAAGTCGCGATTCACCGCTCGTTCAACGGCCAGGCCGACCCGGTGTTCTTCCTCGAGTACTGGAAAAATCCGCAGGCCACGAAGGACAAGTTCATCGGCGACTGGGGCTGCACCGGCGACCAGGCGAAGCGCGACGAGGACGGCTACCTCTGGTACCAGGGCCGCTCCGACGACGTGATCAAGAGCTCGGGCTACCGCATCGGCCCGGCCGAGATCGAGAGCTGCCTGGTCAAGCACCCGGCGGTGCTGAACGCGGCGGTGATCGGCAAGCCCGACGCCACGCGCGGCGCCGTGGTCAAGGCCTTCGTGGTTTTGCAGCCTGGATTTTCCCGCTCCGAAGACTTGATCGAAAACATCCAGGCGCACGTGCGCGGCCGCCTCGCGCCCTACGAGTATCCGAAAGAGATCGAGTTCATCGACGCGCTGCCCATGACCACCACCGGCAAGGTGCAGCGCAAGGAATTGCGCAAACTGGAAGAGCGCAAGCCGCACAAGGCGTGAAGCGCGTCCTGCTGATCGGCGCCGGCCATGGGCACCTCGTGGTGCTGCGCAGCCTGGCGCACAAGCCGCTCTACGGCGCGCGCATTACGCTCGTCACTCCGCACCAGCGGCAGGTCTATTCCGGCATGCTGCCCGGCATCCTCGCCGGCCACTACCGGCGCGCCGAGGCGGAGATCGACATCGCGGCGCTCGCCGAGCGCGGCTACGTGGAGGTCGAGTACGCGACGGTCGAGCGCCTGGACGTGGAAAAGCGCCTCGCGTTCCTCGCCGACGGGCGCAGCCTCGGCTACGACCTGGCCTCGCTCAATTGCGGCTCGATGATCGACGCCTCGGTGCCCGGCGCCGAGCACGCGCTGCCGGTCAAGCCGTTCGACGAGTTCCTCGCGCGCCTGCGCATCGCCGAGCGCGTCGCCGTGGTGGGTGCCGGCGTGGCGGGCGCCGAGCTCGCCATGGCGCTGCGCCACCGCGGCGCGCTGGTCACGCTCTACTCCGACCATCCTCAGCTGTCTGCGCGGGTGATTCGCCAGTTAAGGCGGCGCAAGGTCGACTACCGGCCGGGCATGCCGGTCACCGCGATCGAGCCCGGGCCGGTGGTGATCGCCGGCGCCGCGCGCCAGGAGTTCGAGCTGGCGCTGCTCGCCACCGGCCCCGCGCCGCTCCCATGGCTCGGCCGCTCGGGCCTCGCCACCGACCCGCGCGGCTTCGTGCTGGTGCACGCCACGCTGCAGAGCGTGTCGCATCCCGAGGTCTTCGCGCTCGGCGACTGCGCGACGTTGCGCGACGCTCCGCATCCGCGCTCGGGCGTCTACGCGGTGCGCCACGGCGAGTCGCTGGTCGAGAACCTGCGCCGCCTGCTCGCCGGCGCGCCGCTTCAGCCCTACGCGCCGCAGGCGAAGGCGCTCGCGCTCATCTCGTGCGGCGCGCGCTATGCGATCGCCGAGCGCGGCGCGTGGAGCGCGCAGGGACGCTGGATCTGGTGGTGGAAAAACCGCATCGATCGCCGTTGGCTGCGCTCGTTCCTGTAAGGCGCGCTTCGACGCGCTTGCCCAGCGGCCATCGCCTGGGGCGTGATTTCGCGGTCCGGCGACAACCTAGGGGAGAGGAACGGCATCGGACAAACTTCGATTGCCGCAAGCCGCCCTAGTTTCATATCATTGCGGCTCCTTGGAGGAGGACGCAATGAAAAGACTGATCGCAGCCATCGTTGCAGCTTTCGTGCCGCTCGCAGGTTTTGCGGCGTACCCGGAGCGCCCGGTGCGCCTCATCGTGCCGTGGGCCGCGGGCGGCGACACCGACAACATCTTCCGGCCGTTCGCGCAGGGGTTTCAGAAGCACCTTGGCCAGACCGTGGTGATCGCGAACGTCGGCGGCGCCTCGGGCACGCGCGGCGCGAAGGAAGCGAAGGACGCGGCGCCCGACGGCTACACGCTGTACGCGGTGCACGACTACATCCATTCCACGTACTACGCCGGCGTGGCCGACGTGCAGTACACCGACTTCGAGCCGATCTGCCTGATCACCTCGACGCCCTCGGTGCTCACGGCGAGCCCGAAGACGCCGTGGAAGACGCTGCCCGACCTGCTGAAGGACGCCAAGGCGCGTCCCGGGCAGATCACGGTCGGCGCCACGCTCGCCTCCACCAGCCACTTTTTCCCGGCGCTTGTGGAGAAGGCGGCCGGGATCAAGTTCAAGTACGTGTCGTACGAGGGGCTCGCGCCGCGCATGAACGCGATCCTCGGCGGCCATATCGATCTCACCGACTCCAATCTCACCCAGAAGGGTAAGGTCGAAGCCGGGCAACTGCGCTTCATCGCCATCGCCACCGACAAGCGTCATCCGGAAATGCCGAGCGTCCCGACGCTGAAGGAACTCGGCGTCAACGTCGTCTATGACGTGAACCGCGGCCTGATGGCGCCCAAGGGCACGCCTGCCGACGTCATCGCGAAGCTGGGGGCGGCCTGCGCCGCCGCGGCGAAGGACCCGGCTTATGCCGAGGCCATGAAGCTCCAGGGCACCGAGG
>DASVFV010000119.1:0-8714 GCA_036379875.1 Burkholderiales bacterium | reverse complement strand
GGACCTTCTGGCTTTCCGCGGTTGAGTAAGCGACGTCCTGGACGCCCTGGGCGGGCTCGTAGCTCGAGCCGCGGCCGAAGCCTTGATCGTCCGTGCGTACGGGTTTCAGTTCGGGTTGCATAGCGTTATGTGTTTCCTCCTGTCGCTAAGACTACCAAAGGGGGCCGGGGTTGCAACTATTGCAAAAGGCAATGGGCACCGCACAGGCTAAAATGGCGCCGCTACACGGGTTTTTCAAGCCGGAGAGTTGGCAGAGCGGTCGAATGCGGCGGTCTTGAAAACCGTTAGCCCGCAAGGGCTCGGGGGTTCGAATCCCTCACTCTCCGCCAGCCAATTTTGAGGTCTAGAATCCCAAGCGGATTCGCGCATGAAACGAGCGGCCGTCTACAGCAGTTCCGGCAGGGCGAAGCCCGCGGCCCAGCCCGCCGGCGCGCCCGCCGAGCCGCGCATGACCTTCGCCGAATGGCGCAAGCGCAACGCGCGCCGCCTCAAGATCGGCGCCGGCGTCGGCCTCGCGCTCCTGGTTGCGGGATTCATTTTGATTTCACAACCCCGCGGCGTGACTCAGGCCCAGATGGAAGCGGCGATCCAGAAAGCGCTCGACGAGCAGGAAGCGCCGCTCACCGCCGCCGACGCGTACGAAAACATCCTGCCTTCGGTGGTGCACGTGCGCGGCCTGCCTTACGCGCCCGACGCCGACGTCGAGCCGCCGTCGGACGCGGTGCAGAGCGGCACCGGGGTGGTGATCGTCGACAACGGCACCATCCTCACCAACCTGCACGTGGTGAACGGGGCGAAGAGCATCAAGGTCACCTTCCACGACGGCCTGGAGGCCGACGCGTCGATCATCGGCATCCAGCCCGAGCACGACCTCGCGGTGCTGCGCGCGCGCACCATCCCCGACGATCTCGCCGCGGCCACGCTGCGCTCGACGCAGGGCCTGCGCCCGGGTGATCCGGTGGTGGCTGTGGGCTTCCCGTTCGGCATCGGGCCTTCGGTGTCGGCGGGCGTGATCTCCGGGCTCGGGCGCGAATACCAGAATGCCGACGGCAAGCGCATCCTCACCAATCTGATCCAGTTCGACGCGGCGGTGAATCCCGGCAACTCCGGCGGGCCGCTCATCACGCCGGAAGGCGAGGTGATCGGCATCGTCACCGGGCTGCTCAATCCGACCGAGCACCGCGTGTTCATCGGCATCGGCTTCGCCGTGCCGATCGAGAACGCGGCCGGCGCCGTGGGCTTGTCGCCGTTCTGAGAAAAGGAATCCCATGCACCTGATGGAAAAGGTCCTGTACGAGGTCAAGAAGGTCGTCGTCGGGCAGGACAACTTCCTCGAGCGCGTGCTGGTGGCGACGCTCGCGCAGGGCCACCTGCTGGTGGAGGGCGTGCCCGGCCTCGCCAAGACGCTCACCGTGAAGACGCTGGCGCAGACCATCCGCGGCACGTTCCGCCGCATCCAGTTCACGCCCGACCTCGTGCCCGCCGACCTGGTCGGCACGCGGATCTACAACCAGAAGACCGGCGAATTCCATACCCAGCTCGGCCCGGTGTTCTGCAACCTGCTGCTCGCCGACGAGATCAACCGCGCGCCGGCCAAGGTGCAGAGCGCGCTGCTCGAGGTGATGCAGGAGCGCCAGGTCACGATCGCGGGCGAGACGCACCGCGTGCCCGAGCCGTTCCTCGTCATGGCGACGCAGAACCCGATCGAGACCGAGGGCACCTACCCGCTGCCGGAAGCGCAGGTCGACCGCTTCATGATGAAGGTGCTGGTCGACTACCCGACCGAGGAAGAGGAGTTCGTGATCGTGGAGCGCGTCACCGGCACGCTCGCCGAGGCGGGCGCGGTGGCGACCACGCAGGAGCTGAGCGCGCTGCAGCGCGAGTGCCGGCGCGGCTACGTCGAGCCTTCGCTCATGCAGTACGCGGTGCGCCTCGCCGCCGCGACGCGCGAGCCCGAGCGCTTCGGCATCAAGGGCCTGGGCAAGTACATCACCTACGGCGCGAGCCCGCGCGCCTCGATCAACGTCATCGAAGGCGCGCGCGCGCTCGCCTTCCTGCGCGGGCGCGACTACGCGCTGCCGGAGGACGTGACGGACCTCGTGCCGGACGTGTTCCGCCACCGGCTCGTGCTTTCCTACGAAGCGCTCGCCGAAGGCCTGTCGCCCGACGAGCTGGTGCGGCGCGTGATGCAGCACATCCGCCCGCCGGCCAAGCCTCTCGAGACGCATGTCAGAGTTGCGGCCGGCCAATCCTGAGGTCGTGCTGCGCCGTCTCGAGTGGACGGTGCTGCGGCGTCTCGACGGCCTCCTGCAGGGCGACTACCGCACGCTGTTCCGCGGCTTCGGCCTCGACCTCGCCGACCTGCGCGAGTACCAGTATGGCGACGACGTGCGCCACATCGACTGGAACGTGACCGCGCGGCTGCAGACGCCGTACGTGCGCGAGTACCACGAGGACCGCGAGGTCACGGCGTGGTTCCTGCTCGACCTCTCGCCGTCGATCGACTTCGGCTCGGGCGAGGTGCGCAAGCGCAACGTGTCGGCCGACTTCGTCGCGCTGCTGGCGCGCATCCTCACGCGCCACGGCAACAAGGTGGGCGCGCTGTTCTACGGCGAGGACGTCGACGCGGTGATGCCGGCGCGCAGCGGGCGGCGCCATGTTTTGCGCATCCTGCACACCATGCTCGAGCGTCCCAAGCCGCAGCGCAACGCGCCGACCGACCTCGGCGAGCTGCTCGGCGCCGGCGCGCACCTGATGCAGCGCCGCTCGCTGGTGTTCGTGGTGTCGGACTTCTTCAGCGTGCCGGGGTGGGAAAGGAAGCTCGCCCAGCTCGCGCAGCGCCACGAGGTGGTGGCGGTGCGCCTGCACGACCCGCTCGAAGCCAACCTGCCCGACATCGGCATGCTGGTGGTGCAGGACGCCGAGACCGGCGAGCAGCTCTTCGTCGACACCAATGACCGCGGCTTCCGCAAGCGCTTCGCCGCCGCCGCGGCCAAGCGCGAGGCCGCGCTGCGCGCCGCGTTCCGCGAGTCCGGCGTCGACGCGCTCGAGCTCTCCACCGACGACGACCTCGCCGACGCGATCCGCCGCTTCGCCGACATGCGCAAGCGCCGCAGCCGGCTCTCCACCGGCGCCTCCATGCCGCGGCATCTCCAGCTCGCATGACCTTCCTCTGGCCCGAAGCTTTGTGGCTGATGCTGGCTTTGCCGCTTTTGCTTTTGACTTATATATGGGTCTTAAAAAGACGAAAGAAGCAGGCGGTGCGCTACGCCAGCCTCTCCATGGTCCGCGAGGCGATGGGCGGCAGCCGCATCAAGCGGCACATTCCGCCGGCACTGTTTTTCTTGTCTTTGGCAGCAATGCTGCTGGCGATCGCGCGGCCCCAGGCCACGGTGACGCTGCCCACGCAGCACGAGACCGTGATCCTGGCGATGGACATCTCGGGGAGCATGCGCGCCACCGACGTGGAGCCGAACCGCCTGGTCGCGGCGCAGAACGCGGCGAAGGAGTTCATCGCCGAGCAGCCCGACCACGTGCGCATCGGCGTGGTGGCGTTCGCCGGCACCGCCACGGTGGCGCAGGCCCCGACGCGCAACCGCGACGACGTGATCGCGGCGATCGACCGCTTCCAGCTGCAGCGTGCCACCGCGATCGGCAGCGGCATCATCGTGTCGCTCGCGGCGCTCTTTCCCGACCAGGGCATCGACGTGGGCGAGCTCACCTACGGCTCGGAGCGGCGCGGCGGCGGCGGCGGCCGGGCCGACAAGGCCGGTCCGCCGGCGGTCAAGCCGGTGCCGCCGGGCTCGTACGCCTCCGGCGTGATCATCTTGCTCACCGACGGGCAGCGCACCACGGGCCCGGACTCGATCATGGCGGCCAAGATGGCCGCCGAGCGCGGCGTGCGGGTCTACACCGTGGGCGTGGGCACGCCGGAAGGCAAGATCATCGGCTTCGAGGGCTGGTCGATGCGCGTGCGCCTCGACGAGGAGACGCTCAAGCAGATCGCCGGCATCACGCAGGGCGAGTACTTCTACGCCGGCAACGCGGTCGACCTGAAGAAGGTCTACCAGACGCTCAACGCCAAGCTGGTGATGGAGCGCAAGAAGACCGAGGTGACGGCGCTGTTCGCCGCGCTCGCCGCGCTGCTCGCGCTGGTCTCGGCCGCGCTGTCGCTGGCGTGGTTCCACCGCATCATCTAGCTCCCCGAACCGGCGCGTTTATTGCGAGTGCATGATGCTGACGCATCATGAAACGCGCGCTCTACAGCAACTCGCCTCGCAACCCGCCGCGCACTCAGGAAAAACCTGTCGAAGCGCGCCCCAGGCGCAAGTGGCGCGATCTCTACACCAGCTACGAGCGGCAGCTTCTTTTCGGCGCCGCGGTGCTCCTCGCGCTGCTTTCGATCTCCGCGCACTTCCGGGCCCCGGCGGTCGCCGCGCTGACACCCGAGCACGTCAATGCTGCAGTCGTACGCGCGCTCGATGAGCAGCCGACGCCCGCCAAGGCCTACGACGCGGTGAAGGGCTCGATCGTGCGGGTGCGCGCGATCGGCGACGCGCTCGAGAACGACGAGTACATCCAGCGCGCGGTCGGCAGCGGCGTGGTGGTGGTCGACCGCGGCCTGATTCTCACCAGCCTGCACGTGGTGGCCAACGCCGGCCGCATCCGCGTCACGTTCGCCGACGGCCTGGAGTCCGAGGCGCAGCTCGTCTCGCAGCATCCCGAGAGCGACCTCGCCGTGCTGCAGGCCGAGACCCTGCCCGACGACCTGGCCGCGGCGCAGATGCGCCCGCGCGCCGGCCTGCGTCCCGGCGACCCGGTGGTCGCGGTCGGCTTCCCGTTCGGCATCGGCCCGTCGGTCAGCTCCGGCGTGGTGTCGGGCCTGAAGCGCGAGTACCGCTCGGCGAGCGGCGAGCGCGTGCTCTCCGAGCTCATCCAGTTCGACGCCGCGGTGAACCCGGGCAGCTCGGGCGGCCCGCTGCTCAACGCGTTCGGCGAGGTGGTCGGCATCGTCACCGCGATGCTCGACCCGGGCGGCGGCGGCTTCGCCGGCGTGGGCTTCGCGGTGCCGGTGGAAACGGCGTCCGCGGCCGCCGGTACCGCGCCCTTCTAATATATGAGCTTCCTCTGGCCGGAATTCCTCTGGCTGCTGTCCGCCCTTCCGGCCTGCGTGGCGCTCTACCTCTGGATCCTCCAGCGGCGTAACAAAACCGCCGTCCGCTTTGCCAGTCTGGGCATCCTGAAGGAAGCGGTCGGCGCCAGCCTGCGCTGGCGGCGCCACGTCCCGCCCGCGCTGCTGCTCGTCGCGCTCGGCGCCATGATCGCCGCGATCGCGCGTCCCGCGGCGCTCATCACGCTGCCCTCGAGCCACGAGACCGTGATCCTCGCGCTCGACGTCTCCGCCAGCATGCGCGCGAGCGACGTGCAGCCGACGCGCCTCGAGGCGGCGCAGGCCGCGGCGCGCGAGTTCGTCGCCGGCCAGCCGCGCAGCACGCGCATCGGCATCGTCGCGTTCGCGGGCAGCGCGGCGCTGGTGCAGCCGCCCACCACCAACCGCACCGACATCCTGGCGGCGATCGACCACCTGCAGCTCCAGCACGCCACCGCGGTCGGCAGCGGGCTGCTGGTCTCGCTGAAGGCGCTGTTCCCGCAGGAGGACTTCGAGGTGGCGCCGCGCCGGCGGAGTGCCTTGCCTTCTCACGAGGAATTCAAGCCCGTGCCGGCGGGCTCCTATACCGCGGGCGCCATCGTCCTGCTGACCGACGGCCAGACCACCACCGGCCCCGACCCGGTCGAGGCGGCGCGCATCGCCGCGGCGCACGGCGTGCGCGTGTTCACGGTCGGCGTCGGCACCGACAACGGCCAGCTCCTGACTGGCGAGGGCTGGTCGATGCGCGTGCGCCTCGACGAGGAGCCGCTGAAAGCGATCGCCGACCTTACGCGCGCCGAGTACTTCTACGCCGGCAACGCCCTGGACCTGAAGAAGGTCTACCAGTCGCTCACGTCGAAGCTGGTCCTGGAGAAGAAGGAAACCGAGATCACCGCGCTCTTCTCCGCGCTCGCCGCCGCGACCGTCCTGCTATCGGCGACGCTCTCGCTGCTCTGGTTCAACCGCGTTCTCTGATCACTCGATGATCTTATCGGCGCGCAGCAGCAGCTCGCGTGGGATTGTCGTGCCGAGCGCCTTGGCTGTCCTCGCGTTCACGAACAGGTCGTACCGGACTGGCTGCTCGACGGGCAGGTCCGCGGGCTTGGCGCCTTTCAGGATCTTGTCCACGTAAACCGCGGCGCGGCGATAGTTGGCTGCGTAGTCCACGCCGTAGCTCATCAGCGCGCCGGCCTCCGCATATTCGCGCGTCGGGGCAAGGGTGGGCAGCTTCGCGCGCAGCGCCAGGTCGGCGATCAGTGCCCGGTTGAAAAACGGGATCGAGGATTCCAGGATATACAGCGCATCCAGGCGCGAGCGCTTCAGCCGGTTCTCGACTTCGGGCAACTGCTCGGCGCGCTCGAACGACTCCGATACGAGCGTTATGCCGAGCGCCTTGGCGGCTCGCTCGACCGCCTTGACCTGCGCGGGCGTAGTGTCGGACGCGCTCAGCGCGCCCATGCGCGCCGTGGACGGGAATGCTTCCTTGAATATCTGCAGCCGCTTGCTGGCGAGCTGCGGCGAAAGGATGGTGACGCCGGTGACGTTGCGGCCCGGCTTCGCCAGCGTGTCGACCAGGCCGCTGGCGACCGGATCGCCCGCCACCGCGAAGACGATCGGTGTGCTGCCCGTGGCCCGCATCGCGGCCTGTGCGGGCAGGGTGGTCGGGGCCATGATCACATCCACATTGCGCTCGACCAGCTCTGCCGCCATGCGCGGCAGCAGCTCCGCCTTTCCGCGCGTGTTCCTCACCTCGAGAGCCAGGGTCTTTCCTTCGACATAGCCGAGCTCGCGCATCGCATCGCGGAACGCGCCGAGGAGAAGGTCGTTGCCCGTATGGAGCAGGCCCAGCCGATAGACCCTGGGCCGCTGCGCGAGGGCGTCGAATGGCGATGTCAACCCAACAGCCGATAGGGAGATGACGAGCCTGCGTCTCGTGATCATTTTCTTGGCCCCCTGACTTCGCCAGCTTACGCCCGCGATTCCCTGCGGATCAAATCCCAGATCCCGTTCGAGCCGTATCGCCGGTCAACAACGCGCCGCTAGGCGCTCACGCGTCCACCATTGGTCAGAGGGCACATGAGAGAAAGCGGCTCCCCGCGCGTCCGTGTCGAGTGCGGGGTTAGGCGCCAGCGGCATCTTTCGGCGCAGCCAGCATCTTCCTGCGCTTCTGGAAACGATGCGACAGGAATGCCGCCAAAAGGAGAGGGAGAAGGAATGAACCAACCACCGTTCCGATCCTTTCAGGATCCGGCGATGCGCTGGTTACGATGGCAATGTTGATCACAAGAACGGCCAATGCCGCAACTGCGTAGAGTCCCGCGCCGTTTATCGCCGGACGCTTCAGTACACGGTTGACGACCCAGCCAATGGCCACAAAAACGGCGAGCCAGAAGAAGAGCCCTATCGTGACGAATGCCGGACTCATCTTCGCTTGTAACGTTCGCGTCTTGCCGCGCTGAACGAAGCGCGCAGCGCTGCAAGTTTGGCGGCGGTCTCAAACGGCTTGTTAGAGCGCATTCTCGATTGGATCGCCAAAGACAATTGCGGCAAATCCCGTTGTCAACGCATCCTCGTACGATGCACCTGCGCTCGGATGCACAGCATTCAAATTCTCTACCGGAAACTCATGGAAAGCTTTCGTAAACTCGATTTTGTTCCAGCCGCGAGTTGCGAGTTCTGCCTCGGCCTGCGCGAAATCTGGCAGACCAGGCTCCTCTTGCCTAAGGAAGACAATAACGGCGTGCCGATTGCCAGTATGCGCAGCGCTCGAAGTTCTCGTTGCCGTAGCTTGGCCTAAAAATAGCGCGACGTTCGCCATTTGCGCTCTAACGTCGGCGGTTACCGGCGCGCGCTGCTCTTTGCGCGCGTTCGGTAGATCGCTTCGTTAGGGTGCGCCTCGAACCCTCAGCACGAATCAGCGAGCGCAGTGCTTTATTCACCGCACTCGAATTCTTGAACCGCTTGTGCACATCCGGCTCGAGTACGACCACATTGCTGCTTTCCATGTAGCGCTTGTAGTACTTGCCGCGCACACCGCCGGAGAAGTCGTACTCCGCGCGCATTTCTGGTTCCGACACCTTATGTTTCGTAGTCTTTTCGTTCATGGGCTGAGGCTCGACGAGCCGAAATAATGCGAATGGTATCCCCTAGCTCGGTGTGGCAGACAACAAGCAGCTGTCCGGAGCTCGACTGGCCCACGGTGATGAACCGTTCCTCGCCTAGGGAATGGTCCGGATCGGTGACGGTTACAGCGAGGGCATCCCCAAACACAGTTGTGGCTTCCTGGAATCCGACCCCATGCGTTGAACGATTGCGGCGTTCCTTCTTCGGATCCCACGAGAAGCGCATCTATGCGAGGACGTACTCAGCGCAGCCTAACGTTCGCGTTTTGCCGCGCCGTAGAAGGCGCGGCAGCGCCGCCTGCAGGCGTGATCTTCATCCGTTTTGGTGGACACTTCGCTAGGCATTGACCAAGCGTTCATACTCGACCGGTGAATGGTATCCCAGGCTGGAATGGATGCGTTTCTGGTTGTAGAAGCGATCGATGTAACCTGCGATTGAGGCA
>DASVFV010000118.1:0-2794 GCA_036379875.1 Burkholderiales bacterium | reverse complement strand
GATGTCCGGGCGGCGCGACTTGTGCTCGAGGCGCTCGATCTCGGCCACCAGGCGGCGGTTGTGCGCGAAGAACGGCGCGCGGCTTTCGAAGTCGCCCTCCACCAGCGCCGAGCGGATGAAGATGTCGCGCGCGAGGTCGGGGTCGAACGGCGCGAACGGCACGCGGCGATTCGCGTAGACCGGCAGCCCGTACAGCGTGCCGCGCTCGAGCGCCACCACCTCGCCCCGATCCTTCTCCCAGTGCGGGTCCGTGCGGCTGCGCTTCAGCAGGTGCGCGCCGATCTCCTCCAGCCAGCGCGGCTCGACCGACGCCACGGTGCGCGCGAAGAGGCGCGTGGTCTCGACCAGCTCGGCGGCCACGATCCACTTGCCCGGCTTCTTGGTCCATGAGCCCGGATGGATCCAGAACTTGATGCCGCGCGCCCCGGTATATGCGTTCTCCTCGTCCTTCATCCCGACGTTGCCGAGCAGGCCGGCGAGCAGCGCGCGATGGATCGCGCGGTAGCCCTCGGCTTTCTCCGCTCGCACGGACGACTCCGGCCAGTCGAGCGCCTCCTTGAGCTGCTCGTGCACGTCGCGCCATTCGCGCATGCGTGGATAGGAAAGGAAGTTCTCGCGGCAGAGGCGCCGCAGCCCCGGCTCTTCCTGCAGCTTCCACAGCTTCAGCAGCGCGAGGAAATCCGACTGCTCATCGGCGAAGCGCGCGTGGCGCTCGTCGGCGGCCGCCGCCTTGTCGAGCGGCCGCTCGCGCGGGTCCTGCACCGAGAGCGCCGCGGCGATGATGCGCACCTGCGCCAGGCAGCGCTCTTCGCGCCCGGCGACCAGCATGCGCGCCACGCGCGGGTCCAGCGGGAGGCGCGCCAGTTCTTGTCCAATAGGCGTTAAGGTTTTTTCCTCATCGACGGCGCCCAGCTCGGCGAGCAGGTCATAACCATCGGAAATGGCGCGCGGGCTGGGCAAGTCGAGGAACGGAAAGGTTTCGACCTCGCCCAAGCCAAGGCTCTTGGCGCGCAGGATCACCGAAGCGAGCGACGAGCGCAGCAGCTCCGGGTCGGTGAACGCCGGCCTTTTCTCGAAATCCTGCTGGGAATAAAGGCGAATGCAGATGCCATCTGCCACGCGCCCGCAGCGCCCGGCGCGTTGCTGCGCGGCGGCCTGCGAGATCGGCTCGACGCGCAGCATCTCGACCTTGTTGCGGTAGCTGTAGCGCTTGACGCGCGCGTCGCCGGTGTCGACCACGTAGCGGATGCGCGGCACCGTGAGCGAAGTCTCCGCCACGTTGGTGGCGAGCACCACGCGCCGCTCTTTGCCCGGCTTGAACACGCGGTCCTGCTCGGCCGCGGACAGGCGCGAATACAAGGGAAGTATTTCTCCTTTGAAACTTCTCCTGAGCATCTGGGCCGCGTCCCTGATTTCCCTCTCGCCCGGGAGGAACACCAGCAGGTCGCCCGGTCCTTCCCTGCACAGCTCGTCCACCGCGTCGGCGAGCGCCTGCTCCTCCTCGTCGCGCGTGGTGTCCTCGGCGTCGCCGGCCACCGGGCGATAGCGCACTTCCACTGGATAGAGCCGCCCCGAGACCTCGATGACCGGCGCGCCGTCGAAGTGCCTTGAGAAGCGCTCGGCATCGATGGTTGCCGACGTGATCACCACCTTCAGATCTTGGCGGCGCGCCACCAGCTGCTTCACGTAGCCCAGCAGAAAATCGATGTTCAGGCTGCGCTCGTGCGCCTCATCGATGATCAGGCTCGCGTACTGGCGCAGCTCGCGGTCGCCCTGCGTCTCGGCGAGCAGGATCCCGTCGGTCATCAGCTTGATCGCGGTGCGCTCGCCCACCTTGTCGTTGAAGCGCACCTTGTAGCCGACCAGCGCGCCGAGCTCGCTGCCGGTTTCCTCGGCGATGCGCGCCGCCACCGCGCGCGCGGCGATGCGGCGCGGCTGCGTGTGGCCGATGCGCCCGGCGCGTCCGCGCAGCTGGTAGACGAGCTTGGGAAGCTGGGTGGTCTTGCCGGAGCCGGTCTCGCCGCACACGATAACCACCGGGTGCGCGTCGATGGCGGCGCGGATCTCGTCGCGCCGCGCATTGATCGGCAGCGCGGGATCGAATTCGATTCTCAGCTGGGTACGAGGGCTACGCCGTGGTCCGAGAGCCTGATCGCAACATCCGTGCCGGCGGGAATGGGACGCGCCACGTCGCGGTCGACCACGAACAGCTGGCCGATCGGCGCCTCGACCGTGTACTCCATGTGCGTGCCGAGGTAGGCGGCCTTTTTCACCACCCCGCGCAGGCTGGAGCCGGGTTCTCTGGAAAGCAGGATCGATTCGGGACGGATCGCCACGCGCACCGGCCCGGGGGCCGCGCCGCGGTGCTCGAGCTCGACCTCCAGGTCGCCCAGCCGCACCGGCGCGCGGCTGCCGCGGTGCGCGCCGAGCTCGGCCTCGACCAGGTTGGCGTCGCCGATGAAGTCGGCGACGAAGCGGTCGCGCGGCGCCTCGTACAGCTCGCGCGGCGCGCCGATCTGGGCGATGCGCGCGTTCGACATGACGATGATGCGGTCGGAGACCGCGAGCGCCTCCTGCTGGTCGTGCGTCACATAGGCCACCGTCAGGCGCAGCTTCTGCTGCAGCTCGCGGATGTCCTCGCGCACGCGGCGCCGCAGCTTGGCGTCGAGGTTGGAGAGCGGCTCGTCGAACAGCAGCACCTGCGGCTCCAGCACCAGCGCGCGCGCCACGGCCACGCGCTGTTGCTGCCCGCCAGACAGCTCGGACGGCGAGCGCTTCTCGAGTCCTGCGAGGC
>DASVFV010000117.1:0-7873 GCA_036379875.1 Burkholderiales bacterium | reverse complement strand
GCTGCAGGAATTCGAGGCGCGCAAGGGCACGCAGATCGCGGTGCTCATGGTGCCGAGCAGCGCGCCGGAGGCGATCGAGCAGTACGCGCTGCGCGTCGCCGAGCAATGGAAGATCGGCCGCAAGAAGGTCGACGACGGCGCGATCCTGGTGGTGGCGAAGGACGACCGCGCGCTGCGCATCGAGGTCGGCTACGGGCTGGAAGGCGCGCTGAACGACGCTACCGCAAGTCGCATCATCCGCGAGGTGATCGTGCCGCGCTTTCGCGAAGGCGACTTCTACGGCGGTATCAACGCGGGCCTCGACCGCATGATGCGCGTAATCGACGGCGAGCCGCTGCCGGCGCCGGCGCGCCGCTCGCCCGAGGCGGACGGCGGCGTGATGCAGCTGCTGCCCGTGCTGCTGGTCGCGGCGCTGGTCGGCGGCGCCATCCTGCGCGCGATCTTCGGGCGCTTCCTCGGCGCTGCGGCCACCGGCGGCGTGGTCGGCTTCCTGGCCTGGGCGCTGGCCGGCACCCTCGCCGTTGCACTGCTTGCCGCAGTCCTGGCCTTCATCTTTACCTTGGGAGGGAGCGCAGGGCGGCGTTACTACGGCGGTTTTCCGGGAGGGGGCGTCGGCTTTCCGCGCGGTGGTGGATGGGGCGGTGGCGGTGGGTTCCGCGGCGGCGGCGGATCGTTCGGCGGCGGCGGCGCCTCGGGACGGTGGTAGTGGACTTCGCCCGCGCCGCGCGCCATCTCTTCGCTCTTCCCGGCGCGGTGCGCCGCGCCTTCCCGGCGGCCGCGATGACGGCGATCGAGGACGCGATCGCGGCGAGCGAGAAGCGCCACGGCGGCGAGATCCGCTTCGCTGTGGAGCCGGCGCTCGACCGGCCCTTCAGCGGTCAATCGGCGCGCGAGCGCGCGCTCGAGGTGTTTTCGCTCCTGAGGCTGTGGGACACCGCCGAGCGCAACGGCGTCCTCATCTACCTGCTGCTCGCCGACCGCGAGATCGAGATCGTCGCCGACCGCGGGGTCAAGGCGCCCGCGCAGGAATGGGAGGCGATCTGCCGCGCCATGGAAAGCCGCCTGAAGCGCGGCGAATTCGCGCAGGCGGCGCTCGACGGCGTCGCCGCCGTGTCGCGCCTGCTCGAGCGCGAGTTCCCCCCGCGCACCGGCGACCGCAACGAGCTTCCCGACCGGCCTGTTACGCTCTGAGCACCATGTCCAGAAGGCTGGGCCGGTGAACCGGCGGCAGTTCCTCTCGCTCGCGGCCCTCGCCGCAGCGCCGCGCTTCGCCGCGGCGAAGGAACGCAAGCTCAAGATTGCGCCCGCGCGCCAGTCGCTGGTCGGCGCGGACCATCCAGATACCGCGGTCTGGACCTATAACGGCGCCGTCCCCGGCCCGGAGCTGCGCTTCCGTCAGGGCGAGCGGCTGCGCATCGAAGTCGAGAACGCACTGGGCGTGGATACCACCGTGCACTGGCACGGCGTGCGCGTGCCGAACGCGATGGACGGGGTCCCCGTGCTGACCCAGCCGCCGATCACGGCAAACGGTGGCCGCTTCACGTACGAGTACGTGCTACGCGACGCCGGCACCTATTGGTACCACCCGCATCTCGGCAGCCCGGAGCAGGTTGGCCGCGGGCTGTATGGCCCGCTGATCGTCGACGAGGCCGAGCCGCCAGCGCTCGATCGCGACGTGACCTGGATGCTCGGCGACTGGCGCCTCGACCGCCACGCGCAGGTCATCGAGGACTTCGGCAACTTCATGGACGCGAGCCACGCGGGGCGCATCGGCAACACCGTGACGGTGAACGGCGCGATCCGCGAGACCTTCGAGCTGCGCGCCGGCGAGCGCGTCCGGCTGCGCCTCGTCAACGCCGCCAACGCGCGCATCTTCGCGCTCGATTTCCGCGACCACGAGCCGCTGGTGATCGCGCTCGACGGCCAGCCGGTCGAGCCGCACCGGCCGGCCAACGGGCGCGTGGTTCTCGGACCGTCCATGCGCGCGGATATCTTGCTCGACGCTGTCGGCGAACCCGGCCGCGCGTATCAAGTGGTCGACGACTTCTATCCGCGGCGCGCCTATCGGCTGCTCGACCTGCGCTACGAGAAGAGCCGCATGCGCGGCAAAGCGGGTGCTTCGCTACCGAAGCTCGCGCCAAACCCGCTCTCGGAGCCGGATCTCGCCAAGGCCGAGCGCCATCGCGTCGAATTCGGCGGCGGCATGATGGGCAACATGCCCGGCGGCATGGGAATGGGCGGCATGATGGGCGGCGCGCACCGCATGGCGTGGACCGTGAATGGCAGGCCGATGCCGGACAACGGCCATGCGCACGAGCCGATCCTCAAGCTCGGCCTTGGACGTTCCTATGTGCTCGAGCTGGTGAACGACACGCAGTGGCATCACCCGATCCACCTGCACGGCCACGTGTTCCGGGTCATCACGCGCGACGGTAAGCCCGCACGCCGGCGCGAATGGCTCGATACCGTGCTGCTCGACCCGCGCACCCGCGCCGAGATCGCTTTTGTGGCCGACAACCCGGGCAACTGGATGCTCCATTGCCACATCCTCGAGCATCAGGCGAGCGGCATGATGGCCGTGGTACGCGTGGCGTGAGGAAGGCGCTGGCCCTCCTGCTGCTGGCGGGATGCTCAGCCCAGCCGGATGTCGAGCGCGGACGCAAGATCTACGCGCAGCACTGCGGCGCATGCCACGGCATGCAGCTGGAAGGCCAGCCGAACTGGCGCGAGCGCCAGGCCAACGGGCGCATGCCGGCGCCGCCGCACGATGAGAGCGGGCATACATGGCATCACACGGATCGCGTGCTGTTCGCGATCATTAAGAACGGCCTGGTGCCGCCCTATGCGCCGCAGGGATACCAGAGCGACATGCCGGCGTTCGCGGGAACGCTGTCCGATGACGAGATCCGCGCCGTGCTGGCCTACATCGAGAGCCATTGGACTTCACCGGACGTCCTGGCCGCGCGCAGGGAAATCATGCGAAACGAGGCGAGACGATGAAGCTTCCATCGCAGGCCGCCGCCGCGCTGGCGGCGCTCATGATCGGCGCGGGATCGCACGCGCAGGCTCCTGTGTCGCTCACGCATGTGCACGGCCTCGCCTACAGTGCGGACGGCAAGCGGCTCATGATCCCGAGCCACCATGGCCTAGCGGTCTACGAGAACGGCCAATGGAGCAAGGCCGCCGGGCCGCAGCACGACTACATGGGGTTTGCCGCGACGAGCAACCGCCTCTATAGCAGCGGCCATCCGGCGCCGGGATCGGGGCTCGTCAACCCGTTCGGTCTGATCCGCAGCGAAGACGGTGGCAAGACCTGGACAAAGCTCGGCCTGGAAGGAGAGACGGACTTCCACCTGCTCGCGACGAGCTGGCACACGAACGCGGTCTACGTCTGGAACCCCGCGCCCAGCTCGCGCATGAGGGCGCGCGGACTGCATTTCACCCTCAACGACGGCTTCGCTTGGAAGCGGGCGAGCGCGAACGGCCTAAGCGGCGAGCCACGTGCACTCGCCGTGCATCCGGACAATGCGGCCGTCGTCGCGGTCGCGGCCTCCACGGGTTTGTACCTGTCGCGCGACTCGGGCGAGCATTTCGTCAAGGCCGCGAACGGCGGCGAGGGGCTCGCCGCGTTCTTCGATTTGGATGGCAAGCGCATCTGGTACGGCGCCTTCGCTGCAGGCGGGCTCAAGCTGCTGCTCGTCCCGCTCGGCGGCGGCGAGCCCGCGCAAGCCGTGCTGCCGCCGCTCAAGGAGGATGCGGTGGCCTACATCGCGCAAAATCCGGCGCGCCGGCGCGAGTACGCGATCGCCACCTTCGAGCGCAGCGTCTACCTGTCGAAGGACGGCGGGCAGAGCTGGAAGCGGATCGCGTACCGCGGCAGCACGAAGTGATCGCCTGCGGGTTCCTTATGCGCGCAATTCGGCGCGCGCGTGGCGGATTACGCTGGTTCCGGAGGTGAGACCGAGCACGGCGAGCATCGCGGCCACCGCCACGTCGGGCCACACGGTGCCGGTACCCGCTACCCCAACCGCGGCGATGAGCACCGCGATGTTGGCGATCACGTCGTTGCGCGTGCACAGCCACACCGAGCGCATGTTCGCGTCGCCCTCGCGGAAGCGGTAGAGCAGCGCTGCGACGCCGAAGTTCACCGCCAGCGCCAGCGTCCCGATCACGCCCATGGTGAGCGGCTCCGGCGGCACGCCGAGCCAGGTCCGCCAGGCCGCATAGGCCAGCACGGCCACGCCGTACACCGACATCGCCAGCCCCTTGAGCAGCGCGACACGCGAAATCCAGGCGCCGCCCAGCGCGATCGCCCCCAGGCTGAGCGCGTAGTTGGCCGAGTCGCCCAGGAAGTCACCGGCATCGGCGGCGAGCGCCGAGGACCCCGACCACCAGGCCGCGACCACCTCGACCAGGAACATTGCCGCGTTGGCGTAGAAGGCGATCCAGAGCACCCGGCGGTACGATACGTCCGACGAGGGCGGGGGTACGTGGCAGCAGGCGTCGTTCATGGCGCCATTCGAAACCCTGTAGCCACTACAAGGTCAAACTTTTATGCGGATCGGAGAACTAGCTCACAAAGCCGGCGTCGACGTGCAGACCGTGCGCTACTACGAGCGCGAAGGTCTGCTCGAGGCGCCGGCGCGCACCGGGTCGGGCTACCGTGCCTACAGCCCGGCGCACCTCGAGCGGCTGAACTTCGTGCGCCACTGCCGCTCGCTGGACATGCCGCTCGCCGAAGTGAAGCGTCTCCTAGAATTGTCCGGGGAGAAGGGCATTTCCTGCGACGAGGTCAATGCGCTGGTGCGCGCGCACCTGGCGCGGGTGCAAGCCAAGCGCAAGTCGCTGGAAGACCTGGAAAGGAAGCTCGCCGCGCTGAACGCGCAATGCGAGAGCGGGCACCGGGTGGCCGATTGCGGCATCCTGGAGGAGCTGATCCACGCTGCGCACGGCGAAGCGTGCGCATGCCATCCGGCGCACTAGGGGTACACTGAAAGCATGACCGTCTACCTGCAGACCGCGAAGCGCCCGGCGCGCGAAGAGCCGATGACCGACGCCGAGCGCAAGGCGCGCGTCGAGCTCGCCGCCGCCTACCGCATCTTCGACATGCTCGGCTGGACCGAGATGATCTTCAACCACATCACGGTGCGCGTTCCCGGCCCTGATGTGAGGTTTCTCATCAACCCGTTCGGCCTGCACTATCGCGAGGTCAAGGCGTCGAACCTCGTGCTCATCGACCTCGAAGGCAACGTGCTGCGCGACTCGAAGTGGCCGGTGAACAAGGCGGGCTTCGTGATCCACTCGGCGATCCACGGCTCGGTGCCCGATGCGCATTGCGTGATGCATACGCACACCACCAACGGCGTGGCGGTGTCGTGCCTGAAGGATGGCCTGTCGAGCGACAACTTCTACGGCGCGATGCTGCACGGGCGCGTGGCGTACCACGACCTGCGGGGCGTCACGGTGGACCTGGGCGAGCGCGAGAGCATCGTGCGCGACCTCGGCGACAAGCACGTCATGATCCTGCGCAACCACGGCCTGCTGTCGTGGGGCGCGAATGTGGCCGAGGCCTACCTGCGGCTCTGGACGCTGCAGCGCGCCTGCGACGTGCAGCTCGCCGCGGCCCGGGCCGGCGGCGAAATCAACCCGCTGTCGCCCGAGGTGATCGAGCGCATGCTTGCGGAATCCGGGCCGGGCGAGTCGCGCACCTGCCACGATGTATTCGCCGCGCTCGTGCGCCTGGTGGACGCGCAAGACCCGTCCTATCGAGATTGACGTTGACGTAAACGTCAACTAGGCTGGCTGCCATGACGGACCTGTCCGACTCGAGCAAGCTCGTCTACAAGGCCAAGCACAAGATCCGCTTCGTCACGGCGGCGAGCCTGTTCGACGGCCATGACGCGTCGATCAACATCATGCGCCGCATCCTGCAGGGCTCGGGCGCGGAGGTGATCCACCTCGGCCACAACCGCTCGGTCGATGAAGTGGTAGCCGCCGCCCTTCAGGAGGACGTGCAGGGCATCGCGGTCTCGTCCTACCAGGGCGGGCACCTCGAGTACTTCAAGTACATGCTGGACCTCCTGCGCAAGCACGACGGGGGCCACATCAAGGTATTCGGCGGCGGCGGTGGCGTGATCGTCGCCGCCGAGATCCAGGAGCTGCACGACTACGGCGTGGCGCGCATCTACTCGCCGGAAGACGGCCAGCGCATGGGCCTGCAGGGCATGATCAACGACATGCTCGCGCGCTGCGACTTCGACCCGGCGCGCAAGGAGCCGAAGACGCTCGCGCAGGTCATTACCGCCCTGGAACTGGGAAGATTTTCTCTTAAGGAAAAAACCGGATCTGCCCCGGTCCTCGGCATTACCGGGACCGGCGGCGCGGGGAAGAGCTCGCTCACCGACGAGCTGGTGCGGCGCTTTCGCCTGGACCAGGGCGACGCGCTGAAGATCGCAGTGCTGTCGGTCGACCCGACGCGCCGCAAGACCGGCGGCGCGCTGCTCGGCGACCGCATCCGCATGAACGCGATCCACGGTTCCAACGTGTTCATGCGCTCGCTCGCGACGCGCGACACCGGCACCGAGGTGTCGGCCGCGCTCGGCGACGCGATCGCCGCGTGCAAGGCGTGGGGCTACGGCCTGGTGATCGTCGAGACCGCCGGCATCGGGCAGGGCGACGCGGCGATCGTGCCGCACGTCGACGCCTCGCTCTACGTGATGACGCCGGAATTCGGCGCGGCGAGCCAGCTCGAGAAGATCGACATGCTCGACTTCGCCGACTTCGTGGCGATCAACAAGTTCGACCGGCGCGGCGCCGAGGACGCGCTGCGCGACGTGCGCAAGCAGGTGCAGCGCAACCGCGAGGCATTCAAGAGCGCCGCGGAAGACATGCCGGTGTTCGGCACCATCGCCGCGCGCTTCAACGACGACGGCGTCACTGCGCTCTACCACGCCATCGCCGCCAAGCTGGGCTTCGCTGCCGGGAAGCTACCCAAGCCGGCGGGCAAGGTCTCGTCCGCGGTGCATGTCGTGGTGCCGCCCAAGCGCCAGCGCTACCTCGCCGAGATCGCCGAATCGGTGCGCGGCTACCACCAGGCCGTGGAAGAGCAGTCCCGCCTCGCGCGCGAGCGCCAGCAGCTCCAGGCGACGAAGCGCATGCTCGGCAAGCCGGTACCCGAGATCGACGCTCTCCTGGAATCGAAGAAGCTCGCCCCGGAGAGCGAAAGACTGTTGAGCTCCTGGCCCGAGGTGGTCAGGGCGTATTCCGGCGACGAGCAGGTCGTGAAGGTGCGCGGCAAGGATGGGGATGAGATGCGTCGCACCTCGCTCACGAGCCTCTCGCTTTCCGGGACGAGAGTGCCGAAGGTCGCGCTGCCGAAGTACGAGGACCACGGCGAGCTGCTGCGCTGGCGCATGCGCGAGAACGTGCCGGGCGAGTTCCCGTTCACCGCCGGCGTGTTCCATTTCAAGCGCGAGAACGAGGACCCGACGCGCATGTTCGCGGGCGAGGGCGATCCGTTCCGCACCAACAAGCGCTTCCACCTGCTCTCGCGCGACATGCCGGCGAAGCGCCTCTCGACCGCGTTCGACTCGGTCACGCTCTATGGCTTCGATCCCGACGAGCGCCCGGACATCTACGGCAAGGTGGGCAACAGCGGCGTGTCGATCGCCACGCTCGACGACATGAAGGTGCTGTATTCCGGCTTCGACCTGTGCGATCCGTCGACTTCGGTGTCGATGACGATCAACGGCCCGGCGCCGACGATCCTCGCGATGTTCTTGAATACCGCCGTTGATCAGAACGTGGCCAAGTTCGAGCGCGAGAATGGCCGCGAGCCGACCGACGAGGAGATTTCCAAGATCAAGGAATGGAC